>CAKWZF010000175.1:0-1586 GCA_934865005.1 uncultured bacterium | reverse complement strand
CATTAACCTGCCCATTGGCGTTATCTCGTTTATCGTGGGGCTCTACACGTTGCCGCATGTTAAGCCGGAGGCCGGCGACCGTCCCATGTCCCTTGCCGAGGCCGCTCGTCGCTGCTTTGCAAATTCGGCCTTTACCATCAACCTTGCCTGCATGCTCATCGTGTTCGTTGGTATTGGCGCATCCGAGTTTATTTTGCCGTTCTATTTTCAGGACGCCCACGGCTTTGGTTCCGACATTTCCGGATTGCTGTTTTTGGCGCTGCCGATGGTGAATGCCTTTATCGGCCCGCTTTCGGGTGCGGTTTCGGACCGTGTTGGCTGCGAGGGTCCCACGGCGGTCGGCCTGGGCGTGTACGTGTGCGGCCTCTTTGCGGTAAGCACGCTCGACGAGCACTCTTCTATCCCTGTAATCGTGTGTTGCGTCGCGTTTATGTCGTGCGGTACGTCGATTTTCCAGAGCCCCAACAACTCGCTGTATATGGGCTCGGCTCCGCGCGAAGCGCTCGGCTTTGCGGGCAGCCTGGGTAGTTTGGCACGCTACGCCGGCATGGCGCTCGGCATTACGGCGGCGTCGCATATCCTGTATGGGCAGATGAGCGTGGCAATGGGCGAGGCCGTGACCAGTTTTGTTGCAGGTCGTCCGGATGTGTTCTTGTTTGGTTTCCGTTCGGTGTTCTATGTGTTGATGGCTGTGGCCGCTGTGGGCTTTGCGCTCGCCATGGTGCGTTTGGTGAGGGTGCGCGCCCGCCATTAGCTTGTGGAGGCAGGCTTGCCACGAATCGGCCCATCAACTGGTCTTGCGGCTTTATGGTGCGATGCGGCTTGTGGGACGGGTGGGGGTCGGTCCGTGGTAGACTATCGAACAACGTTTATTAATCGCGCGGTATCGTTGCCGCGAGAAGGGGTTGCGCCATGCAGGAGCTTGAGGATCGTATTCGCCATGACGGCATCGTAAAGGCCGGTAACGTCCTTAAGGTTGATGCCTTCCTCAACCACCAGTGCGACGTTGAGCTGTTCGACCACATGGGCGCCGAGTGGGCCCGTCTGTTCGAGGGCGTCGAGATCAACAAGATCCTGACGATTGAGGCTTCGGGCATTGGCATGGCTTGCATCGCAGCCCAGCATTTTGGCGGCGTGCCGGTGGTCTTTGCCAAGAAGGCGCAGTCCATCAACCTTGACGGCGAGCAGTATGCCACGACCATCTACTCCTTTACCAAGCAGAAGGAGTACCCGGTCATCGTTGGCAAGCGCTTCCTGTCCGAGGGCGACAAGGTCCTGATTATCGACGACTTCCTGGCCAACGGCTGCGCGCTCGAGGGTCTTATCAAGATCTGCGAGGCTGCGGGTGCCGAGGTATCCGGTATTGGCATTGCGGTGGAGAAGGGCTTCCAGGGCGGTGGCGATAAGCTCCGCGAGCGCGGCTTCCGCGTTGAGAGCCTGGCTCGTATCGCCGATATGGACTGCGAGACCGGCGAGATCACCTTCGCCTAAGTGCGCAACACAAGCGATTGGTATGCGATGTGACAAAGGGACTGTCCCTTTGTCACATTTTTTGTATGAGGGGAGGTGTTGATATGGATGAGAAC
>CAKWZF010000174.1:0-1587 GCA_934865005.1 uncultured bacterium | reverse complement strand
ATCGCGCGGTACGTGGCTTGGCGAAAATCGCCGCCCTCGGAGTGTTTGGCATGCGCACGGCCGCCCGTGAGCGTAATGCACACATCGGTGATGGGCGAGCCGGTCAGCGCGCCCAGGTGATCGCGCTCCATGGCGTTGGTGAGTGCCAAACGCTGCCAGTTAAGATCGAGTTCGTCGGTCGAGGTCACGGTGCCAAACTGCACGCCCGAACCCGCTGGCAACGGCTCCAGGCGCAGATGTACCTCGGCATAGTGGCGCAGCGGCTCAAAATGGCCCACGCCCTCGACCGGCTGCGAAATAGTCTCCTTATAGAGAATGCCGCCAGACTCAAACGCAACCGAAAGGCCAAAGCGATCGGCCAACACCCGCTGCACGACCTCGAGTTGCACGGCGCCCATCAGCTGCAAATGAATCTGCTCAAGATGAGTGTTCCAGCTTACGCCGAGCATGGGATCTTCGTCCGCCAACTCTGTCAGTGCTTTGAACACCGCGTGGACATCGTGTTCGCCCGGAAGCACCGTATAGGTGAGGACCGGAGCGATGACAGGCGCATCGCCCACGGGCTCCGCGCCCAAGGCATCCCCTGGGCGAACGTGTGCAAGGCCCGTCACGGCACAAATACCGCCAGCAGCAACTTCTTGGGCAAGCTCGTATTTCTCGCCGTTATAGATGCGTACCTGATCGACCTTCTGCTCCCATGCCTCGGCACCGGAACGTCCGCCAATCACCTGCTTGGCATGCAGCGTGCCGCCGGTCACTTTAACCCAAGCCAAGCGCTCGCCGCGGTCCCCGCGGCTGACGCGATAGACGCGGGCGGCAAACTCCGGGAGCCACGCCTGTTCGCGCATCAGCGCGCATATACCATCCAACAGCTCGTCCACACCTTGGTCCTTGAGCGCCGAGCCGGCAAAGCAGGGAAAGAGCTTGCGCTCAGCAACCATGCGCGACAGCGTCGCGGAGGAAAGCTCACCCGCCCCAAGAAACTCCTCGAGCGCCGCCTCGTCTAACGCAGCAGCGTCCTCCTGAACGGCACCACCCGCCAACAGTTCGCTGGCATCCAGGCAGCCCTCGGAAAGACGTTGCCCAAGTTGTGCCAGCAAAACATCGCGGCCGGGATTCTCCAAATCGATCTTGTTGATATAGATGAACGTCGGGATGTCATAGCGCGCAAGCAGGCGCCACAGGGTTTCGGTGTGTCCCTGCACGCCGTCGTTGGCGCCCACAACCAAAATCGCATAGTCGAGCGCGCGCAATGTGCGCTCCGCCTCGGCAGAAAAATCGACATGCCCCGGCGCATCCACGAGCATGACGTGGGTATCGCCATGGTCGAGCACGGCCTGCGACGAGAAAATCGTGATGCCACGCTCGCGCTCGATCGCGTTCGTGTCCAGATGCGAATCGCCATCGTCCACGCGGCCGCGCTTGCGAATGCGACCCGCGTTGAACAACATGGCCTCGGCCAACGTGGTCTTGCCGGCATCGACATGCGCCAAGATTCCAACGACCGCTTGCTTCGACATGGCTCTCCTCTTATTACAAGCCCATCGCACGCGGCAACGGGCATCCTCGTTCCACACTGGATGATAC
>CAKWZF010000173.1:0-1648 GCA_934865005.1 uncultured bacterium | reverse complement strand
GCCCGTGGGTTATACCCTAAGAGCAAACCACCCTTTTTAAGGGTGGTTCTGATTTCATTTGACCAGATAAAACCTGCCAAAATAAACCTGTCCCTTTTTGGCAGGTTAGCGGAGCTTGCTGGTCTCGAAGTACTCGGGGAACTGGTCCAGAACCTCGGTTTGGTTGCGGAACATCATGTGCAGGTGCTTGCTGACCAAAAAGCTCGCTTCGATGGGGTCGCGACCGGCGATAGCGCGGCGAATCTGCTTGTGCTCGTTCACGATGTCCTGATTGTCGAGAACCTGCGTGGCAGCGCGCAGCCAGCGGAAGCGCTCCAGGTCGGCATTGGTCTCTTCGAGCCATGACCACACGGTGCTGCGACATGCGATGCTAAAAATCATGTGATGCATGAGGTTGTCGCTCAAAAAGAAGCCGATGCGATCCTCTTCGGCCATGGCCTTTTCCTGCAGCGCGATGGCGCGGTCGAGCTGCTCGATGCCAGCCGACGTGGCGCGCGCACAGCACTCCACAATCACCTGCTTTTCCAGATGCTCGCGGATGTAACAGGCGCTCTCGGCAAGGGTGAGGTTGATGGGTGAGACGTAGGTGCCGCTCTGGGGCACGGTGCGCACCAGGCCCTCTTGCGCCAGACGCACCAGTGCCTCGCGCACAGGGGTGCGCCCCATATCCAGGTCGTCACAAAGTTGCTTGACGCCCAGCTTTTCGCCCGGCTTGTAGTCCAGGTAGACGATTTTGCGTCGAATGGTGTGGTAGGACTGGTCCTGTAGACTCGTTTCCTGCTCGCCGACGTGCATCGATTCTTCCATAGCGCCTCGCAACTGTTCTATCAAACTCATATGTCAGTTGTTAATTATGCCGCGAATCAGCTCTCCGCGGTGGGTAATTCGGCTGTTGCCTGAGAACTATTGCGGCATCTTAGTCTGTGTTTGCGCAAGGCTGCGCTCAATGTTGCCGTATCATAAGCCGTCGCAAACGTGAAATAGAAAGAAGGAATCCCATATGCAACTGGCAAATATCGTACGCGAGCGCTGGAAAGGCGTCTTGTTCTGCCTGATCATCGCCATTCCCGCGACGTTGCTCGGCAAACAAATTGAGGTGGTCGGCGGTCCGGTATTCGCCATCCTCTTTGGCATGGTCCTGGCGCTCGTCTTTCCCAAGAATCGTCGCGAACAGCTCGCCGCCGGCGTCACCTATACGTCCAAAAAAGTCTTGCAGTACGCGGTTATCCTGCTTGGCTTTGGCATGAACCTCTCCCAGATTCTGTCCAAGGGCGCCCAGTCGCTGCCGATTATCGTGGCGACGATCTCGACTTCGCTTGTCATCGCCTTTGTGCTCTGCCGCGTTATGAACGTGCCGGGCAAGATCGCGACGCTTGTAGGTGTGGGTTCGTCGATTTGCGGCGGTTCGGCCATTGCTGCGACCGCGCCCGTCATCGATGCCGACGATCGCGAGATTGCCCAGGCTATTTCGGTCATCTTCCTGTTTAACGTTATCGCGGCGCTCGTGTTCCCGACGCTCGGCGGCATGCTCGGGCTGACCAACGAGGGCTTTGGCCTGTTTGCCGGTACCGCCATCAACGACACCTCGTCCGTAACGGCTGCGGCGAGCGCTTGGGACAGCATGCATCCCGGCGCCAATGTGCTCGAG
>CAKWZF010000172.1:0-1700 GCA_934865005.1 uncultured bacterium | reverse complement strand
GCCCGTGGGTTATACCCTAAGAGCAAACCACCCTTTTTAAGGGTGGTTCTGATTGTCCCAAAAATATACTGAGGTTGGTTAGCGGCGTTCGAGGACCGCTACGGTTTCGGTGTGGTCGGTGTGAGGGAACATGTCGACGGGCGTGATCTTGAGCAGGCGATAGCCTCCGTCGAGGAGCTGATGCAGGTCGCGCTCTTGAGTCACGGGGTTGCAGCTGATATAGGTGATGCGGCGCGGCTTAAGTGCGCAGGCAGCTTCGAGGAACTCGGGGGTGGAGCCGGCACGCGGCGGGTCGATGGAAAGGACATCGATCCGCTCGTTGTTGTCGGCGGCATCTAGGATGTAATCGGTGGCATCGTCGGCCATAAACCATGCGTTGCGAGTAAGGCCGTTGAGCTCGGCGTTGCGACGCGCGTCAGCGATGCCGGCGTGGTTGCGCTCCACGCCAAGCAGCATAATGCCGATGCCCTTGTCCTGGGCGGCTTTGGCTGCGCACAGGCCGATAGTTCCGCTACCGCAATAGGCATCCATAAGCACATCGCCCTGGTGCAGATCCATACCGTCGATAGCGAGCTGGTAGAGCAGCTCGGTCTGCTGCGGATTGGTCTGATAGAACGCGGTGGGGGAGATATCGAATTCGCAACCGAGCAGCTGGTCGCGCATGCACTCGGCGCCATATACAATGCGGGTTTCCTCGCCGAGGATGGCGTTGCCGGGACGTCCGTTGATGTTTTGGGCGACGGTGACGATGTGCGGATTGAGTGCGGCGACAGCCTCAAAGAACTCCTGCGCATGCGGCAAGTCGCGCTGAGCGGTCACGAGCGTGACCATGACCTGGTCGGTACGCCAGCCGCAGCGGACGACGGCATAGCGAAGCAAACCAAGATGCTTGTCCTCATTAAAGGCGGGAATATGCAGCCGCTCAGCTTCGCGTGCGATGCCGTTGAGAATCTGACGGGCGCCCGGTGCCTCGATGGGGCATTCGGGTACGGCAACGATCTTGTGCGTGCCGCGTTCAAAGAAACCGCAACGGACAGCGCCCTCCTTACCGGGAGCAAAGGGAGTGGCAGCCTTATGACGAAAGCCACGCGGCGCAGGATATTTGCCCGGGTCGCCCAGGGTGACTCCCATACCGCGAATGGAGTCGACGCTAATACCCTCGCGCTCGCAAAGAGCAGCAAAAAGCTCCTCCATAGCAGCCTGCTTAGCTGCCAACTGCTTTTTATAAGGACGATTGAGCGCCGTGCACCCACCGCAAGCTTCCATGATCGAACAGGGGGACTTGGGGTCCACAGCCTTACGCGCAGACGAAACCTGATCTTTATGCGAGCGCTTGGAGCGAGTCTGAGATGCCTTATCCTCGTTCCGACGAGAGCCGGGACGCTTGGCCTTAGCCCTGCTCTTAGTCGATTTGTTTTTTGCAGCTTTAGAAGACTTGGATTTCGTAGAAGATTTCTCCTCCTTCGACCCCTCAGTCGCCTCCATCAAAGCACGACGAGCCCTACGCTCCGTACGAGATTCTGCCATCAATAACTCCACTAATTCATGAATTAAAGCTGCAAGTATTGTACCGTGCCAAGCCAGCAGACGATATACAAGCGGTTTAATCGTGTCAGTGATAAGTCCAACGACGTTTGCCCGGTGTGGGCGGGAAGCGGCGCGTAATTAAGTTTATCGCGAGTTCCGCACGCAAAGGAAAG
>CAKWZF010000171.1:0-1704 GCA_934865005.1 uncultured bacterium | reverse complement strand
GTTGATGCCTACTTCGACCAGCAAAATGTCTATGACATTAACGTGCAGTCGACCTATGGCCTGACTGACGATGATCTCGACGCCATACAAGAGGTCGATGGCGTCGAAACGGCCGAGGGCATCTACACCGAGACCGCCTACACCGCCGTGGGCACAACGCGCGAGCGCGTGGTCGTGCAGAGTCTCTCCAAGGAGAACATCGATCAGCCGGTGCTCGTGAACGGCGATTTGCCCGAGAGCGCCGATGAAGTCGCGGTGACTTCGAAGTTCCTGAAGGCATCGGGCAAGAAAATCGGCGATACGGTGAGTTTTGCCGCCAATGACGCGAGCTCGTCCAATCAAAGCGCCAAGGACCAGTTTGCCGCGGGCGATTACACCATTACGGCTGAGGTCCTCGACCCCACTGATGTAAGTTCTGACTCGACAGTCAACGCCTTTCGCGCTGCTTCGGCGGCGGACTATAAGTTCTATGTGAGCGAGGACGCCGCGACATCTTCTTCCTACTCCGCGGTCCACGTGATCGTTGAGGGAGCCAAGAGCCTCAACTCCTATTCGGATTCCTACGCGGCAAAGATCAATGAGGTCAAGGGCAATATCGAGAAGATCCGCGAGGAGCGTGAGAAGGCGCGCGCCCAGGAGCTGACGGTCGACACGCCGGCGAGCTTGGACGCGGCTGAGCGTCAGGCGAATATGCTCTTTGGGATTGAGCAGGACAACATCAATCGCATGGCCGAGGGCAGCGACGAGCGTGCGCAGGCGCAAGCCGACCTGGATCAGCGTCGCGCCGCCGCCGATCAACAGTTTGCCGATGCCCGCGCCGAGCTTTCCGATCTGGGCGAATGCACCTGGTACATCCAGGACCGCGGCAACATCGCAAGCTACTCGAGCGTGGAGAGCGACAGCTCGTCAATTGAGGCCATCGCCACGGTGTTCCCGTTCATCTTCTTTATCGTCGCCGTGCTCATCAGCCTTACCACCGCCACGCGTATGGTCGAGGAGGAGCGCACGCTCATCGGCCTGTATAAGGCACTCGGTTATTCGCGCGGACGCATCCTGTCCAAATACGTGGACTATGCGCTGTGGGCTTGTCTGATCGGCGGCGTGCTCGGCAACATCATCGGATTTGTGGGCCTGCCGCTGTTCCTGTTTACGGTGTTCGACGACATGTACTCACTGCCCCAGATGCTGCTTTCGTACGACATCGTGTCCTCGATCGTTTCGGTGGCGCTGTTTGCCGTGGGCGTGGTGGGCGCCACGATTATCGCCTGCCGCCACGAGATGGCCGAGACCCCGGCCTCGCTTATGCGTCCCAAGGCCCCGCGCGCTGGCTCGCGCATTCTGCTCGAGCGCATCGGCTTTATCTGGCGCCGCATGGGCTTTTTGAACAAGGTCGCTGCACGCAACCTTTTCCGCTATAAAAAGCGCGCCTTTATGACCATCTTTGGCATCGCGGGTTGCACCGCGCTTGTGATTTGCGGTATGGGTATTCGCGACACGTCGGTCGCGCTTTCGCCCAAGCAGTACGGCCACATCACACGCTACGATCTGCTGGCGGTCGCCAATCCCGACGATTTTTCGCAGACGTGCGCGGCGCTCGACGAGCGAAGCGCAGCCAGGGATTCCGGTGTGACCGTAACTTCGACGCTGCCGATCATGACTGACAACGTTACCTTTACGTTTGGCGGCAAGAGCGAGACCGTGCAG
>CAKWZF010000170.1:0-1707 GCA_934865005.1 uncultured bacterium | reverse complement strand
GGGCTGGCGCGCATACGGATCGCGCGACTCATATCGAGGCTGGGCCTGTGCCGTGCGCGGCATATACGTCGTCTGCTGAGGCTGCGGAATAGGATTTTGCGGCAGGTTGTTATAAGCATCTGTCGCCGCATTGCCATACGGGTCCTGCGGTGCATAATCAAACGGATCCCGCGGTGTATCGCCATAGCCCATAACCCGTGTGGGTTCGGCAGAAGGCTGCGTCGCGGCGGGGTCGGTATAACCGGGGTTGGGAACAACGCGAGTCGCATCGGCGCTATCGTCAGCCTGCGCGGAACCATATCCGCCCATCACGGTCGTCTTGTCCTGGTCCATGCAACGTTTCCTTTCCGTCGCCTGTAAGCATCAAGTTATCCATGCATTCTACCCGCGCAAAAGCCTATGGTGGGCAAAGGCCGTCGGTATCTACAAGACATGCGCGTGCCTAAGGATCAAAAAGCCCCGCCGGGCCTTGGTGGGCGCGGCGGGGCGGGCAAGCGGGTATAAGCAGCAGGCTTAGAACAGGCCGGTGATGTTGCCGTCGTTGTCGACGTCGATGTTCTCGGCCGCGGGAACCTTGGGCAGGCCCGGCATGGTCAGAACGCTGCCGGTCAGCGCGACCACAAAGTGGGCACCGGCAGAAACCTTGAGCTCACGCACGGTGATGCGGAAGCCCACAGGAGCGCCCAGGGCCTTGGCGTTATCGCTAAAGCTGTACTGGGTCTTGGCGACGCACACCGGCAGGTTACCAAAGCCGTTCTCGCGCAGCTCGGCGAGCTGGCGCTTGGCAGCCGGCGTAAAGTCGACGCCGTCGGCGCGGTAGACCTTGGTGGCGACGGCCTCCAGAGCATCGGCCACATCGGCACCGTCCTCATAGGCAAACTTGAGCTCGCTCGGCTGCTCAATCAGGCGCATGACCTCATCGGCCAGCTCGAGCGCGCCCTCGCCGCCCTTGGCCCAAACCTCGGACAGCTTAACGTTAACGCCGAGCTTCTGGCACTCGGACTCGATGAGCGCAAGCTCTGCCTCGGTGTCCGTCGGGAAGCGGTTGATGGCGACCACACAGGGAAGACCATAGACGCTCTGGATATTGTCAACGTGGCGCAGCAGGTTGGGCATACCGGCCTTGAGGGCCTCGAGGTTCTCCTCGTTGAGGTCGGCCTTGGCAACACCGCCGTTGTACTTAAGCGCACGGGCGGTGGCGACAATCACGACGGCGCTGGGGCGGACGCCCGTCATGCGGCACTTGATGTCGAGGAACTTCTCGGCACCCAGGTCGGCGCCAAAGCCTGCCTCGGTAATGGCGACATCACCAAAGCGCATGGCCATACGCGTGGCCATGATGGAGTTGCAGCCGTGGGCGATATTGGCGAAGGGACCGCCGTGGACAAATGCGGGCGTGCCCTCGAGCGTCTGCACCAAATTGGGCTTGAGCGCATCCTTAAGCAGCGCGGCCATGGCGCCCTGAGCCTTAAGGTCGCGGGCGCGGACGGGCTCGCCGGCATAACTGTAGCCGACGACAATCTCGCCCAGGCGCTCCTTGAGGTCGTTGATGCTCGTGGATAAGCACAGGATCGCCATGACCTCGGAGGCAACGGTGATATCGAAGCCGTCCTCGCGCGGCACGCCCTGAGCCTTGCCGCCGATGCCGTCGATAACATGGCGCAGCTGGCGGTCGTTCATGTCGACGACGCGCTTCCAGGTGATGCG
>CAKWZF010000169.1:0-1799 GCA_934865005.1 uncultured bacterium | reverse complement strand
CTCACATGCCTTGTGCAGGCGAACGGCGGTCTCACGCGCCTGCTCAGTGCCCTCTTGTGCGGCTCGAATCGCGGCATAGACGCGCGTTCCCGTACCGCCAAAGCGCTCAAGCGCCTGCTCGGTGGCTGTCAACGTCTCATCGTCAGCCACATCTTCAATGGCCAGCACGATGCCATCGGCAACGCTGCCGGCGTCATTTGCCTTCAAGTCGACTGGGCGGGGGAGTGCAGTGCCGGAAAGCTGTGCATAGGCGGCGATGGCATCCTGCAGGTCCCAAAGCAAAAACTCAAGATCGGCGCTATTGGGAATGCTGATATACGCAATGGTTTGCAGCGTTTTTGGTACATCGCCGCGCGCGGTCGGCTCCATGCGGCCTCCTTTCCGGTTGGTTTCCGTTTAGGTTACACCGTCCGGCGGCGCCCCGCCGCGCTATCCTAGTGCAACCCTTACGAAAGGAACGCCATGCGTCTGCCCATGAATACCTCGCTTGCCATGCTCAAACCCTCCGGTATCCGCCGGATTAACGCGCTCGCCGCCCGGCATCCGGGGTGCATCGCGCTCGCGCTTGGCGAGCCCGATTTTCCCACGCCCGATGTGATTAGCGCCGAGGTGACCGCCGCACTGGACCGCGGTGACACGCACTATCCGCCCAACAACGGTCGCCCCGCTCTGCGCGATGCACTGTCCAAATATATGGATGACGCGGGCCTGGCGTTTTCCGCCGATGAGGTCATCTTGACCGACGGCGCGACCGAGGCCCTGTCGGCAACATTCATGGCTATGCTCAACCCCGGCGACGAGGTCATTATTCCCACGCCGGCCTTTGGCCTGTACGAGAGCATCGTCGTGGCCAACCACGCCAAAGCAGTCTTTTTGGATACGGAGCCCGCGCAATTCCAGATTGACGAGGATGCGCTTCGTGCTTGCGTGACGCCGGCGACCAAGGCCATCGTCATCTGCTCGCCCAACAATCCTACTGGCTGTATCCTCAACGCGGCTTCGCTCGACGCCGTGGCGCACGTGGCGGAGCAGGCGGGCATCTACGTGGTCTGCGACGATGTATACAACCGCCTGGTCTATGTGGATGGCTACGAGCGCTTTGCCCAGCGTCACCCGGAGCTGCGTGAGCAGACGGTAGTCATCGAGAGCTTCTCCAAGCCCTGGGCCATGACCGGCTGGCGCTTGGGCTGGCTCGCAGCCGCAGCCCCCGTCATCGCCGAGATCGCAAAAGCTCACCAATACCTAGTATCGAGCGCCGTCTCCTTCGAGATGGACGCCGCAGCCCGAGCCCTCACCGTCGACCCAGCCCCCATGCTCAAAGTCTACCGAGTCCGCCGCGAGCGCGTACTCGCAGCCTTAGACGCCATGGGCCTCGACGTAGTGGAACCGGCAGGCGCCTTCTACGCCTTCCCCAGCATCAAACAATTCGGCCTAACAAGCGAAGACTTCTGCATCAAAGCCATCAAAGAGGCAAACGTAGCCCTAGTCCCCGGAAACTGCTTCGGAACCGAAGGCCACATCCGCCTAAGCTATTGCGTCTCCGACGAAAACCTGGACGAAGGCCTCCACCGCCTGTCCACCTTCATTTCGACCTTGTAGTCCTTAGGGACGCAACACATCAGCCCACCGACATAAGGGTTATGCGTGGGGCGCGCCGGCCAACGGCAACCCTGGCTGCCCCAAAGTCAACACAGGTCGCGCCGCCAAAGGCCAGGCGCAAGCTTTTCGTAGATTCCGCACGAGCCGGAAAGCACTAAATGTGCTCTTCGTGCGAGCCCAGGACCTGACCGAGCGAAAAG
>CAKWZF010000168.1:0-1833 GCA_934865005.1 uncultured bacterium | reverse complement strand
ACGCCAACCTGTTCTTCCGCAATCTGTCGCTGGGCAACCTGCGCGGCGACTACCGCTTCCTGGGTGTGGCGCCCGTCGGACTGAAACCGCTCATCATGCGCGGGCTTGACCGCGAGATCCAGCGCGCCCTTGCCGGCGAGCCCGCCCGCGTGTTCTTTAAGCTCAACTCGCTGACCGACCGCGAGGTTATCGACAAGATCGCCGAGGCATCGTGTGCCGGCGTGCGCGTAGACATGATCATCCGCGGCATCTCGTGCCTCAAGCCCGGTGTTCCGGGCAAGACCGAGAACGTGCATGTCCGCTCCATCGTCGGACGCTTTTTGGAGCACGCGCGCGTCTATGCTTTCGGCGTGGACTCGGACATGATTTACCTGAGCTCAGCAGACATGATGACACGCAACACCGAGCACCGCGTGGAGATCGCCTTCCCCGTGCTCGACCCCACCTGCCGCGCCCTGGTACACGAGTACATGGGCATGCAGCTGCAGGACAACGTGAAGGCCCGCAGCCTCACGAGCGACGGCACCTGGGTCCCCGTGGAGTGTGCAGAGGGTGAGAAACCCTTCAACTCGCAGGAAGCTCTACTGGAGCGTGCCTATCGCAACGCCGAGGCCGCGCCCGAGCCCGTCATTGAGGCGAAACCTGCCCCCAAGCCCGAGCCGCAGCCGGCCACAACCGAGGTTCAGAAGGTCCAGGCAACCGTCATTGAGCCCGAGCCCGCACCTGCACCTCAGCCCGAGCCGCAGGTCACCAAGCCCGCACCCGAGACGAGCGCCCGTCGCGATAAGCCCGCCGGCAAGACCAAGGCCATCGAGCGTCATCGCCCCGGTCGCGTGCGCATGGGACTGGGTCTGATCGCCCTAGGCCTTAAGACGCTCATTACCGGCAAGACAAAATAGACGTTTGTAGAAGCGCCCCGTATTTGAGGAATGCCCCAGATACGGGGCGCTTTTCCCTGCTACCATGGTTGCGGACAAAACCGCGAATGACAGGCAGGAATATGAAGCTCACCATAGAATCGATGACCTACGGCGCCGACGGTCTGGCACATGCCGACAACGGCAAGGCCGTCTTTGTGCAAGGCGCCGTGGCGGGCGACACCGTCGAAGCCGAGATCGTGCAGGACGGCAAGTCGTTTATGCGCGCCCGCACGACCGAGATTCTGGAGCCGAGCCCCGATCGCATTCAGCCTCCCTGCCCTTTCGTGGGCATCTGCGGCGGTTGTTCGTGGGGCAACCTCTCGCGCACCGCTCAGCTTGCCGCCAAAGAGCAAAACCTGCGCTCCACGCTCGAGCGCATTGGCAAGTTCGCTCCTGAGCTGGCAGATGAGTTGGTACAGCCCATCTGCCACACCAAGGACGACTGGGGCTACCGCAATAAAATCGAGCTCGAACCGACCGTCGTCAACGGTCGCGTGCGCCTTGGCATGCACGGTGTCGACCCCAGCAAAATCGTGACCGTCGATATGTGTCCGCTGTTCGATAAGCGCATCCCGAAGGCACTCAAATCGGTCGTCGGCGCACTCAACTTTCTAAGCGGCAGCCATGACTTGGGGCTCGAACGCGCTGGCATTCGCGCATCGCGCCGCACCAAGGCACTCGAGGTCGCACTCTGGACGCCCACAGGCTCTTTTCCGCGCTCGCAGGTCTCCCGCGTGCTGGCGGACGCCGCTCATCCTACGAGCATCGTACGCGTGATGAGCAAGGGCGAAAAGAAGGCCCGCCGTGTCTCCAAGGTCGAAATGCTCGCCGGAGAGGGCTCATGGACCGAGAATATCGCCGAGGATCAGATGCGCTTGTCTGCCCCGTCTTTTTTCCAGGTCAACACCAAGGG
>CAKWZF010000167.1:0-1853 GCA_934865005.1 uncultured bacterium | reverse complement strand
TGAGCACCAGGCGGCCGAGCATGGCGAAGCCCATGGCCGGCAGGATGTTGGCGGCCACGCCAAAGCCAGCAAGGACAAAGTCGGGGATAAAGTCGAGCAGGCCCTGGATGGCGTCAGCACCCAGATAGAACGACAGCGAGCACAGCAGGAACGCCATGATGATACCGGTCAAACCGATCAGGAAGTGCATCGCATAGACACCCTTAAGGTTGCCCTGGCCGGAGAAGACATCAGCGCGGTCAACCAGGATCGGCAGGGCGGCGTTGAGGATGTTCTTGATGGCAAGGCACAGCGTGGCGATGGGCATGGCAAGTGCGATGGCTGCCTCGGTGCTCTGGCCCAGCTGGATAGCGAAGGCGCAGGCGAGCACGCCGCCGATCGTCTCATCAGGCGGCACGTAGGCGCCGATGGAGATCGAGCCCATGAACAGAAGCTCCAGGCTGGCGCCGATCGCGAGGCCGGACTGCAGGTCCCCCAGCACCAGGCCCACGAGCGGGCACAGGACGATGGGGCGGAACGCATAGAGCGTACCGAGCTGGGAGTCGAACTTACCAAATGCGGCGATAAGTCCGATGAGGATTGCTTGGGTAAGCATATATCCCCCTTTCCTAATAGGACACTACGAAGAGCTCAGACTCTTCGAAATTGAACGCCTAGAGCACGCTTGCGCAGTCAACCTTGGGGTCATCGGCCAGAGGACGGATCTCGACCTCGACGCCGTTGTTCAGCATCTCACGCACATCGGCCTCCTCGGCTGCAGTCAGGAAGACCTGACGAGAGACCTGACGAGCATCGGGGCGCTTCTCGTCCTTGGGCTTGGTGTTGCCCAGGTTGACCGACTTGATCTGCGGGCAGCCTTCAACAAGCTGCTTTGCCTCAGCGATGGTGGCGACACAGATAATCATCTTGTATTTGTCAGTCACACCCGAGTTAATGGCCTCGATGGCATTCGCCATATCCTTGATGACGAGCTTGCAGCCGGCAGGCTTGCCCATCTTGAGCGTCGTCTTCCACACCGGGTCGTTGGCGACCTTATCGCCCACGCAGAAGATGCAGTTGGAGCCAAGGCCCTGGACCCAAGAGACCGCGACCTGGCCATGAAGCAGGCGATGGTCGACGCGAAGTAGCTGAATCATAATGTGACCCCCCAAAGGTCTTGTGCCGTCTTACGGCGTGTCAGTAGGTGCTGCGGATTAGAACTCTTCTTCCTCTTCGTCATCGACCAAAAGATCGTTGACAAACTTCACGCGCGTATCGTCCGCAGCGACGATGGCGCGAATCGTCTCCTCAACCGGCGCCGACTCGTCAGAGAACAGCAGCTGGATAAGCAGAGGAAGGTTCATGTTGGTAACGAGGTACGTGCGGGGACGCGTCTGGACGATCTTGGTGAACTCGTTGTTGACGCTGCCGCCAAAGAGGTCGGTGCAGACAACGACATCATCGTCGGCAGCCATGCCTGCCAGCAGTTTTTGGGCCTCCTCGGCCACGTCCATGCGGTCATCGACGAACATCGAAAGATCGTGGACGTTGTCGCGAGCGCCCGAGAGCAGCTCGACACTCTCCTTGATGCCGGTAGCGAAGTGCGCATGGCTGGCGATGATGTACTGCCTCATTCTGTGTTCCTCTCAATAGCCCGGCGCGTTCCCGCACCCGTTTTCTTTAGTAGTCGAACTGGTGATAGTAGCGACGATACTTGAGGTTGTGCTTGGTGACCGTCTCGTAGTAGCGAGCCAGGCGGTCGGTAACGAGCACCGTCAGAATCCACGGAGACACGATGACGCGGAACTCGTCGTCAAGGCCGGGGATCGCGAACTCGGCGGTGTCGATGACGTTGATGTCGGTGTCGCCGGTCA
>CAKWZF010000166.1:0-1868 GCA_934865005.1 uncultured bacterium | reverse complement strand
GGATGGGGTTACCCCAATAGCGCTGACGGCTGATGAGCCAATCGCGCAGGCGGAACTCGACCTTGCGACGACCGCAGCCCATGGCCTCGAGGTCGGCCACGATAGCAGACTCGCCCTCGGAGTGCTTACCGCCGCGCATGCCGGTGTACTTGCCGGACTGGACCAGCGTGCCCTCGGCAGCGTGGGCGCAATCCCAGTCGACGGTCTCGGCATGGAAGGTATCGATGGTCTCGCCGCTGGCCTCGACGGCAGCGCGATCGTCATCGTCCAGGATGATCGGCACGATCGGCAGGTCGTACTTGCGGGCAAACTCAAAGTCGCGCTGGTCGCCACAGGGAACGGCCATGACGGCGCCGGTGCCGTAGTCGGCAACGACATAATCGGCAACCCACACGGGGACCTTCTCGCCGTTGACGGGGTTTACCACATAGCGGCCCGTGAAGGCACCGTGCTTCTCGAGGGTGCCCTGGGCACGCTCGACGGCAGAGATATGCTTGGAGTCCTCGACAATCTTGGTCACGGCCTCCTCGTACTCCGTGCCCTCGACGAGCTCATGCAGGCCGGCGTACTCGGGAGCCAGGACAAAGAAGGAGACACCGAAGAGCGTGTCGGCTCGCGTGGTAAAGACGGTGATCTTACCCTCGTCGCCCTCGATAGGCTCGCCATCCCTGTCGCACAGGGTAAAGTCGACCTCGGCGCCCTCGGAGCGACCGATCCAGTTGGCCTGCATCTGCTTGACGCGCTCGGGCCAGCCGGGGAGCTTCTCCAGGTCGTCGAGCAGCTCCTGGGAGTACTCGGTGATCTTGAAGTACCATTGCTCAAGGTCGCGCTTCTCAGGCTCGGTGCCGCAGCGCCAGCATTTACCCTCAGTGACCTGCTCGTTGGCCAAAACGGTCTTGCAGGTAGGACACCAGTTAACCGGGTTCTTCTTGCGGTAGACCAGGCCCTTTTCCCACAGCTTCTCAAAGATCCACTGACCCCAACGGTAGTAGTCGGGGCTGCAGGTCTTGACCATGCGATCCAGATCGTAGGAGAAGCCCATGCGCTTCATCGTGGTGAGCGCCTGGTCCATGTTCTTATACGTCCAGGCAGCAGCCTGCGTGTTGTGCTTGATGGCGGCGTTCTCAGCGGGCAGGCCAAAGGCGTCAAAGCCGATGGGGTGCAGCACGTCGTAGCCGCGCATGCGGGCCTGACGGGCCATGGCATCGCCGATGGTATAGTTGCGCGCGTGGCCCATGTGCAGGTCGCCCGACGGATACGGGAACATCTCGAGCACGTACTTCTTGGGCTTGCTGTCGTCGGTGTCGACGGCAAAGAGATTGGAATCCTCCCAGGCCTTCATCCACCGGGACTCAATGGCCTGCGCGTCGTAGACAGGAATCTCGTCCTTATGATCTGTGCAATCGCACATATCAGCTCCTTTAATCTTAGCTGGGGTCGGTCGGCTTAGCTTTATTCGCTACTGCGGACAGTCCTGCGCAAGACGAAGAGCACATTAAGTGCTCTTCTTTGCGTGCGGAACTTGTAGCAAACAAAGCTAAGCCGACCGACCCTAAGGTTAACTTGACTGATGATAGCAAATACGACAAGCGAGATGCCTGCGACTTGCAGGCATCTCGCTTTATCTAAATAACGTAGTTGTGAATCAACCTTTGTCTGAAACCCGTTCTAGCACGAACGGGTTTTCCAGGTGCCGCAGATTGCCGTGAAAGAGGAGCGCCGCGTACTTAGGTACGCAAGCGACGGTTTGAACGGCAAGGTGCGGTGCCTGGGAAAGCCGCTTATCGATAAGACACAGACTGCTGGGAGTCTTTTACGACTACGTCGTGGGCGCCGCCTTCGACGATGGAGGTGGAGCTGACCAGCGT
>CAKWZF010000165.1:0-1878 GCA_934865005.1 uncultured bacterium | reverse complement strand
GAGGCACAGCATACATGAGTTTCAAAAAAATTGACTGCAACCTCACACAGAAGTTCAGCGAATACCCCGACTTCGGTGTCCTCAACGGCGTCAAGGTCTTTGTGTCCGGCACGGCCATCGCCGGCCCCTTTGCCGGCTGCCTGATGGCGGAAATGGGTGCGAAGGTGCTCCAGTCCGAGGCACCCAAGATCTCCTGCGGCACGCGCGGCACCACGAGCTGGTCGCAGAACCACCGCAACGAGTACTCCATCACGTGCAACCCGCGCACGCCCGCCGGCAAGAAGATCTTCAAAAAGTGCCTCGAGTGGGCCGATATCTGGATCGAGTCCAGCAAGGCCGGCACCTATGCCAAGATGGGGCTCACCGATGAGGTGTGCTGGGGCGTCAACAGCAAGCTGTGCATCGTGCACGTCTCCGGCTACGGCCAGACGGGCCCGTACAAGTCCAAGGCTTCCTACGACGTTTCCGGTCAGGCCATGGGCGGCTATATGTACATGAACGGCGTCTCCCCGACGTCGACGCCTTTGAAGGTCAACCCGTACCTGTCGGACTATGTCACGGCCTACAACGCCTGCATGACCGCGCTGTCGGCCTACATCCACGCGCTCAAGACCGGTAAGGGTGAGTCCTGCGACGTTGCGCAGTACGACACCATGTTCCGCCTGCTCGATAACTACCCGGTGCTCTGGTACAACAAGGGCTACCCGAAAGACGGCGAGCCTGTGCCTTACCGTACCGGCAACCACTCTGACCTCGCGGCCTGCTTCTCGTTCTACACCACGAAGGACAACAAGCAGCTGTTTGTCGCCATCAACGGTCCAGGACCGGTCGAGAAGGGCTATCCCATCATCGGCGTCGGCACGCCGGGCGTCACGCCGGGCCTGCCGAAGGGCATCCCCGGCTTCCCGCTCAACACCCCCATGGGTCAGAAGGCGGATCAGGCGCTCACGGATTTCTGCGCGCAGCACACCTGCGCCGAGCTCGAGGAGATCTTCAACAAGGTCGGCATTCCGAACCAGCGCGCCTATGAGCCGGGCGATATCGAAAACGACCCGCAGTACGCCGAGCGCGAGAACCTTGTCGAGTGGGAAGACCAGATCTTCGGCGAGATGAAGGGCATCGGCATCACGAACCGCTTCAAGAACAACCCCTCGCAGATCGTGGCGTCCGCGCCGTGCTTCGGCGAGCACAACCGCGAGGTGCTGCAGGAGTTCGGATACACCGACAAGGAGATCGACGACCTCTACAAGAAGGGCGAGATCGTGACGTGGACGCCGGCGGACACCGCCCGCATCCGTCACCTGCCCGATTGGGGCTTCTTCTGGGATACCGAGCGCCAGTGTGAGCGCATCGGCATGGAGTGGCCGCTCAAGGACGAGTGATCCCAACATACCGGACGGGCTGCGGCCCACACAGCCCGTCCGCCGCATTCTATATCAGCAAAGGAGAAACAAATGGGTAGACTTGATGGAAAAGTCTGTTTCGTCACCGGTGCCGGTTCCGGCATTGGCGCCAAGACGGCCGAGCTCTTCGCACACGAGGGCGCAAGCGTCATCATGGCGGATATGCATGAGGAAAACCTCAGCAAGGTCGCAGCCGACATTCAGGCAGCGGGCGGCGAGGTCATGACGGCTGTCGTCAACATCACCGACAATGACGCTGTGAAGGCGGCGTTTGCGGCCGGTGTGGAAAAGTACGGCAAGATCGATGCGCTGGCCAATATCGCAGGTGTGCTCGATGTCGCCATGCGGCCGATCGACGATTTTCTTACCAGCGATCTCGACACGACCCTGACCGTGAACGTCAAGGGCACGATGTACGTTACCCGCGCGGCTGTCAAGCAGTTCATCGCGCAGGGCTACGGCACGATCGCGACCG
>CAKWZF010000164.1:0-1972 GCA_934865005.1 uncultured bacterium | reverse complement strand
CGTTTAACCCCTCATAAACTAAAGCTACGTTCAAAAGAACCACTGCAGTAGTTCAACGTGTGACGGCACAGAAAAGCCGCGAGCGCTTTCTCACCTTCGCTCGCGGCCGGACTGCGCCATCACTCCGTACACCTTCACATGATTAGGATGTGATATTCAGTGGTTACGCTCGGAAAGAACATGCGCAGCGTCTCGATTGTAGGCGTGGGCTGCACCCCGTTCAAGGATTTTGAGGAGCATCCCGAGACCCAGGGTATTGGCGAGGGCGAGGCGTTTGGCTATGCGGCCCTCGAGGCAATTGCCGATGCCGGTCTTGAGCCCCGCGATATCGACTTTTTCTATCACGGCAGCGCCAATCCGTATCTCGTTGGCGATTGCATTACCCCCAACATGCAGGTTGCCGATTGGTTTGGCGTTCGTGCCAAGGGCTCCGTCCATCATTCCGAGGCTTGCTGCACGGGTTACGTCGCCCTTGAGCAGGCCGTGATGGCGGTTGCTTCCGGTGCTTACGACGTTGTCCTTACGGGTGCCTGCGATTTGGCTTCGACTCTTCCCGTCGAGCATATGCCCTCCCATATTCGTCAGGACTTTACGCTCGACGTCATGATTCCCTCGCTCGATAAGATCTATGACCGCGCGTATGGTCGCCCGCTCGATGGTGCCTTTGGCGTGTCGTTCGACAACTGGATCATCGAGTATTCGATGCAGTACGACCTTACAGCCGATCAGATTGATGACGCCCTGAACGGCCTTACCAAGAGCCTTCGCCGCGGTGCCGTCCTGAATCCCCTTGCCTGGTACGAGACTACGGTCGAGGAGGACGCGAAGGCAGCCGGGTTCGATACCGCCGACGAGTATCTCAAGAGCATGTATAACCCGCGCGTTACGCAGTACCTGCGTGTTACCGGCTTTGAGAAGAAATGCGACGGTGCCGCAGCTGTTGTCGTGATGCCCACGGAGAAGGCCAAGGCCATGGGCGTGCCGTATGCGCCTATTGAGGTTCTGGGTACGGGCGCTTCTGCGGTCGAGGCCGGCCTGCTTCACAACGAGCACTGGGCTACCGAGCTTGCCGCCAAGCAGGTCTACGACCTTACCGGCGTGAGCCCCGACGAGATCGACCTGTTTATGTGCAATGACTTCTTCCTTGCTTCCGAGATCGTCTCGGCTGAGGAGTGCGGCTATATTCCGCGCGGCGAGGCTTGGAAGTACGCGATCGATGGTCGCACCGCTTTTGACGGCGATAAGCCCATCAACCCGCACGGTGGTCGTTGCAACTTCGGTCACGCCCATGGCGCATCCGGCATCGCCGATATCGTTGAGGCCGTCAAGCAGATGCGTGGCGTCGCCGGTGCTACCCAGATGAAGAAGGTTCCCGAGACGGCGTTCCTGCGCGGTTTTGGCGGTTCTCAGAACGTGCGCTGCCAGATTCTTCGTACCGTCGCCTAAGCGACCGCGGTTTTCGATTTCCCATAAGGAGTATTCTCATGCAACTCAAAGATATGGAGCCCGTGGTCAAGAAGTTCTACACGGGTCTTGAAGAGGGCATCTATTGGGCACGCCAGTGCCCCGAGTGCGGAGCCGTCGAGTTTCCGCCCCACCTTGCCTGCAATGCCTGCGGCTATCACAAGACCGATTGGGTCCAGGTTTCCGGTCACGGCCATCTGATCGATTTTACCTTGCCTGGTCCGCAGAACGACAAGCCCTACCTCAAGGAGTATGGCAAATACGCCTACGGCGCCGTCGATATCGACGAGGGTTCTCAGTACACCTACGTCATCTACGGCATTACCAAGAAGAAGGCCCCCGAGATTCGCGCCAAGCTCATGGCGGGCCAGACCGTGGGCGTCCATGCCAAGGTCATCGACCGTCCTGGCTACAAGGAGCTTACGTTCGAGCTTGACGACTAGGCTTTCAACCCTTTTAACAATTCGATTCCTCTCTTAGGCCACGGCGGGACCCATGTCTCCAGCCC
>CAKWZF010000163.1:0-2016 GCA_934865005.1 uncultured bacterium | reverse complement strand
ATCCAATACAGCACGATTGAAGCGTGCCATCAAAACATTCACGCAAAACAATACACTCGCGCGGCCAAAGGCAGTAAACAGGCGGCGAACGGCACCGTTACAACAGGTCAACCCCTGCAACACTTACAATAGCCGACCAAAAGCTTGCCCAAGACGGACCCCCTCTACGGAAGTTCACGACCACAGAGCATAGAGTTAAACCGTTTCAATTAAAACTTCCGGACTTCTCGGTACGAAAACTGAGCCGTTCGCCGAATATTGCTTGCATTTCGCGGTATTATAGGGGCTGAATGTCTTGTCCCTTTCGAAGGGTCGCCCGGCAATCGCCAGCCACGACCCCCAGACGGGACGCCAACACGATAGAGAGGAGAGGCATGCAGTACTCACAGGAAGTGGAGAACATGTGCCCCGTTGCCAAGGGTGCATACCACGGCCCCGCACCCATCCCCGAGGAGGGCAAGTGGGTCCAGGCTAAGGAGATTTCCGACATCTCCGGTCTTACGCACGGTGTGGGTTGGTGCGCACCTCAGCAGGGCGCCTGCAAGCTCACGCTGAACGTCAAGGACGGCATCATCGAGGAGGCCCTCGTTGAGACCATCGGCTGCTCGGGTATGACCCACTCTGCCGCCATGGCTTCCGAGATCCTTCCCGGTAAGACCATTCTTGAGGCCCTCAACACCGACCTCGTCTGCGACGCCATCAACGTTGCTATGCGCGAGATCTTCCTGCAGATCGTTTACGGCCGCAGCCAGACCGCGTTCTCCGAGGGCGGCCTGCCCGTGGGCGCCTCCCTCGACGACCTCGGCAAGGGCCTTCGCTCTCAGGTCGGCACCATGTTCGGCACCAAGGCCAAGGGCGCTCGTTACCTCGAGCTCGCTCAGGGCTACGTCACCCGCATGGCTCTCAACGACAAGAACGAGATCATCGCGTTCGAGTTCCTGAACCTCGGCAAGTTCACCGACGCTGTCAAGGCCGGCAAGACCCCCGAGGAGGCCATCGCTGGCGCTATGGGCCACTATGGTCAGTGGGAGAACGCTGCCAAGTACATCGACCCGCGCACCGACGAGGAGACTCACTCCGTCGCCAGCGTGTTCCCGGTTCACGAGTAGAAAGGGAGGGAAATAACTATGACTGTTACGTTCGAAGGTTACGAGCGCCGCGCTGACAAGATCAACAAGTGCCTCGCCGACAACGGCATCGCCTCCCTCGAGGAAGCTCTGCAGATCTGCACCGACAAGGGCTTCAACCCGCGTGAGATCGTCAACAACACCCAGTCCATCGCCTTCCAGAACGCCGAGTGGGCCTACACCCTCGGTTGCGCTCTCGCTGTCAAGCGTGGCGCCAAGTCCGCTTCTGAGGCTGCCGCCATCATCGGCGAGGGCATCCAGGCCTTCACCGTTCCCGGTTCCGTCGCCGAGGACCGCAAGGTCGGTCTGGGCCACGGTAACCTGGGCGCTATGCTGCTCTCCGACGACACCGAGTGCTTCGCCTTCCTGGCCGGTCACGAGTCTTTCGCTGCCGCTGAGGGTGCTATCGGCCTGGCTCTGAACGCCAACAAGGCTCGCAAGAAGCCGCTGCGCGTCATCCTCAACGGTCTGGGCAAGGACGCTGCTCAGATCATCGCCCGCATCAACGGCTTCACCTACGTGAAGACCCAGTTCGACTACTTCACGGGCGAGCTCAAGGTCGTCGAGACCATCCCCTACTCCGATGGTCCCCGCGCCGCCGTCAACTGCTACGGCGCCGACGACGTCCGCGAGGGCGTTGCCATCATGTGGCACGAGAACGTCGACATCTCGATTACCGGTAACTCCACCAACCCCACCCGCTTCCAGCACCCCGTCGCCGGCACCTACAAGAAGGAGCGCCTCGAGGCTGGCAAGAAGTACTTCTCCGTCGCTTCTGGTGGCGGCACTGGCCGTACCCTGCACCCGGACAACATGGGCGCCGGCCCTGCCTCTTACGGCATGACCGACACCATGGGCCGTATGCACTCCGACGCCCAGTTCGCCGGTT
>CAKWZF010000162.1:0-2061 GCA_934865005.1 uncultured bacterium | reverse complement strand
GCTACAAGAAGGACGAGCTGGGCGACCCGCTGATCAACGACCACCACGCCGTGGCATTGGGTGCCGTGACCTACGAGGAACTCGAACTGATCTACGCCATGACCTCGCGTATCAACGAGATCCTGCGCAACCTTTTTGCCAAGATGAATATCAAACTCGTGGACTTCAAGATCGAGTTCGGCCGCACGTCGGACGGGGAGATCGTGCTCGCCGACGAAGTGTCGCCCGATACCTGCCGCCTGTGGGACATGACGACCAACGAGAAACTCGACAAAGACCGTTTCCGTCGTGACCTGGGCAAGGTGCGCGAGGCTTACGAGGAGATTTTGGCACGTTTGCAGAAAATCGTCGGGTAATGGTGATGGGGCAGATTAGCGACCGCGAGTTGCATGAGGAGTGCGGGGTGTTCGGCGTCTTCGGAGTCAAGGACGCTGCGTCGCTGACCTATTATGGCCTGCATGCCTTGCAGCACCGCGGTCAGGAGGGTGCCGGTATCGTGACCGTCGACCGGGACGCGACGTTCCGCCGCATCAAGGGCGGCGGCCTGGTCACCGAGGTGTTCGACGAGGAAAAGCTCTCGACGCTCAAGGGCGACATGGCCATCGGGCATGTGCGCTATACCACCGCCGGCGGTGGTGGCATCGAGAACGTGCAACCGTTCCTTTTCCGCCACAACACGGGCGATTTCGCGCTGGCGCACAACGGTAATATCGTCAATTCGGCGTTGCTGCGAATTTATCTCGAGAACAAGGGGAGCCTGTTCCAGTCGACCTCGGACAGCGAGATCCTGGCGCACCTGATCAAGAAGGAGACCAAATACCACGACCGTCCGCGCATCTATTCGATCATCGACGCACTGAATATGATCGAGGGGGCTTTTGCATTCCTGATCATGACCGCCAACCGCATCTATGCCTGCCGTGACAAATACGGCCTGCGGCCGCTGTCGATCGGCCGGCTGGGCGACGGTTATGTCGTGTCGAGCGAAACCTGTGCCTTCGACGTGCTGGGTGCGGAGTTCGTCCGCGACGTCGAGCCGGGCGAGATCGTCACGATCGACAGCGAGGGCATCCGGAGCCGCGATTTCTCGCAGTATAAGCGTTGCGAGATGTGCTCGATGGAGTATATCTACTTTGCACGTCCCGACAGCGACATCGAAGGGTGCAACGTCCATGCCTACCGCAAGGAATCGGGGCGCCTGCTCTTCGGCGAGGCGCCTGCCGAGGCGGACATCGTGGTCGGGGTTCCCGACTCGAGCCTCAGCGCCGCGATGGGCTATGCCGAGGCGAGCGGCCTGCCGTATGAAATGGGGCTTATCAAGAACAAGTACATCGGCCGTACGTTCATCCAGCCTTCGCAGGAGCTGCGCGAGAAAGGGGTGCGCATGAAGCTCTCGGCCGTGCGGACGATCGTCAAGGGCAAGCGCGTGGTGCTGGTCGATGATTCGATCGTGCGCGGTACGACCTCGCGCCGCATCGTCACGATGCTCAAGGAGGCGGGGGCCACCGAGGTGCACGTGCGCATTGCCAGTCCCCCGATGACGCACCCCTGCTTCTACGGGGTGGATACCTCGACCCGCGACGAGCTGATCTCGGCGCGCAAGGAGGTGGACGGTGTCCGGGCGGAGATATGCGCCGATTCGCTGGCGTTCCTGTCGCCCGGGGCACTGCTCAGGGCGGGGAACCGCAAGGATTTGTGCATGGCCTGCTTCACGGGGCATTATCCCACGGCGTTGTACCAGTCGGTCGACGAGGTGAACAAAGACGTAAAATGTTAAGGACTGTTAAAGGAAGATTATAATGGCACAGAGTTATGAGAAGGCCGGTGTGAACCTCGAGGCCGGATACGAAGTGGTGCGGCGCATCAAGAAGCACGTGGCATCGACCTCGCGCCTGGGCGTGATGGGCAATATCGGTGCATTCGGAGGCATGTTCGACCTCTCGGCGCTGAACGTGAAGGAGCCGGTGCTGGTGAGCGGTACCGACGGCGTGGGCACGAAGCTCAAGTTGGCGTTCGAGATGGACAAGCACGACACGATCGGCGTCGATGCCGTGGCCATGT
>CAKWZF010000161.1:0-2148 GCA_934865005.1 uncultured bacterium | reverse complement strand
GCCTACAGACTAGCCAAAACAAACCCGACTCTAAACGGCTGGCTCGATACCCAAATGCTCAAAGGTGCGAAGCGTTGCCTGACGGCCCTGGGGCGTGCGAATCATCAAGCCGCACTGCAGCAGATAGGGCTCATAGACATCCTCGAGCGTACCCGGGTCCTCGCCCACCGCGCTGGCAAGGGTCGTCAGGCCCACGGCACGGCCGGAGAACGTCTTGGCGAGCGTCTCCAAGATGCGAATATCCATCCAGTCCAGACCAAGCTCATCAATCTCGAAGAACTCGAGTGCCTGGCGGCAAATATCAAGCTCAATAGGACCGTTGCCGCGCACCTGCGCATAGTCGCGCACGCGTTTGAGCAGACGGTTGGCCAGGCGCGGCGTGCCACGCGAACGCGAGCCGATCTCGAGCGCACTCGGATGGTCTATCGTCACGCCCAAGATGGTCGCCGAGCGGGTCACGATCTGGGCAAGCTCCTCGACCGTGTAGTAATCCAGGCGATACGAAATGCCAAAGCGGTCGCGCAGCGGGCCGGTCAGCATGCCCGAGCGAGTCGTTGCCGCCACCAGCGTGAACTTAGGGATATCCAGGCGAATCGAACGTGCGGCCGGACCTTTACCGATCACGATATCGAGCGCAAAGTCCTCCATAGCGGGATATAGGACTTCCTCGACCGACCGGTTAAGGCGGTGGATCTCATCGATAAACAGCACGTCACCCGGCTGCAAGTTAGTCAGGATGGCCGCCAGGTCACCGGTACGCGCAATAGCCGGGCCGCTCGTCGTCTTGATCTGAGCGCCCAGCTCGTTGGCGATAACCGTGGCCAACGTGGTCTTGCCCAGGCCCGGAGGGCCCGAGAAAATCACGTGGTCGAGCGTCTCGCCACGGCTCTGCGCCGCCTCGATCAGCACGCGAAGGCTCTGCTTGATATGCTCCTGACCGCAGTAGTCATCCAAGCGCTGGGGACGCAGGGTACGGTCGACATCGAGGTCCTCGGGTGTCAGTTCCGAGCCCACCATACGCTCACCGTGCGCCATGGATGCCGCCGGCGAGTTGCCGGGCGTCGACCACAAGTCCTGAGAGTCATCGGCTTCCCACATCACGCATCCATTCCGAGTCGCTTAAGCGCCGCGCCGAGCAGGTCCTCGACACGCATATCCTGCCCATCATACCCGCTCAGGGCAACCTCGGTCTCCTGCGGGCTAAAGCCCATGGAAAGGAGTGCCGCGCGGGCGTCATCGATCGCCGAGGGAGCGGCGGCGGGAACCGGCATCGCAACCTGACCGGGAATTACGTCGACCGGCACAAAGCCCTTGTCCTTGGCAAAGGTGCTCTTGAGTTCCAAGATGAGGCGCTGCGCTGTCTTTTTGCCCACACCGGGCACCTTGGCCATGCCCTTGTCATCCTCGGCCATTACCAGGGAATACAGCTGCCCCACGGTATAGGTGGAGAGCACGGCGAGCGCCAGGCGCGGACCGACGCCCGAGACGGACACGAGCCGATCAAACATCGTGCGCTCGTCCTTGGAGGCAAAACCAAAGAGCGTCATGGCGTCCTCGCGCACCTGCATACGGGTATAAAGGCGTACCTCGCCGCCGGGCGTAGGCAGCGTGGCGGCAGTGCTGCCCGAAATACCAAGCTCAAAGCCCACGCCCGATACATCGACGACGGCCGAGCTCATCGTGGCCTCGACAAGCGTTCCATGGAGCTGGGAAATCATCAGTATCCGGTTCCTCTCTGTTGATAGAACTCGCCGCCGGTAAGCGCCCGGGTGCGGCTGAGGTTAACGTGGCAGATAGCGCAGGCCAGGGCATCGGCGGCATGGTCTGGGTGCGGGTCGTGATCGAGCTGCGTGAGCGTGCGCACCATGTAGGCAACCTGCCGTTTATCCGCAGCGCCCGTGCCCACCACGGCCTGCTTGATCTGCATGGGCGTGTATTCGCCAATCTCGAGCGCGCACTCCGAAAGCGCAACGAGCGCGGCACCGCGGGCATGCGCCGTGGGGATGGCCGAGCGGACGTTAGCGCCAAAGTAGATGCTCTCGATAGCCGCGGTATCGGGACGGTAGCGTTCGACGACGCCCTTGAGGTCGTGGGCGATATGCGACAGGCGCACCGCGAGCGGGCTGCCCGCGCTGGTCTCGATACAAC
>CAKWZF010000160.1:0-2247 GCA_934865005.1 uncultured bacterium | reverse complement strand
GGCGTGGAGAACGACGCCTACGCGAAGATGGACGCCGCCTTCGGCAATCCGGTCATCGTTTCCGGCGGCATTGCCACCGCAGCTGACATCCGGGCGCTGGCTCCCATCGCCGACGCCGTGGAGGGCGTCATTACCGGTCGGGCCATCTACGAGGGCACCCTTACCGTGGCCGACGGCGTCGCGGCGTGCGACGGCACCTTCCACCTGTCCGATCAGTTGGAAGAGGAGGGGCGTCCCCTGACCATCGAAGAGTTGGAAAGCTAGCAAGCAAGGAAGAGCAGCCCGGGCGACGTCGGGTGCCTTGACCGAGCGAATCTTATCGAGAGAGTGAGAGTAGTCGGCGAAACAGACGGTGTTGCGACCGAGCGAGTTCCGCAGATGGTATCGAAGGCGATAAACGATGGGGAGCGGTTAGCCCTGACGCCTTCGATACCGGCGAGGACTGTCTGAGCGAATCGCAATACCGTCTGGTTCGCTGACGGACAGGTTGACAAAAGATGCTGACAAAGAGAGTAATCCCCTGCCTGGACGTAAAGGACGGCCGCGTCGTGAAGGGCGTGAACTTCGTGGGGCTGCGCGATGCGGGCGACCCCATCGAGCTGGCCCGTGCCTACGACGAGCAGAAGGCCGACGAGGTGATTTTTTTGGACATCACCGCCACGAGCGACGACCGCGCCACCACGGTGGAGCTCGCGAGCCACGCCTCGGCCGAGCTGCACCTCCCATACTGCGTGGGCGGCGGCTTCCGCAGCGTGGCCGATATTCGCAAGATGATCGCCGCCGGCGCCGACAAGGTGTCGGTGAACTCGGCGGCCGTGGCGAACCCCCAGCTCATCACTGATGCGGCCCGGGCTTTCGGCACCCAGGCGATCCTCTGTGCCATCGACGCGAAAGCGGTGCCCGGCAATCCCAACAAGTGGGAGGTCTACGTGGCCGGTGGCCGCAAGAACACCCACATCGACGCCATCGAATGGGCTCGCGAGGCGGCTCGGCGCGGGGCGGGGGAGATCCTGCTCACCTCCATGGATCGCGACGGCAGCCGCGACGGCTTCGACTGTCATCTGACGCGCTCCGTGGCCCGGGCCGTGGACATCCCCGTCATCGCCAGCGGCGGCGTGGGCAAGCTCGAGCACTTCGCCGAGGGCATCATCGAGGGCGAGGCCGACGCCGTGCTCGCCGCCAGCGTCTTCCACTTCGGCGAGCTCACCGTGCGCCAAGTAAAGGAGTCCATGCGAGACGCCGGCATCCCCGTGCGGCTGTAGGGCAGGGGCTTGTCTTTACGCTAAAGTTGAACTATCATGCAACTCATGTTTTAACGCGATGTAAGCTCTCGTGCAATAGGAGATTTGAATGGCTAAGGAGAACAGCGTTATCGATTGGGAGGCCTACGGGACGTTGCTGAAGGCGGCGCGGCTGGCCAACGGGTACTCGCGGGGCAAGAAGCTCACCGATGCGGTGGAGGAGAAGACCGGTATGAAGATCTCGGAGCGCACGATTTACGCGCTGGAGGACGCCTCGCGCGCGCCTTCCGCCGATATCTTCCTCGCGCTGCAGCAGGTGCTGCCCGAGCTGTGCGACCCCGAGTACATGCGCCCGGCTTTCCGCAAAGCCGACATCAAGGTCATGCTCGTCACGCTGCCCTAAGGAGGAGAGGTGGATCTTCCCGAGCTGAAGTACAACGAGGCGGGGCTCATTCCCTGCATTGTGCAGGACGTCGATACGGACGAGGTGCTCATGATGGCGTGGATGAGCGCTGAGTCGCTGGCGCTCACGCTGGAGCGCGGCGAGACCGTGTTCTGGAGCCGTAGCCGGCGCGAGCTGTGGCACAAGGGCGCCACCAGCGGCAACACCCAAAAGCTGGTCGATCTGCGCTACGACTGCGACGCCGATACCCTGCTCGCGCTGGTGCATCCGGCCGGTCCCGCCTGCCACACGGGGGAGCGAACCTGCTTCTACCGTTCGATGTTGGGAGAGTAGCTGGCTGCTCGTGCTTTGTGCTCGCTGAGTGAAGGTGCGAGAGGTGTTTTAGCTGGATGATTCCAGAAATCGATGCCCAGAAGTTGGAAAAGGTGATTTTTTGGTCAGAAACGGCTGCTGCCAAAAATCATGAGAACAAAAAAGCACATTTTCCAACTAAATGAGTCCACTTTTTCACATATTCCAAATCGGAAGATCAAGGTTCGAGAAAGTTGCAAATGCAAAAGTCTCTGACCTGGTGTTTCTCGGTACCCATTTGCTTGTCCTATG
>CAKWZF010000159.1:0-2255 GCA_934865005.1 uncultured bacterium | reverse complement strand
GCGATATCCAGACCCTTGATGGGGTAACGCTTATACGAGCTGGCGCGCGTGCGCAGATAAAAGCCGCGCTGCTCGGCGGCAAGCGCGGTGGCGTCGGTCTTGCCCACGCTCGAGATAAGCAGCGGCACGCACAACGGCAGCATGAGTTTGAGCTTCTTGATGGGGTTCTTGGTGTCGTACTCGACGCCGCGCGCGGTCTGCGCCTCCATGATGGCGTTCATCTCCTGGCCAAACACCGGCACAAAGCGCAGTGCCGTGGTAAAGGTGAAGGCATAGCGATACGGCACGTGCAGCACCTCGACGCAGGCGTTGGCAAGGTCGTTGAGCTTGGTCACCATGAGCATGAGGATGAGTGGTAACGCCACGCCCAGTAGGCGCAGACAGGCCTTCGATCCTGTGATGAGGCCCGTGTCGGTGATAAAGCCCCACACCACGTTGCCATCGCGCATAAAGGCCAGCTGGAGCACCAGCATGATAAGCGCGAGCGGGATCAGCAACTTGAGCAGCGAGAACAGACGGTCGACGACGCCGGCATAGGCACCCAGCGCAAGGGTGAGTGCCAAAAAGCCCAGCAGCGCCACGTAGGTGTCGGACAAGAAGATGCCGACGATGATGGCGGCGGCGAGGCCCAGTTTGACGACGGGGTTCAGGCGATGCAGCAGCGTGTCACCCGGCATGTAGTCGATGACGTTAACCACGGTGGACCATCTCCTTGGTAATTCGAACGACATCGGTGACCTCGCTCACCTGCGCAAAAGCGGGCGAGACGGAAGATGCCAGACGGCGCGAGAGTTCAATAACCTGGGGAGGCTCCACGTAGGCACGCCGCATGAGATCGATGTTCGAGAATAGCTCGTGCGTGCGGCCGCGGTCGAGGATGCGACCGTCGGCCATTACCACAATGCGCTCGGCAAAATCCGAGACGACTTCCATATCGTGGCAGACCATGATAACGGCGCAACCGCGCTCGGCCATGGTGCGCACCGTTTCCATGACGGTCATGCACTCGCGGTAGTCAAGGCCGCTCGTGGGCTCGTCGAGCACGACGATCTTGGGCTCAACCACTACGACGGAGGCAAGTGCCACCATTTGTCGCTGGCCACGCGAAAGCGAGAACGGTGCCTCGTCGGCGGGCAGACCAAAGCGGTCGATGACCAGCTGGGCGCGACGCAGAGCCTCGGCACGGTCCATGCCGCCCAGCTCCAAGCCAAAGGCGACCTCGTCGAGCACGGTATCCTTGCAGATCTGGCGGTCGGGGTTTTGGAAGAGCGTTGCGACCTCGCGGGCGATACGGCTCGTGGGGACCGCGACAGTATCCAGTCCCGTGACGCGCACGCTGCCCGAGGCGGGCTTAAGCAGGCCTGTGAGCAGTTTGGTGAGCGTGGTCTTGCCGGCGCCGTTTTGGCCGACGATGCCCACGAGCTCGCCAGGATAGAGCGTCAGGCTAAGGTCGTGTACGGCGGCGCCGCCATTGGGATAGGCAAACTCAACATGGTCGAAGGTGAGTACGGGTTCGGCGTCCTTGGCATGAGGACGCAACGACGGTGCATGCGGGGAACCGGTGGGCGCCTGGGCTTCGATGGCCGCGTGTGCGGGGTCGACGATGCCCGAAATCAGGCGCTCAGCCTCATCGACATCCAAGCAGGGGGTACCGCTTACCAGGCCATCGGCCTCGAGGCTATTGAAGATACGCGTGACGCGAGGGCAGTCTACGCCGATGGCACGGAGCTCGTCGGTATGCGCGAAGACCTCGTGTGGCTCGCCCTGCAGCGCCATTTCGCCATGGTTGAGCACGAGCACGCGGTTGCAGTACTCCGAGAGCAGGGCGACCTTTTGCTCAACGACGACGATGGTGATTCCAAGTGCGCGGTTTGCCTCACGCAGCGTCTCGAAGACCAACGTGGAGCTAGCGGGGTCGAGTGCCGCGGTGGGCTCGTCGAGAACCAAGACGCGCGGACGCATGGCGAGGATGGCGGCGATGGCTACCTTTTGCTTCTGTCCGCCCGAGAGCGTGGCGATCTCGCGGTCGCGCAGGTCGCTGATGCCGACGGTCTCGAGCGTTTCGCTCACGCGCCGCTCGATCTGGTCGTGGGGAACGCCAAAGTTCTCGAGGCCAAAGAGCATCTCGTCCTCGACGACCGAGGCGACCATCTGTGTGTCGATGTCCTGCAACACGCTGCCGACGATCTGCGACACATCGGTGAGCGAGACTTCGCAGGTGTCGTGGTCGTCAACCATGACGGACCCAAAGAACG
>CAKWZF010000158.1:1077-2303 GCA_934865005.1 uncultured bacterium | reverse complement strand
GGGCATGGACGTCTACGGCTACGACCCGTTCATTTCCGTCGAGCACGCGTGGGTGCTGAGCCGCGAGGTGCAGCGCGTGGGCACGCTCGAGGATCTCTGCCGCGGCTGCGACTACCTCACCGTACACGTGCCCAGCAAGGCCGACACCATCGGCATGATCAGCACCGAGCAGATTAACCTGCTGGCACCCGACGCTGTGCTCATCAACTACGCACGCGAGACCATCATTGACGAGGACGCCGTCGACGCCGCCCTGCGCGAGGGCAAACTGAGCTGGTTTAGCTGCGACTTTGCCACGCCCAAGACCGTCAAGATGCCCAACACGTTTATCACCACGCACTCGGGCGCCGGCACTGGCGAGGCCGAGGCCAACTGCGCCGACATGGCCATCAGCGAGCTCAAGGATTACCTGGAGAACGGCAACATCGCACATAGCGTCAACTACCCCGCCTGCAGCATGGGCAAGGCGCGCGCCGCAAGCCGCATCGCCTGCCTGCACGCCAACGTGCCCAACATGATCGGCCAGATCACGGCCATTCTCGCCAAGGACAACGCCAACGTGCAGCGTATGACCAACGAGTCCGCTGGCGAGAACGCCTACACCATGTTCGACACCGACGAGCACCTGGACAGCAGCACCATCGAGGCGCTCAAGCAGATTCCGTCGATGTATCGCGTGCGCGTGATCAAGTAGCGCCGGCTGATCTGACGGGCAGTTCCCCATGTGGCCTGCCCGTCACTGACATTGAATGCCCACGGGGGCGCCTTTCGAACGAGAGGCGCCCCCGTTTTTGTGAGCGCTCCATTAAATGCACCGAGCCGCTTCTTGGCATACAATCTGTATGTTGACCTAACTATCTGTGAGGTGCCTATGGTTGATACAGATTTTGCTTGGCGGCTTACGCAAGGGCTCGTGCGGATCGACAGTTCCGACCCAGGTGCGTATGAGGGCGAGATTGAACGCTATATCAAAGTGTTGGTTGAGGCTCAATTGGAGCGGTTGAGCCATCCGGTGCTCCATGCCGTGCAGATTGCAGAGCTCGAAGTACTCCCCGGGCGCCGCAACCTTATGATTACCGTGCCGGGAGTGAGCGACGAGGCGCGACTCGTCTACATCTGCCACATGGATACCGTCACCCTGGGAGATGGCTGGGACGCGGACACGCCGCCGCTCGGGGCGACCGTGCGGGACGATAAGCTCTATGGCCGCGGCGCCTGCGACATGA
>CAKWZF010000158.1:0-1067 GCA_934865005.1 uncultured bacterium | reverse complement strand
CTCTGGTCCATACGCTCGAGCGCGTGGTGGCGGATGGCGCGCTGCCCCACCGCGGCTTTTCTCTCATTTGCTCGGTCGACGAGGAAGATTTTATGCGCGGCTCAGAAGCCGCGATCGATGCTGGCTGGGTCGGCTCGCGTGAATGGGTGCTGGACACCGAGCCCACCGACGGACAGATCCAGGTGGCGCACAAGGGGCGTACGTGGTTCGAGATTGAAATGGCTGGCGTGACGGCGCATGCGAGCCAGCCCTGGAAGGGCGCGGATGCCGTCGCCGCCATGGCCGAGGTCGTGTGTTCGCTCCGTCGCGCGTTTGTGGCGCTGCCCGCGCACGATGAGCTGGGGCCTTCGACCATCACGTTTGGACAGATCGAAGGTGGCTACCGTCCCTATGTCGTACCCGACCGCGCCAAAGTCTGGGTCGACATGCGCCTGACCCCGCCGACCGATACGGCCGCCGCGACGCGCATGGTAGAGCAGGCCATCGCCGTCGCCGAAGCCGCCGTTCCCGGCTGCCATGGCAGCTACACCGTGACGGGCGACCGCCCCGCCATCGAGCGCGACCCGAACTCTCCCCTTCTAGCAGCGCTCAAGCGTGCCGCCGATGACGTGACGGACGCGGACACGACCGTCGGCTTCTTTACCGGCTACACCGACACTGCCGTCATTGCCGGCAAGACGGGTAACCGTAGCTGCATGAGCTATGGCCCAGGCTCGCTCGCACTCGCCCACAAGCCCAACGAATATGTGCCCCACGCCGATATCGTTCGTTGTCAGCAGGTGCTAATCGCGCTCGCCGATAACGTGCTCTGGGACGCGAGCGGCCAAGTTGGGGCATAATAAGCCGCGAACAAACCGACTCGTGCGTTAGGACCGCCCATGAAAGCACTTCCGTTTCCCTGCATCCGCCCGGCTCAGGACCGCGTGCTCGAGGCGTTGCCCGCAATGGGCAGCATCCTGAGCGGCAACGATGCTCTGCGCGGAGCCATTGCCGATGGCCTGATGCTCAAGGACCCGGGTGCGGCGTATTACGTGTACGAATGCTCGGGCGAGCCGGGACGTGTGACG
>CAKWZF010000157.1:0-2325 GCA_934865005.1 uncultured bacterium | reverse complement strand
GTTCGCCGTCTCGGTGGTCACGTGCATGCAGGCGCCGATGCGCACGCCCTCAAGCGGGCGCTCCTTCGCGAAGCGCTCGCGGATGGACGCCAGCACGGGCATGTCGCGCGCCGCCCACTCGATGCGGGCAAGCCCTGCGTCGGCAAGGTCGATGTCTTTGATGTCGTAGCTCTCGGTCATGGCGCTTCTTTCTTATGTTATCGACTGATCCTATGTCTGGTTTGGCGTCGATTAATCCTCAAACAATTCAGTGGAAAAATATCGTTCGCCCGTATCGGGCAGTAAAGTAACCACTGTCTTGCCCGAACCAAGTTGCCGAGCAAGCTGACGTGCGGCAACCACATTTGTACCGCCCGATACGCCGCAAAGCAAACCCTCCTCACGAGCAAGCGCGCGAGCCTCGTTGATAGCTTCCTCATCGGAAACCACGCAGATATCGTCATAGATGCCCTGATCAAGGATATCGGGAATAAGCCCATCGCCGATACCCATCTGCAAATGCGTTCCGACGCTTCCTCCCGAAAGAATCGCTGCGCTCTCCGGCTCAACGGCCCAAATGCATACATCAGGAAAAAGACGTTTGAGTGCCTGCCCTATACCGGAAATAGTACCACCTGTACCAATGCCCGAGCAGAATCCATGTATGGGCCCCTTCACGTCCTCTAAGATCTCAAGTGCTGTATGATAGCGATGCGCTAGTAAATTATCCCTGTTCTCGAACTGCTGTGGCACGTAAACACGAGGATCCTCGCTAGCCATACGCTTAGCCAGAGCGATGCATTTGGATATGCACTCTCCAATATCGCCAGCATCATGTACGACAATTACCTCAGCACCATAGTGGCGAACAAGCTTACGACGCTCTTCCGACACGCTGTCTGGCATAATGATGCGCGCACGATAACCGCGCACAGCACACACAAGCGCGAGCCCTATACCTTGATTGCCGCTTGTAGGTTCAACGATAATACTATCTGGCCCAATTTCGCCGCGGCGTTCGGCGGATTCAATCATCTGTAATGCCGTGCGCGTTTTAATGGAGCCTCCTACATTAACGCCCTCAAACTTAACGAGTATCTGTGCGGCATTCGCTTCAGATAACCGATTGAGACGAACGAGAGGTGTATGCCCCATGGCTTGCAGCACATTATCGTAAATCATGGAACTCCTTCCAAGGGGGTGCTAGCCCCTTATGCTAGCCTGCAGGTCTTTCGCAGATCCTCGGCGCGGTCGGTGCGCTCCCAGGTGAACTCGGGCAGCTCGCGGCCGAAGTGGCCGTAGGCGGCCGTCTTGCGGTAGATGGGGCGGCGCAAATCCAGCGCGTCGATGATGGCGCCGGGGCGCAGGTCGAACACCTCGGCCACCGCGCGCTCGATGGCCCCCACCGCCGCCTTCTCGGTGCCGAACGTCTCCACCATGAGCGACACGGGGCGCGCCACGCCGATGGCGTAGGCCACCTGCACCTCGCAGCGCGCGGCCAGGCCCGCGGCAACCACGTTCTTCGCCACCCAGCGCGCCGCGTAGGCCGCCGAGCGGTCCACCTTCGTGCAGTCCTTGCCGGAGAAGGCCCCGCCGCCGTGCCGTCCCATGCCGCCGTAGGTGTCCACGATGACCTTGCGGCCCGTGAGGCCGCAGTCGCCCATCGGCCCGCCGATGACGAAGCGGCCCGTGGGGTTCACGTGGATCTCCGCGTCGGGCGAGAGCGCCACGCCCTCGCCGGCCAGCACCGGGCGCACCACCTGCTCCACCACGTCGGCGCGCAGCCGCTCGTAGGGCGCCTCCTCGGCGTGCTGCGTGGACACGACCACCTTCTCCACCCACTTCGGCGCGCCGTCCTCGTAGCGCACGCTCACCTGGGTCTTGCCGTCGGGGCGCAGGTAGTCGAGCGTGCCGTCCTTGCGCACGGCGGCGAGGCGCTCGCTCATGCGCTGGGCCAGGTAGATGGGCATGGGCATGAGGGTGCTCGTCTCGTCGCAGGCGTAGCCGAACATCATGCCCTGGTCGCCCGCGCCGATGCGCTCGTAGGGGTCGTCCGCGGCCCCGCCGTGGGCCGCCTCCCAGCTCTCGTCCACGCCCTGCGCGATGTCGGGGCTCTGCTCGTGGATGGCGTTCACCACGCCGCAGGTGGTGCCGTCGAAGCCGTACTTGGCGCGGTCGTAGCCGATGCCGCACACCACCTCGCGCACGATGGCCGGCACGTCCACGTACGCCTGCGTGCGGATCTCGCCCGCCACGGCCACGAGCCCCGTGGTCGCAAGCGTCTCGCACGCGCAGCGCATCCGCGACACGTCGGCGGGCTGCCCGCTGGGGGCGATGTAGCCCTCG
>CAKWZF010000156.1:2096-2369 GCA_934865005.1 uncultured bacterium | reverse complement strand
CGCAGGAAGCCACGGCGCTCGGCGTCGAGCGCGGCGGTCACAGCGGCACCGACGGTCAGCGTGCCCTCGGCAACGTGCGCGACGTGGGCATACAGGCCGTTGTGGTTCTTGGTATCGGAAACGGTAAGAACAACGCCCTCGGCGGAAAGCTTGCCGGCATCGCCCTGCTGGCCACCCATCTCGGCGTAGAACGGGGTGCGGTCGAGCACGACCTCGACGTCCTCGCCGGCGGCTGCGGACTCGACGGACTCGCCGTTGCGCACGATGGCGACA
>CAKWZF010000156.1:1205-2086 GCA_934865005.1 uncultured bacterium | reverse complement strand
ACAACCTTGGCGCCCTCGATCACATCGTTGTCATAGCCGTCGAACTCGGTCGCTGCGACCTTGTCGGAAAGCTCGACCCACACATCGTTGAAGCTGCCCCAGGCATCGCCCTTGGCGTTAGCGCGGGCGCGGGCCTTCTGGTCCTCCATGCAGGCGGTAAAGCCGTCCATGTCGACATCGTGGCCAGCGGTGCCGGCGATCTCGACGGTCAGGTCGATGGGGAAACCAAAGGTGTCGTGCAGCTTAAAGGCAACATCGCCCGGAAGCACAGCACCCTCGGCAAGCGCTGCCAGGGCCTCATCCAGGTAGACGCGACCGTTGTCGAGCGTCGTGGAGAAACGCTCCTCCTCGGAGGCGACGATACCCTTGACGAGCGCGACGTTCTTGAGCAGCTCAGGATAGGCCTCGCCCATCTGAGCGTTGACCTCGTCGATGAACTTGGTCAGGAAGGCACCCTCGATACCCAGCAGGCGACCGTGGAACACGGCACGGCGGAGCAGACGGCGAAGGACGTACTCGCGACCCTCGTTACCGGGGAGGATGCCGTCGGAAATCATAAAGTCGACGGCACGGGAGTGATCGGCGATGATGCGCAGCGAGCGGCTGGCGCCGGAGTAATCATCGGCGTCATAGGTCTTGCCGCTGATCCCCTCGCCCAGCTTGATGAGATGCTGCATCAGATCGCCGTCGTAGTTAGCAGTCTTGTGCTGCATGATAGCGGCCATGCGCTCCAGGCCCATGCCCGTATCGAGGTTGCGGTGCGGCAGCTCCGGCATGGAGCCGTCCTCCTGACGGTCGTACTGGGTAAACACGAGGTTCCAGAACTCAAGGAAGCGGTCGCAGTCGCAGCCGGGCTTGCAGTCGGGGCTGCCGCAACCGAC
>CAKWZF010000156.1:0-1195 GCA_934865005.1 uncultured bacterium | reverse complement strand
CCTCCTCGCCCATGTCAAAGTAGATCTCGGAGCACGGACCGCAGGGGCCGGTGGGGCCAGCGGCCCAGAAGTTGTCGTCCTCGCCCAAGCGGGAGATGTGGTCCTCGGCAACGCCCAGAGAACGCCACACGTCGTGGGTCTCGTCGTCCTCAGTAAAGACGGTAAAGTACAGGCGGTCGAGCGGCAGCTTGAACTCCTGGGTGATGAGCTCAAAGGCCCAGGCGCAAGCCTGCTCCTTGGAGACGCCGCCAAAAGAGAAATCGCCGAGCATCTCGAAGAAGGACAGGTGACGGCCGTCCTCGCCGATGCAGTCGATGTCGTTGGTGCGGACGCACTTCTGGCAGGAGATCGCGCCAATCTCCTTCATGGTCTTCTTGCCCTGGTAGTACTCCTTAAACTGGTTCATGCCGGCGTTGGCAAGCAGCAGTGAAGGATCGTCGGGGACGAGGGACGAAGAAGGATAGAGCTTAAGACCGCGCTCCTCAAAGAAGTTGAGGAACTTGGAGCGGATCTCGGCCGTAGTCATTGACGGGTAGTCAGCACTCATAGAGGGAATCTCCTCGGTTTCACATCGAAACAGTTCAAACGTAACGATATTACCATCCCGCCGCGCAAGTGCAAAAAAGAGGGTCGCCAAACAGCGACCCTCCAGCGAAAGTGCACGTTATTTAGTACTGCGCGATCCTTTGAAAAAGGACTGCTGTATAATTGCATATAAGATTCACCCGGAAAGAGCGATCGATGAAAAGCAAACGATTTGTCCTGAATGCACTTCTGGTTGTAGCACTTTTAGCGCTCTTAGCCTTCTCATGCTGGTACGCAAACCAACCATCATTTGGATACGTATTGTATACAGTAATGTCCGGCGATAAGGCTTATTACACTCTACGCGCAATTGACGTTCTCTTTTTCTATGTAGCCGGCCCCTTATCAATCGCTTTGGTCGCGTTTCTTGTCATTTACAACTTCAAGAAACGTTAATAGAACCTATTTAGAATCCGAATCGTCCATGGAGCCGTCGATGCCGGTTTTGGTGTCGTCGTTCATATTGAAATCGTCGTCTTTGGCGAAGGGATTCTTGAAAAAGCCCGTAGCATCGGGCTGAAGGCCCGAGAGCTTCATCCAGGGATTATCGAGCTCGGGTTTGGGCATGGCCTGGGCCTCGGGCGCAGTCTCGTTACCGATGAGCTCGGAC
>CAKWZF010000155.1:0-2409 GCA_934865005.1 uncultured bacterium | reverse complement strand
GGCGGAAAGCGCGGCGTCCTCCAGCTTGGCGCGGATGAACAGGTCCTCGGCGGCGTTTTGGTCAAGGCCGCGGCAGGCGAGGTAGAACAGCTGCTCGTCGCGGACGTGACCGATGGTGGCGCCGTGGTTGCCGGCGACGTCGTCCTCGTCGCAGAGAATGACGGGAACGGTCTTGTTGTCGACGCCCTTGTTGGCCAAAAGCACCGTCTCGCGCTCGGTGCCGGTTGCACCCTTGCAGCCGTGCACGAGGTCGATGGTGCCACGGTAGACCTTCTTGGACGTGCCGGTCAGCACGCCGTTGGCGTCGATCTCGCACTCGGTCTTGCGACCGCGGTGGCGCAGCTCGTAGTTAAAGTCGCGCACCTGCTCGCGGGCGCCAAGGTAGTCAGTATCGATGGTGACCTTGGCGGTATCGCCCAGCAGGTCGCCGGCAAGGCCGGTGGCGCTGGCGCCGGCACCCAGGACGGTGTGTTGCACGTTGACGCGCGCGCCCTCGTCCAGGAACAGGCCGGTGTCGTCGAGTGCGATCCAGCTATCGTCGAGCGTCTGCGTGCAGGCCACGTTGACGGTGGCGTACTCGTGGGCGCACACGCGCAGCACGGATCCCACGACGCCCTCGCCGGCAACGGGGGAGTCCAGGGCGATCTGCAGGTCGAGCGTCGACTGGGGACGGACGACGACGTCGATGGCGGCGATGGCCGCGGCGGCATCGACACCGCTCACACGCACGGTAACCGTGGCGTGCTTGTATGTGGGCACATCGATGACGACGCGCTTGGTGGCGTGGTCGGCCAGGTAGGTGTAGGCAGCCTCGCCCATGCCAGTCTCGAAGGCCTCAGCGGGGGAGAGCTCCTCCTCCAGCTTAATGGCACCGGCCTGGTAGACGGAGGTGGCGGGCACGTCGAGCTCGGTCTCGGGCGTGATGCGGGCGCGGTCGGCGGCATCGCCGGGCGCGGAGGCGCGGCGCTCGGGGAAGCGCTCGGCCATGGCGTCCATGGCGGCGTCGAACGCGTCTGCCACGCCAGCAAACTGCTCGTCCAAGCCCTCAACCTTAACGGTCTCGGCGGGAGCGGCGGCAAGCTCGTCAGAGAACTCGAGCTTGGTCTGGTTCATCTTCAGCCAGCCCCATGTGGCAGCCGGCATCGCATTGACCTGCTCAAGGGTGGTAGCAGCGGTGTTCGTGGTCTGGTTCATTATCCGATCGCTCCTTCCATCTCAAGCTTGATCAGGTTGTTCATCTCGACGGCGTACTCCAGCGGCAGCTCCTTGGAAACCGGGTTGGCAAAGCCGTTGACGATCATGGTACGGGCTTCTTCCTCCGAGATACCGCGGCTCATCAGGTAGAACACCTTATCGTCGCCGATGCGGCCGATGGTGGCCTCGTGGCCGATGTCGACGTTCTTGGCGCGGATGTCCATGGCCGGAATAGTGTCGGAGCGGCTTTGGTCGTCGAGCATCAGCGACTGGCAGCTCACGGTTGCCTTGGAGCCCTCGGCCTTGGGTGTCGCCACAATAGAGCTGCGGAAGGTCTGAATGCCGCCACTCTTGGAGATGCCCTTGGTCTCGACGGTTGCCGAAGTATCGGGCGCGTTGAGCACGACCTTGCAGCCGGTATCCAGGTTCTGGCCGGCGCCGGCAAAGGTAATGCCGGTAAAGCTCGAGCGGGCGCGGCGTCCGCTGAGCACGCTCATGGGGTAGAGGTAGCCCACGTGGCTGCCGAAGGAGCCGCTGATCCATTCGATGTCGCCATCCTCGTCCACGCGCGCACGCTTGGTGTTGAGGTTGTACATGTTCTTGGACCAGTTCTCGATGGTCGAGTAGCGCAGGTGCGCGCGCTTGCCCACAAAGAGCTCGACGGCGCCGGCGTGGAGGTTGGCCACGTTGTACTTGGGCGCGGAGCAGCCCTCGATAAAGTGCAGGTCAGCGTCGTCCTCGACGATGATAAGCGTGTGCTCAAACTGGCCGGCGCCCTTGGCGTTAAGGCGGAAGTAGCTCTGCAGCGGGAAGTCCAACTTGGTGCCCTTGGGCACGTAGACAAACGAGCCGCCCGACCATACGGCGCCGTGCAGGGCCGCAAACTTGTGGTCGGTGGGCGGGATGAGCGTCATAAACTTCTCGTGGATGAGCGGCTCCCACTGCGGGTCGTGCAGGGCCTCCTCGATGCCGGAATAGACGATGCCCATCTTGGACGCCGTGTCCTGCATGTTGTGGTAGACCAGCTCGGAGTCGTACTGCGCGCCGACGCCTGCCAGGTAGCTGCGCTCGGCCTCGGGGATGCCCAGGCGCTCAAAGGTGTTCTTGATGTCGTCGGGCACCGACTCCCAGTCGTGCTTTTGGTCGGTGTTGGGCTTGACGTAGGTGACGATGTTGTCCATGTCCAGGCCCTCGATGGAGGGGCCCCACGTCGGG
>CAKWZF010000154.1:0-2446 GCA_934865005.1 uncultured bacterium | reverse complement strand
CCGGGGATCGCGAACTCGGCGGTGTCGATGACGTTGATGTCGGTGTCGCCGGTCACGCCGCGGGTCAGGAACGCGCGGACGCGCTCGTCGAGCTTGCGGTTCTCGTCCTCGCCCATGAACAGGAACACGGGGACGCCCGGCTCCACGAGCTCGAGGGTGCCGTGGAAGAAGTCGGCCGAGGTGATGTAGCGGGTGCGCTTCCACTGCATCTCCTCCAGGATGCACATCGAGAACAGGATGGTCTCGCCCCACAGGGCGCCGGAGCCGATGAACATGGTGTAGGGGGCCAGGGCGTACTTCTTGGCGAGCTCCTCGGCGCGCGGCTCGAAGCGCTTGCGGATATCGAGCATGTCCTTCCAGATGTCCTTGGTCTGCTCGATAAACAGGTCAAACTTGGGGAAGCAGCCGCGGCGGTTGAGCAGGCGCAGGCCGAAGCAGTCGGCGAGGTAGTAGCCCTTCTCGCAGCCGCCCGAACCATGGTCAGAAGCCATGGCGACGCAGTTCTCGGCACCCACAGCCTGGCCGATGGGGCCCTCGGGCTTGGTCATGGCGTAGACGCGCACGCCCATGCCCTTCATCTTCTTGACGGCCTCGAGGACCTCGGGGGTGGTGCCGGACTCGGAGGCGGTGAGCACGACGGACTTCTCGGTCATGCGCTTGTGGCCCATGACGTTCCACTCGGCGGCGTGGATCAGGTAGACCTCGAGGTCGCGGTCGCCGAACTTGTTCATGAGGTACTCGAGCTGCATGAGCTCGTCCCAGGTGCCGCCGACGCCCATCAGGAACACGGCGTCGTAGCCCTCGTCGGCGACCTTGTCGGCGAGCGCGGTCATCTTCTTGCCGGTCTCGTAGACGTTCTTGCCGTCCTCGACGTAGCCCTCCTGGCTAAAGTGCATGATCTCGATCTTCTCGGTTTCCTTCATGGCTTTTCCTTTCTGTCCTGCACGCAACTCTATACATTGCGTTTCTTTTCGATACCAATTATAGACATACACCTAATGTGTTTTTAATACCACTTATCAATCTGCTCCAATCCTCGGTGAACGGTCGAAATTCTCTGGTGAGTGGTATTAAATTAGAATTGAATGTATAGCTAACGCCTCTGGCGCCTCCCTTGTGTGACAAAGAACAGCGTTCCTACCAGCGCAATAATGGTCGATGCCCCAAACAGCACCGCCTGAACGCCCAAAGCCTCCGCCAAAAACGGAGCCGCCAGCAGCGGCAGCACGCCGGCGCTCATCAGGCCAAAACGCACAAAGCCGGTAATGCGCCCCAGGTATTTGATGTCGGCGCGCTCCTGAATCAAGATCATCTGCAGCGGTTCCAGGAATCCCCAGGCCAGACCGTTAATCGCCTGACCGATAATCGCGACCCCCAGCATATCGGTGCCCACGTACACCATGGACCCAATGCCCACGGCCATGAGCGCGCCGAGCAGCAATCGCAGGTTGACATGGCGGGCAGAAAGCTTGGTCAGGATGAACGCGCCCACCGAGGAAGTGAGGCCCACGACCGAGGACAGCCAGCCCAGCCAGACGATATCCACGTTGAGCACATCGCGATAGAACAACGACTCCAGCGAATCGAACGCGCCAAACGCAAAGAAACCCAAAAAGCCCGAGATAAAGATGAGGCGCAGGTCGTGGTCGCGAAACGTAAGTCGCGCACCCTCGGCCATGCCGCCCAAAATACCGCCCTTCGGCTTCTCCCCTTTTGCGGGAGCAACACACTCGTGACAGCCCAAGGAGAGCACGGCCGCCACACCCATCATGCCCGCCATGAGCAGATAGACCGATTGCGTGGCAAAACAGCTCACGATGGCACCGCCGAGCAGCGGGCCAGCGGTATAGGCGATATTGCTGTAGAACACCATGAGGCCGTTCACGCGGGTACGGCCCTCGGTGGTCGACTCCAGGTATCCCGGAAACGCATGCGTGCAGGTGTTGATAAAGCCGCCCGCAAGTCCCAAGACGCACGCGGCAAACACAAGCCCAGGGACAGACAACGGCGCCAACCCCACGCCAAGCGATAGCACTGCCGTAATCACGCACGTCACAAACGACGTCCGGCGCGGTCCAAAGCGATCGATGACCGAGCCCGACACCATATTGCCCACCGACGTCATAAGATTGCGCACGAGCGTAATGGCGGCAACCAAAAAGGCCGTGCCAGCCAGATCATACGTGGCCGCACCGATAAGCCCCAAAAAGTAGACCGCGTTGTTGGCGCACCACTGCAGGGACTCAATAAGAATCAGCCTGACCTCTGCCGGCGTCAGGCGCATTGCTTCGCGATCCTTCGCGAACATACGAACTCCTTCTATACAAAAAGGGGATGGAGGGCATAGGCCTGCTCCATCCCCTTTCCAGGTTGCAACGAAAATCTATGCAGCCGGGCCCTTACGCCAGCACGCCGAAGAACGCGCCGACGATGCCCACGGCCATGG
>CAKWZF010000153.1:0-2486 GCA_934865005.1 uncultured bacterium | reverse complement strand
TTGTGTTGGGCGGCCCGAATATCTTATCCCCTTTTAATATTTGGGGGTGTAATTGTCCCTGTTTGCGGCACAATTGGGCCAAAACTGTAAATTTCCCACCGCAACTGATGAGGAGGGAGCTGGAGATGCTGACGATCGGGTGCCATCTTTCGACGACGAAGGGCTATCGGGCAATGGGGGAGACAGCGTTGTCCATTGGCGCCAATACCTTTGCATTCTTTACGCGCAACCCGCGCGGCGGCAAGGCGAAAGACCTTGACATGGATGACGTGGCGGCCCTGCGCGAGCTTATGGAGCAAAACGACTTTGGCCCGCTGGTGGCGCATGCCCCGTATACCTATAACCCCTGCTCAGCCAAAGAGCGGGCGCGCGAGTTTGCCCTGGAGGCCATGGCAGAGGACCTGCGGCGCATGGAGGCGCTGCCCGGCAACTACTACAACTTCCATCCCGGTGCGCATGTGGGGCAGGGCTCCGACGCCGGCATTCAGATGATTGTCGACACCCTGTGCCAGGTGATGTTTGAGGGCCAGCAGGCGACGGTGCTGCTCGAGACCATGGCCGGCAAGGGTACCGAGGTGGGCCGCAGCTTTGAGGAGCTGGCGTGCATTATCGAGGGCGTTGCTGCCAGGCGTCCAGAGCTATCGGACAAGCTGGGCGTGTGTCTGGACACCTGCCATGTGAATGACGCCGGCTATGACATCGTCCACGATCTTGACGGTGTGCTCGACGAGTTCGATCGTGTGGTGGGTATCGAGCGCCTGCGCGCCGTGCACATCAATGACTCCAAGACTCCCTGCGGCGCCCATAAGGACCGCCACGCATGCATCGGTAAGGGCTATCTGGGTAGTGAAGAGTTTGGCGGCGGTATGCAGGTTATGCAGAATATTGTATCGAATAGCCGCTTGTGTGAACTTCCATTTATTTTGGAGACACCGAACGAACTTGCAGGTTATGCGGTTGAAATCAAACTGTTAAGGTCGTTACAGCAGTAACGACTGTCACAAAGTGGAGTGTCCCATTCACGTTATGGGTTTGTTTCAATCAGTTTTCTAATTGCAGATTCGCACTTACGGGTGCATAATATCCAACAGTTTTTGCAGACCTCTGAATCAAACGGGGTCACCGGAAGGAGACTGATTATGAAGCTCAAGAAGCTTGGCGCATTTGCCGCCACGGGCGCCATGGCGCTCGCCCTCGCACTGACGGGCTGCGGCTCGTCCAACGCCACCTCTGGTTCTGATGCCGGTTCCAGCAGCTCTGACGACGCTAAGGTCGAGAAGGTCGACGGCTCCAAGGAGTACGCGCTCGTCAAGGACGGTACGCTGACCGTCGGCACCTCTGCCGAGTACGCTCCGTTTGAGTACAAGGATGACAACGGCGATTATCAGGGCTTTGACCTTGAGCTCATCAAGGCTATCGGCGACAAGCTGGGTCTGGATGTCGAGTACGTCAACAATGACTTCGACACGCTCGTCCCCGGTGTCGCTTCGGGCGCTAAGTACGACGTCGCCATCGCGGCTATCACCGACACGCCCGAGCGTGAGAAGGAAGTTACTTTCTCCGATTCCTACTACATGGACGATCAGGCTATCGTGACCAAGGTCGATAACACCGACATCACGGCCGACAACTACAGCGAGAAGCTCAACAACGCCGACGCTACCATCATCGTCCAGTCCGGTTCGACCGCCGAGGCCTTTGCCCAGGAGAACTTCCCCAAGGCCAAGATCGTCCCCTACAAGGACGCCACCGAGTGCTTCAGCGCCCTGCAGTCCGATAAGGGCGACGCCGTAGTCACCAACCGCTCCGTTGCCAGCCAGCTGACCGCCGAGCAGTTCAACACCTGCCAGACCATCAAGCAGATCAGCACCGGCGAGGAGTACGCCATCGCCATCAACCAGGGCAACACCAAGCTCAAGGACGACATCAACCAGGCTATCAAGGACCTGACCGACGACGGTACCGTCGACGCCCTCATGGCTAAGTACAATATCAAGTAAAATAACTACTTGATTGCGCGCGGGCCCTTTCCGTTTTGGCGGAAAGGGCCTTTGCGCTTCTCTTGACGGAGAGCGTTTCCGTCTCGTTTTGCCGGCAACTTCTACGATAGGAGCCACCTTGTCTCGACTGAACAAAGGGGCCGCGGAGCAGCGTTTTCCACTGCCCTCGATGCTCCAAAAGCTGGCCTGTGCCCTGGCTGTGGCGCTCGCCCTGGTATGCGCGGGGGCCTGCGTGCCCACGACCGCCCAGGCGCTTGAGACCGCAAAGATTACCGCCCGACCCAATACCGGTTCGGGTAGCGATGTGGTCGGCGGCACCGAGACGCGCATCACTTGGGAAGTTCAGGCCGATGCCGACGAGGAGCTGAGCGGTCTTTCGCTGACGTTTGTCGACGGCACGACGTTTGGTACCGATGACACGCGATTGACGATGCTCTCGGGCGAGGACCTCATGGATCGTACGCCCATGAAGCCCACGTGCAAGGC
>CAKWZF010000152.1:0-2503 GCA_934865005.1 uncultured bacterium | reverse complement strand
CTGACTGCCCGCGAGAACATCTATCTGAACGGCGCCCTGCTCGGCTATACCAAGGAGTTCATCGACGCCAACTTTGACGGCATTATTGAGTTTGCCGAGCTGCAGAACTTTGTCGATATGCCGCTTAAGAACTTCTCCTCGGGCATGGTGGCGCGTATCGCCTTTGCAATCGCGACGATTACCGAGCCCGATATTCTGATCGTTGACGAGACGCTGTCCGTCGGTGACGTGTTCTTCCAGCAGAAGTGTGAGGACCGTATCCAGCACTTTATCCAGAGCGGCGACGTGACGGTTCTGTTCGTTTCGCACTCCATGGAGCAGGTTGAGCGCATCTGCCAGCGTGCCGTTTGGATTGAGAAGGGTGACCTTCGCATGGATGGCCCGGTCAGTGAGGTCTGCAAGGCGTATCGCGAGCAGTTCAACTAGGTTATAATTACTTGCGCTTGGCCTAATTGTTTGGCTGGGCGTGCGGTTATTTGCTCCATTAGCTCAGTTGGATAGAGCAGGGGACTTCTAATCCCAAGGTCGACGGTTCGAATCCGCCATGGAGCACCATCGTTTATTAAGCCCGGACCGCTTGGTGGTCTGGGCTTTTTTCATCTTGTGTGTTGCTGGAGCCGAGCGCGAGCAAGCCGCTGCTGTTTGTTGGGGTTGGCATTTTACTTTTCGAGATGCTCTTTCAGCAGCTCCAGCGCGTGGGCGTAGCCCTGGAGGCCTTCGCCGGTGATGGTGGCGAAGCAGGCCAGACGGGCGTAGCTCACCTGGCGGAAGTCTTCGCGGGTCTCGACGGCGCTAATGTGGACCTCCACAGCCGGGATGGCGATGGCTTTGAGGGCATCCAAGATGGCCACGCTTGTGTGCGTGTAGGCGGCCGGGTTGATGACGATGCCGTCGACTTTGCCGTAGGCCTCCTGGATCTTGTCGACGATGCTGCCCTCGTGGTTAGACTGGAAGACCTCGACCTCGTCGAAGCCCTGTGCAGCGCCCGCTTCCTGGCAGATCTGCACTAAGCGGTCGTAGTTGTCGCTGCCATAGATGCCCGGCTCGCGAATGCCGAGCATGTTGAGGTTGGGGCCGTTGATGACGAGTGCTTTCATGGTTGCTTCCTTTGCGATTGAAAAACCACCACAAAGGTGCCTGTCCCCTTTGTGGTGGTTTTGGTTAGAGAGCGGGTGGGAGGGTGTCGAGGAGGGCATGGGCGGTGTTGGCGGCGCAGTCGCGTGAGTCGATGATGTAGTCGGCCCAGGCGCGGTAGCGCGGCATACGCTGCTCGGCCAGCTTGTCGATGCCGTCGCGCGCGGTGATGGGGCGGCCCTTGTGGGCGAGCTCGTCGAGCTTGCGGTTGAGCATCACGATCTGGCTGTTTTGGTGCAGCAGAGGGTAGTTCTCGTCGCGCGTAACCACGCCGCCGCCGGTGGAGAGCACCAAGCCGCTGCGCTTGGAGATGTCGGCCAGCGCTGCCGTCTCCTGCTCGCGGAAGGCCGCCTCGCCGCACTTGACGATAAAGTCGGCGCAGGGCATGCCCAGGCGCTCCTCGAGGGCGCGATCGAGGTCGATGTGCTCGCGGCCCGTGAGCTGAGCGATCTGCTCGCCCACGCGGGTCTTGCCCGAGCCCGGCATGCCAATCAGGGCGATGTTCTGCTCATGGCGCGACAGGCGCTCCGTTACGTCCAGGATGCGCTCGCGCGGGGTGACCTGGCCGGTATAGCGCTCGACGGCCTGTGCCGCCTGTGCCACGAGCATCAGCAGTCCGCCGATGTAGGGGATGCCGCGGCGCTCGGCCTCGAACATCAGACCCGTGCGGGCGGGGTTGTAGACAATGTCGATGACGCCTTCGAGCGCATCGAGTCCTTCGAGCGTGCAGGGGGCGTCGGGGCAGTGGGGGAACATGCCGGCAGGCGTGCAGTTGACGAGCAGCGCGGCATCGGATTGCTGCGCGATGTTGTCGTAATTGACCTCGCTTGTGCGACCCACGGGTACGACGATGGCGCCCAGGTCGTCGAGTACCATGCTGGCCGTAGTGCCGGCACCGCCGGTGGCGCCGAGCACGAGGGCCTTCTTACTGGCAACCTCTACGCCCAGCTCCTCGACCAGGCACTGAAAACCGAAGTAGTCGGTGTTATCGCCGCACAGGCGGCCGTCGGGCAGGCGCGTGATGGTGTTGACGTTGCCCATGCGCTCGGCGAGCGGGCTCAGCTCGTCCAGGTACTCCATGACGGCGCGCTTGTAGGGGATGGTCACGTTGGTGCCCTCCCACTCGTCGCCCGTCATAAAGGCCGCGAGGTCCTCGGGCTCGCGCTCAAATCGCACGTAATCGAGCCCAGCGAGCTCTTTGTAGATGGTTGGGGTGTAGCTGTGGCCCAACACGCGGCCCAGCACTCCGTAGGGGCGGGTTGCGGCGGTATCGGTCATCTAGAGCACCTCCGTGTAGCTGCCAAAGTAGGTGAAGCTTTCGCACACGTCGTCGATGGAATCGAGCAGGTCGTCGAGGGCCTTGCTGCCA
>CAKWZF010000151.1:0-2527 GCA_934865005.1 uncultured bacterium | reverse complement strand
GTTCCGGAGAGAAGCCCCCGTCACGCCCCCGGATTCCCGGTGGGAGTTCTAGACCTTGTCGGCCTTAGTACATACCGCCGCCCTGCTGACCAGCGGTAGCAGCAGCGATTGCGTCCTCAAGCTGAGTGTTCTTGGGGACATCGGAGACGGTAGCCTCGGTGATGAGGATCAGGCTGGCGACAGAAGCAGCGTTCTGCAGGGTGACGCGGCTGACCTTGACGGGGTCGAGGACGCCCATCTCGATCATGTCGCCCCACTCGCCGTTGGCAGAGTTGAGACCCTGGCCGGCAGGCAGCTCGGCAACCTTGTCGACCACGACAGCGCCCTCAAAGCCAGCGTTCTTGGCGATGGTAGCGACCGGAGCGGTCAGAGCCTTCTTGACGATGTCGACACCGATCTTCTCCTCGGGGTCGTCGAGCTCAACGGCGTCGAGCGCAGGAGCAGCGTCCATGAAGGCGACGCCGCCACCGGCGACGATGCCCTCCTCGACAGCAGCGCGGGTAGCCTGCAGGGCGTCCTCGACGCGATGCTTGATCTCCTTGAGCTCAGACTCGGTAGCAGCGCCGACCTTGATGACGGCAACGCCACCGGAGAGCTTAGCCAGGCGCTCCTGGAGCTTCTCACGGTCGAAGTCAGAGGTGGTGTTCTCCATCTCACCCTTGATCTGAGCGATGCGAGCGTCGATGGCCTCCTTGGAGCCAGCGCCGCCGACGACGACGGTGTTGTCCTTGGAGATGGTGACGGACTTAGCGGTACCGAGCATATCGGCGGTGATGTCAGCAACCTTCACGCCCAGCTCGTCCAGGGCAGCCTGGCCACCGGTGAGGACGGCGATGTCCTCGAGGATGCGCTTGCGGCGATCGCCGTAGCCCGGGGCCTTAACGGCGCAGACGTTGAGGGCGCCACGGATCTTGTTGAGGACCAGGGTAGGCAGAGCCTCGCCGTCGATGTCCTCAGCGATGATGAGCAGGCCACGGCCAGCGCGCTGGACAGCCTCGAGAACGGGCATGATGTCCTGAACGCTGGAGATCTTCTGGTCGGTGATGAGGATGTACGGATCCTTCATCACGGCCTCCATACGGTCGTTGTCCGTGACGAAGTAAGCGGAGACATAGCCCTTGTCGAACTGCATGCCCTCGACGGTGTCGATGGTGATGTCGAACGTCTGGGAATCCTCGACGGTGATGACGCCGTCCTTGCCCACGACCTCCATGGCCTCGGCGATCTTCTCGCCGACCTCGGGGTCACCGGCGGAGATGGTACCGACGGAGGCGATCTGCTCCTTGGTCTCGACCGGCTTGGCCTGCTTCTTCATCTCGGCGACGGCGGCGTTGACGGCCTTGTCGATGCCGCGACGGATGGCCAGCGGGTTGGCGCCAGCGGCGACATTGCGCAGACCGTCGTTGACGATGGCCTGGGCGAGCAGGGTTGCGGTGGTGGTGCCGTCACCCACGGTGTCGTTGGTCTTGGTGGCGACCTCCTTCACCAGCTGAGCGCCCATGTTCTCGATGTTGTCCTCGAGCTCGATCTCCTTGGCGACGGAAACGCCGTCGTTGGTGATGGTCGGAGCACCGAACGTGCGCTGCAGCGCAACGTAGCGGCCCTTGGGGCCCATGGTGACGGTAACGGCGTCGGCCAGAGTGTTGACGCCCTTGGCAAGCTTAGCGCGGGCATCGGTGTTGAACGTAATGTTCTTTGCCATGGTAGGTAATCCTCCAAAAGAAACGTGACTCGCGTCGCCGCTTCCGAGTCCTATGCGGCGGGCGCGTTCAAAGACGAATCAGAGATTCCGACGAGACTAGGCCTCGACGACAGCATAGATGTCGTCGGCGCGCATCAGCAGATACTTCTCGCCGTCGACCTTGACCTCGTTGCCACCGAACTTACCGTAGATGACAACGTCGCCAACCTTGACGTCCATGGGGATGCGCTCACCCTTGTCGTTGACCTTGCCGGCGCCCACGGCAACGATGGTGCCGCGCTGCGGCTTCTCCTGAGCGTTGCTGGCGATGTACAGACCAGAAGCGGTCTTCTGCTCGGCCTCGTCGGGCTTGACCAGGACACGATCTGCAAGCGGCTTCAAAGACGACATGCTTGTCTCCTCCTTTTTGGGCCGCGCGGTTATACCACGCGAATTAACCCTTTTTGTTTGCGTACGCGTTGAATGGTACCCACGAATGGCGGGTTATACAACACGGAGTCAAAAAATCTTATTTTTTGGCACTTAGATTTTCTGAATGCTGGGGGATAACTTAGCGATGCCTCCCGTGTGGCTCCGGAGGGGCGGGGCGTAAGGTTTCCTGCTCGGGCAGTCCTGCTCGCACGAAGGCCACATTAAGTGGCCTTCGGCTCGTGCGGAACTCGCGATAAACCTTATGCCCCGCCCCGCCGGAGCCACACGGGAGACAGGTTAACTAATTCGAGCCCGGCATTCAGAAAAGTCAGTGCAGCAAAATGGCGATGCAGATGTTGCGAACAAGAAAGGGGCACGTTGCTGAAACGTGCCCCCTATGAGGGGGGTATGAGG
>CAKWZF010000150.1:0-2551 GCA_934865005.1 uncultured bacterium | reverse complement strand
GTTTAGGACGAACCCTCGCCAGGTTGCGCTCGTAAGCTGGGCGGGTCTGCGCGGCGCGGCTTCGGTCGTGTTTAGCCTCTTTACCGTGGTGGCCGGTGTTCCTGGCGGTCACGACCTGTTTGACCTGGTATTTGTGATTGCCGTGTCGAGCATTGTGGTGCAGGGCTCGCTGCTACCGGCGGTGGCGAAAAAGCTCAATATGATCGACGCGGAAGGCGACGTGCGCCGTACGTTTAACGATTACCGCGACGAGGACGGCATGTCGTTTGTCAAGTTCAAGGTGGGCGCGGGCCATCCGTTTTCCGGACGCTCGCTCGCCGATATTGGCAGCGCCACGGACATGCTCGTCGTCCTGGTGCTGCGCGATGGCGCGCACCCGGTGCTGCCCAATGGCGATACCGTGATTGAGGAAGGCGACCTATTGGTGATGGCTGCCCCGACGTTTGAAGAGCGTGCCGAGGTTACGCTGCGCGAGGTCACCGTGACGCCCCACGGTCGCCTGGCCGGCCAGCGCCTGCGCGACGTGCCGCAAGGCAAGCATCCGTTTATTGTGGTGATGCTCAAGCGCGACGGCCAAACGATCATTCCCGATGGCAACACCCTAATATACGCCGGCGACGAAGCCGTCATTGCCACACTGGCGTCGTAGCGGGCAGGAGGTAGCTAATTTGCGGCGAAGAGATCAAGCGCCTAGAGAACCTCATGTCTTCGCTCGCAGATTTGGATTTGCCTGAGGAGTAAGGTCACCTCTCCCCCATGTAACCATCCTGTAAATCATAGCGGCGCACTCGAGTTTTACCGTGATGCGGTCGCGCCTGGCGCTCCACTGTGCTAAAGTATCCCGAACGTTCAAACGACTACGAGGGGGAACTAGAAGATGGCACGTGTGCACAACTTCTCAGCTGGCCCGGCCGCGCTGCCCACAAGCGTGCTCGCCGAGATCGCCGACGAGATGATGGACTACCGCGGTTGCGGCATGTCCGTGCTCGAGATGAGCCATCGATCTAGCATGTACCAGCAGATCATCGACGACGCCGAGGCAACCCTGCGTCGCCTGCTGAGCATCCCGAACAACTACCACGTCCTATTTTTGCAGGGCGGTGCCACGCTACAGTTTGCGGGCATCCCGATGAACCTCATGCGCCGCGGCCGCGCCGGCTACGTCGTGACCGGCAACTTTGCCAACAAAGCGTACAAAGAGGCCGCCAAGTACGGCGAGGCTGTGCTGCTCGCGAGCTCCGAGGACACCAATTTCGACCGCATCCCCGACATGGCCGACATCAACGCGCGCATTGCCGCCGAGGCCGCGGGCGACGGGCTCGACTACGTCTACATCTGCCAGAACAACACCATCTTTGGCACTATGTTCCACGAGCTGCCCGATTGCGGCGACGTGCCGCTGGTCGCCGACGTCTCGAGCTGCTTTCTGTCGCAGCCGCTCGACGTCAAGCGCTACGGGCTCATTTACGCCGGCGCTCAGAAAAACGCCGGCGCCGCTGGCGTGACCGTGGTTATCGTGCGCGACGACCTCATCGCAGATGGCCCCGCCTTTGCGCAGACGCCGCAGTACATGGACCTTAAGACCCAGGCCGCCAAGGGCTCCATGCTCAACACGCCCAACACCTTTGGCATATACGTGTGCGGCAAGGTGTTCCGCTGGGTTGAGCAGACCGGCGGACTTGCCGCCATGGCCGAGCGCAACTGGGCCAAGGCCAACCTGCTCTACGACCTGCTCGAACACAGCGAGCTGTTCCATGGCACCACGCAGGCAGACAGTCGCTCCATCGCCAACGTCACGTTTCGTACCGGCGATGCCGACCTCGACGCGGCCTTTGTCGCAGGCGCGGCAGAGCACCAGATCCAAAACGTCAAGGGCCATCGCCTCGTCGGCGGCATGCGCGCCAGCGTGTACAACGCCGTCACCATGGAGGACGCGCAGGCGCTGGCCACGTACATGAAGGACTTCGAAGCGCAGCATAGTTTGAGTCCGCGATCTAACTAGCCCGCAGCACGCGGGCCGACCAGCCACTTCAAACCACCTGTTTAAGCCAAACCTGCTAAGGAGTTTTTCCATGCGTAAGATTAAGACCATCGACGACATCACCAAGGACGGCAAAGTCGAGTTTGGCGAGGGCTACGAATTTGTGAGCACCGCCGAAGAGGCCGACGCCATCCTGATGCGCTCGACCGACCTGCACGGCTACGAGCTGCCCGAGGGCATCCGCGCCATCGCCCGCTGCGGCGCCGGCGTCAACAACATCCCCGTCGAGGAGTACGCCAAGAAGGGCGTCGTCGTCTTTAACTCCCCCGGCGCCAACAGCAACGCCGTCAAGGAGCTCGTCCTAGGCATGCTGGTGCTCTCGAGCCGCGGCGTGGTGCAATCGATGAACTGGGTGCGTGACAACGCCGACGACCCCGAGATTCAGGTCGATGCCGAGAAGGCCAAGAAGGCCTTTGTGGGCCGCGAGCTTAAAGGCAAGCGCATTGGCGTCATCGGTCTGGGCAACGTAGGCTCCAAGGTCGCCAACGCCTGCGTCGACCTGGGCATGGA
>CAKWZF010000149.1:0-2639 GCA_934865005.1 uncultured bacterium | reverse complement strand
GTGTTGAGCGCCGCGGTTGAGTTGGGCGTAAAGCACACATGGTCCGCCCTCGGGCAACCCAAAAGGCGCGCGAGCTTGGCACGGCAAGCGTGAATCGTACGAGCGGCATCGAGAGCACCCGACGTGGCGCCGCGCCCGGCATTGCCGAGCGAGCACATCGCCTGCGTCACGGCATCGATGACCGCCTGCGGCTTGTGCATGGTCGTCGCCGCGTTATCCAGGTAGATCATCGCACGACCTCCCACATATCAATCACGGTATAGCCCTCGGTGGGAACGCCCGCCGCGGCGAGTTCGCCGCGCAGCAGCTCCTCATCGACAGGCAACGCCTTCCACGCCAGACCGCAGCCGGCAGCGACCTCCCCGGGCACGGGAATCGTTCGCCCGGGGAGGCCGCGCTCAATGCACAGAGACTCGCAACCCATGGCGGCCGCCGTGGTGGGAAACGTGATGACAAGCGCCGGGCGCTTCTCCCTCATGGCAACTCCAACCAATACGCTACGGGCGCACGACGCGCACGGCCTGCTCCATCTTCTCCACGATCACGTACATGTTGGTGACCTCGCCCACCGCGAGCTGGTCCTTAATGCCATAGTGGTCGAGGCAGGTACCGCAGGTGAGAATCTCGACACCCTGCTCGGCCAGGCCCTTCAGGTCATCGAGCACCGGCGAGCCCTCGACGGTGAGCTTGGCGCCGCCGTTGTAGAACAGCATGGTCGCGGGCAGCTCCTCCTGCTGCGTCACGGCAAAGATAAACGCCTTCATGAGCTTGTGGCCCAGCTCGTCGTCGCCGCGGCCCATGCAATCGGTGTAGACGGAAATGACGAGTTTACCCTTGCCGGCGCTGGCGTCGCAGAAAGCGGCACCGTCCTGCTCGGGATCGGCCACGGCAACGGAGCCAGAGGTCGCCACGGTCACGTGCCACTCAGCGTCAGAAACCTTCTCGACCGAGGCCGTACAGCCCTTCTCCTGCGCCATCTTGGAGATGTTCTTGACGGCGGTCTCGTTGTCGACCGAGGTCACGACGGCACCCTCGCCTTCAAGCTGCTTCAGGGCTTTGAGCGTCTTGACGACGGGCAGCGGGCAGGCATCGCCCATGGCATTGACTTCAATCTTGGTAGACATAGCAAATTCCTTTCGAAAGAACCGTTCTAGAGAACGGTAAACAGTTACATAAACGTGCGGGCTAGCGGACAACGCGGACGGCAGGACCGCCTGGCACCGGCTCGCACACGCGACCGACGGCGGCGGCGATACGTCCTTCGGCATGCAAACGGCGCGCAAGCTCATCCACATCGGCAGCAGGTGCCGCAATGAGCAAGCCGCCCGAAGTCTGCGGATCGTACAGCGCATCCAACATGCCCGGCCCCAGGTCCTCGTCGGCAGCCACACGCGGGCCAAAGAAGTCCTGGTTGCGGTAGGAGCCAGCGGGGATAATGCCCAGACGCGCCATGTCGAGCACCTGGTCAAAGAGCGGCACCGCCCCCGACGCAAGCTCAATCTGCACGCCCGAGCCCTCGGCCATCTCGCACGCGTGCCCGATCAGGCCAAAGCCCGTAATGTCGGTGCAGCCGTGAAGTTCGAGCCCCTCGGCAAGGCGAATCGGCGCCTCGTTGAGGGTGCGCATAGAATCAAACATCCGGCTGGCCTCGTCCTGCTCGATGAGCTCGCCCTTAATGGCCGTGGTAATGATGCCCGAGCCAACCGCCTTGGTCAGCAGTAACGCATCGCCCACGCGTGCACCGCTGTTGGCGAGCATGCGGTCGAGCGCGACAAAACCGCTCACGGACAGGCCGTACTTGGGCTCGTCGTCGTTGATGGTGTGACCGCCCGCGATGGAGCAACCCGCCTCGACGCACTTGTCGGCGCCGCCCGCCAGAATCTGACCTGCGACCTCGACGCCCAGGCAACTGGGAATGCACAGCAGGTTCATGGCATGGCTCGGCCGCCCGCCCATGGCGTAGATGTCCGACAGCGAGTTGGCCGCGGCGATCTGGCCAAACAGAAACGGGTCGTCGACCATCGGCGGGAAGAAGTCGATGGACTGCACGAGCCCCAGGTTCTCCCCTACGCGGAAGACGCTCGCATCGTCGGAGGTATCGAACCCCACGAGCAAGTTGTCGTTATGCACATTGGGTAAGTCGCCCAGGACCTGGGCGAGGGCTCCGGGAGCCAACTTAGCGGCTCAACCGCTCGCGGCAGTCATAGACGTGAGCTTAATCTGATCGTCGGCCATCGATACCTCCTCTCATCGGTCAATCATTTTCTCCCAGTATACGCATGAATGCGAGCCTGCGGCGGATGCATTAATTGAGCGCCTGTGCGCGAATCGCCGCGCCGATGGCACCTGCAAAGCGGGCCTGAGGCGAGGTGATCACCGGCGACCCCAGTAGCTCGCCCAACCGCTCCACCACGAAGGCGTTCTCGCACAGACCGCCGGTCAGATAGTACGGAGCGCCCGCCGCCTGCGCGGCCATGGTCGCCACACGCGAGACCACGCTGTCGATCACGCCACGCGCAATGTTCTCGCGCGGCTCACCGCGGCCGATCAGGCTGATGACCTCGCTTTCGGCAAACACCGTGCACATGCTGCTGATCTTGGTGGGCTCGCCGGAACGCGCCAGGTCTGCCATCTGATGC
>CAKWZF010000148.1:1430-2788 GCA_934865005.1 uncultured bacterium | reverse complement strand
CCTACAACAGCGCGGTTAACAGCCGCGTGCTCTACCATTGAGCTACCGAGGAATAGGTGCGTGCTCTCAAGCAACGAAGTTTATTATACGGACGAATCAGCTCAGGGCAAGAACTTTTTTAAGAAATTTTCCGACCCAGTCATTGGGGACGTTCTTAAACGACCAGTCATTCAAGAACGTCCCCAATGTCTACATGAAAGCGCCCCCAAGCGGATGTGCTTGAGGGCGCCTCTTGCTTGACTAGCTCTCGATATAGTCCTTCAGCTTACTGCTACGGCTCGGGTGGCGAAGCTTGGCCAGAGTCTTGGACTCGATCTGGCGGATGCGCTCGCGCGTGACGCCAAACTCACGACCGACTTCCTCGAGCGTGCGGGGATGTCCGTCGACAAGGCCAAAGCGCAGTTCGATAACCTTGCGCTCACGATCGGCAAGCGAATCGAGCACCTGGGTGAGCTGCTCCTGCAGCATAGAGAAGCTGGCCGCATCGGGCGGAACGATAGCCTGGGAGTCCTCGATGAAGTCGCCCAGCTGGGAATCCTCTTCCTCGCCGATGGGGGTCTCGAGCGACACGGGCTCCTGCGAGATCTTCTGGATCTCGCGGACGCGGTCGGCGCTCATATCCATCTCGGCACCGATCTCTTCGGGGGTCGGGTCGCGGCCCAGGTCCTGGAGAAGCTGGCGCTGCACGCGGACGAGTTTGTTGATAGTCTCGACCATGTGCACGGGAATACGGATGGTACGGGCCTGGTCGGCGATAGCGCGCGTAATGGCCTGACGGATCCACCACGTGGCGTACGTGGAGAACTTAAAGCCCTTCTGGTAGTCGAACTTCTCGACGGCGCGGATCAGACCGAGGTTGCCCTCCTGAATCAGGTCCAGGAACAGCATGCCGCGACCGACATAGCGCTTGGCGATGGAGACGACCAGACGAAGGTTTGCGCTGATGAGCGCCTGCTTGGCTTCGAGGCCCACGTTCTCAATGCGCGTAAGACGACGCATCTCGGCACGCGTGAGTTCGAGCTCACCAGCATCGGCAGCCTCGAGCTTCTCGGTAGCCTCGAGACCGGCCTCGATCTTCATAGCCAGATCGACCTCTTCGGAGGCGGTCAACAGGTCGACCTTGCCGATCTCCTTGAGGTACATACGGACCGGGTCGCCGGTCAGCATCACCGTGGAGGCATCGATGCCACGCACGCGGGAGCGTGAACGGGACGTGCGCACGGTGCGCTTCTTCTTGTTCTTGGAAGAACCCATCTCAGCGTCGGCCTGACGGGCCATCTTGAGCTCGTGATCGTCGAGCGAGCCGGAATCGTGCTCGTCGTCGTCATCGAAATCGTCGGTATCGGTATCGGTATCGG
>CAKWZF010000148.1:0-1420 GCA_934865005.1 uncultured bacterium | reverse complement strand
GTATCGTCATCGTCGACACCCATGGGGGCGTCGTCGTTACCGCTCGCGGAGATAATCTGGATGCCGCTGTTGCGCAGCGCGGAATACACCGCGGTGAGCTGCTCGTCAGAAACATCGATATCCTTCAGGGCGACCTGAATCTCGTCCTCGGTTACCGAAGTCCTGTTTGAGCCGTTGCCCATGAGCTTTGCAACGTAGGATTCCAGCCCAGTACCCGTGCTCTCAGTCTTTTTTGGCACAGATTCTCCCTTCATAGTCCACAGGACTCAATACTTTAGCACACACATTGACGTCTATACCCAAAAAGAGGGCTGGATATAGGCGAGAATACGCTGGTTGACCACAACATCTAGGCTTGTTCGGTGCCTGCGGCCTCCAGGCCGATCAAACGGAAAGGGTCCGCCACGCCGCCGATCGACTTTTGCAGTTCGCGTTGACGCTGCGAATCCTGCGCGGCCTGCACGGTCAGCGCGCGACGGGCCTCATCATCGAGTGAACGGTCCTGGCGCAGCTTGGCCTGTGCGGCACGCATGCGACGCTTGATGGTGTAGAGCTCAAGCGTATCAAGCATAAACACGATGTTCGTCTCGGTGGGGTGCTTGCTCGTCGCGGAGATGCGCCCGGCACGCACAAGCGTTGCCGCATCGGGACACACTGAGCGCGCCGCATCCATGCAGGCTGCAGGATCGGTTCCCGGCGGCGTTGCCAGAACGGCCCATGCAATGGACTCGTGACGCGGGTCAACCCACTCGATGGAGCAGATGCGGTCGGCATACGTGCGGAACAGGTCGGGGTAGCTCGTGAGCATCGTCAACAGCTCGCGCTCCCCTGCCAAGGACTTGCGTTCAAGATCGGTAAGAACCATCGGCGCCGCCGCAGCCGGTGCGCCCGAACCGTCAGCCACAGGCACAGCGCCCATACCATCAGGCACATCGATCGGCGGCAGGTCGTCGACGACCTCCACGGGCGCGGCGCCGTAGGCATCGAGCGGGACGTAGTCGTACGGCTCTTCTTCGACCGGCGCGGACACCGGCGGCGTCGCGCCCGATGCCCAAGCACCGCGACCGGCATCGCGAGAACCCGACGCCCGACCGCCCGCGCTACCGGACCGCTCAGTCTGTGCCCGCTGGCGCTCATAGTTCTGCTCACGACGTCGTTCCGCATCCTCGCGCTTGGCGACATCGCGAAACACACGACCCGAGCTCGCGCGCACCGTCTCCAGATCCAAACCCAGCAGATCGGCAATCTGGATAAAGTACGTGTCGATCATATAGCTGTTGCGCAACGGATAGATAAGCGTCAGCGCATCTTCCAGCGCCTTAGCGCGACCGCCCGGCGTGGTGATGTCACTCGACTCCTGCAGCGAACGGTAGACAAAGTCCATAAGCGGCTCGGCAGCGTCGATGCGCGTCTGCAGTGC
>CAKWZF010000147.1:0-2880 GCA_934865005.1 uncultured bacterium | reverse complement strand
AGTCAGGACTGTAGAGCAGCAAACATAACCAAGCCCCACCGGGCAACCGGTCAGGTTAGGCTACTTCGCGGCGCCGGGGATGCCGTGGGAGGTTTTGGCGGTTTTGGCTCCGTTTACGATGGCGGTTTCCAAGGCCCTTACGGCGAGCATGCCCAGCAGGTCTAGGGGAACGGCGGCGCTTGCCTGGGCGCCCAGTTTGCCGCTGGCGAGGGTGTAGATGGTGTCGCCGTCGTTGGTGGTGTGTGTGGGGCGGATGGCGTGTGCGTAGGCGTCTGCGGCCATCTGGGAGACCTTGGTGGCTTGTGCCTTAGTGAGTTCCACGTTGGTGACGATGCAGCTGATGGTGGTGTTGGTGCGGTCGAGCGGCATCTGCATGGATCCGGCGGCGGCAAAGGCTGCGAGTTCCATGTCGACGATCTGGTCGCTATCGGCTGCGGCGCGCATGCCGGCGACCCACTCGCCGGTGAAGGGGTCGACAACGTTGCCGCAGGCGTTGACCGAGACCACGGCGCCCACCTTGATGGGGCCGAGTGCCACGGCGGCAGCTCCAAGGCCGGCCTTCATGCAGGTGGCAGGCCCCATGAGCTTACCCACGGTAGCGCCCGTGCCGGCGCCTACGTTGCCCTGTTCGAGCTTGGTGGGGGTGTGGTCGAGTGCTTCGCGCACGGCGGCGATGCCGGCCTCAATGTCGGGGCGCACGGTGGGGTTACCAAAGGCGAGGTCGAAGATACAGCTGGAGCACACGATAGGCACCTGCGTGGGGCCGACGGGAAGGCCGATGCCGCGGCTCTCAAGCTCGCGAGCGACGCCGCTTGCAGCCTCGAGGCCAAAGGCCGATCCACCCGAAAGGCAGACGGCGTGGACCTTGTCGACGGTGTTCTCGGGTCGCAGCAGGTCGGTTTCGCGCGATGCTGGAGCACCGCCGCGAACGTCAACGCCGCCGGTGGCGCCCTCGGGTGCCACGATTACGGTGCAACCGGTGCCGGCCTCCTCGTCCGTATAGTTGCCATAGCAAAAGCCATCGACATCGCAGACGTCAATGGCCTCGAGCAGTGTATCCATGTTTAACTCCTATCGGTTTTCCGCCGCGCCTTGTGCCCGGTCGGGATCCGTACGGTACGCCAAAATTGTAGGCGCCGGGGGATACCCAGCGCCAGATGCAATTACGAGAGTTTTTGAATCGCGCGCGCGACGCGGGCGATGGGTAGGCCCACCACGTTATAGAAGTCGCCCGAAATATCGTGCACGAGCATGCGTCCTCCTGTGCCCTGAATGCCGTAGGCGCCGGCCTTGTCCATGGGCTCACCCGAGGCGACGTAGTGCTCGATCTGCTCGTCGGTGAGCTCGTAGAACGTCACGTCGGTCACATCGACAAAGGACAGGCTTTCGGCGGCATGCGGGGCGGCCGTATCGCCTGCCTTAACGATGCAGACGCCGGTTGCGACCTGGTGCGTGCGGCCCGAAAGCTCACGGAGCATAGTGCGCGCCTCGTCCTCGGTTGCCGGCTTGCCCAGAATCTTGCCGTCAAAGGTGACGATGGTGTCGGCCGCGACCGTCAGCTCATTGGGCTCGGCATACTCGGCAGCAACGGCGGCGGCTTTTGCGCGTGCTAAGCGTTCAACAAGCGTAAGCGGGGCCTCGCCATCAAAGGGCGTTTCGTCGATATCCGCGGGAATCACGCGAATGTTGTAGCCTGCCTCGCGCATCAGCTCTATGCGGCGCGGCGATTGCGAAGCCAAAATCATAGTTGGATGCCCTCGGCGACCTTCTCGACGGCCTTGTCGCCAGCGAGCGTGCGCAGCAGCTCCAATGCAAAGGGGAGTGACTGTGCCATGCCGCTGGCAGTGATGATGTTGCCGTCTTGCGTGACCTTCTCGCCAGTATAGGCGCCTTCGGGGAAGCTTTTCTCAAAGCCAGGGAAGCACGTGGCGTGGCGCCCCTCGAGCAGGTCGAGCTCGCCCAGGATAAACGGGGCGGCGCAGATGGCGGCGACGTGCTTGGTCGCGGCGAACTCGCAGACCACGTCGCAGACACGCTGATCGGCGCGCAGGTTGGTGGCACCGGGCAGGCCGCCGGGCAGCACGACGCAGTCGTACTCGTCAAAGTTGATCTCATCAAAGAGCGCATCGCAGGTCACGGGGATCTGCAGCGAGCTTACGACCTCACGCGTGGGCATAATCGAGACGAGCGTGGCACGCACGCCGCCGCGACGCATGACATCGACCATGGTCAAGCATTCAATAGTTTCAAAGCCATCGGCGGCGAGAACGGCAACGCTGGGCATGAGGGTTCCTTTCATAGGCGGCATACAATTAGCCGTCTTATACCCCGAAGACCTCCGCTTGCCACGCTCGATTTCCCAATGATTTTTCTGAGCAATGATTAAGTGGCTAGGTGCGCTTGAGGTGGACGACGGTTTCGCAGTGGAAGGTTTGCGGGAACAGATCGACCGGTGTGATCTTGACGGGGGAGAAGGTGCCTTCCTCGACAAAGCGTTTGAGATCGCGCGCCAGGGTGGCCGGGTCGCAGCTCACGTAGGCGACATCGCGAGCACTCGTGCTGGCGATAAGGTCGATCGCCTCGGGGGCGAGGCCTGCACGCGGCGGGTCGACCACCAAGACGTCGGCATCCTGGTCGGGGAACTCGCGCACCGCGTCTCCGCCAATGACGTCGACGTTATCAAGCTTGTTGATTTCCAGGTTACGGCGTAGATCGCGCACGGCGGGGCCGTAGGCCTCGACGGCAGCGACAAAGTCGCAGCGGCGGGCGAGCGGCAGGGTAAAGGTGCCGGCACCGCAGTACAGGTCCACGGCAAGCTCGTCTTCCTGCGGGTCGAGCGCTTCCATGACAAGATCGATCAAAATCTCGGCACCCTTGGTG
>CAKWZF010000146.1:0-2958 GCA_934865005.1 uncultured bacterium | reverse complement strand
GCCCATAGCAGACCAGCTACTTCTTAATGCCGCGTCCCAGACGCTTGGCGACCGACGCCACGGCCTCCTCGCTGGCCGGCCCGCAGCTCACGCAGCCATCGTGGGCGCGCATCTGGCCGGTGACCTCGTCCATCGCGAGCGGCGCCACCTTCTCGAGCTTAAAGCCCTTACCGGCGCGCATGTTTTCCTTGGCCACGCTAATCATGAGCTTAATACGGTTGAGCTGGTTGACCTCGGACGCGCCGGGGTCGTAGTCCACCGCGACAATGTTGCTCTCGGGATGCTGGCGGCGCAGCTCCTTGATCACGGCCTTGCCCACCACGTGGTTGGGCAAGCACGCGAAGGGCTGCGTGCAGATGATGTTGGGCGCACCGTGATCGATCAGGTCGAGCATCTCGGCCGTGAGCAACCAGCCCTCGCCCATGTTGTTGCACACCGAAAGCACCGTGCGGGCCTTGTCGGCCATGGTGCCGATGCGCTCGGGCGCCTCAAAGCGGCGGGACTTTTCGAGCATCTCCTCCACCGGCGTGCGCATCCAGTCCACGAGCTTGATGAGCGCCTGCATACCAGCGCGCGTGGTAGCAGAGCTTCCCAGCTCGTCCTTCTGCAGCTCGGCGTTGCTCATGGAGTACAGGAAGAAGTCGAGCAGGCCCGGCACCACGGCCTCGCAGCCCTCGCGCTCGATGACATCGACCACGTGGTTGTTGGCCGTGGGATGGAACTTGACCAAGATCTCGCCAACCACGCCCACGCGCGGCTTGGCGCCCTCGCCCACGAGCGGCATAGTGTCGAACGCGCGGATGGCCTCGCGGCACAGCTTGGTGTAGTTGTGGCGGTTGAACTTGGGCGCCAGCTTGCGGGCGCGCGCCATGTACTCCTCGTAGAGTGCGTTGGCGGCACCGGGCGTGGCCTCGTACGGGCGGCAGCGATAGAGCATCTGCATCATCACGTCGCCAAAGAGTACCGCGTAGACTGCCTGCTTAAGCAGCGCCGGCGTAATCTTAAAGCCGGGGTTGTCCTCGCCCAGCGCCACGGCCGAAAGCGAGATCACCGGGATCTCGGGGTGGCCGCTCTCACGCAGGGCCTTGCGGATGAGTGCGATGTAGTTGGTGGCGCGGCAGCCACCGCCGGTCTGGCTGATGACGACAGCTGTCTTGGACAGGTCGTATCGACCGCTCTCGATGGCCTCCATAATCTGGCCCGTCACCAGGATCGACGGGTAGCAAATGTCGTTGTTCACGTAGCGCAGGCCGGCCTCGACGGCATCGTGGTCAGTCGAGGGCAGCAGCTCCAAGTTGTAGCCAGCACCACGGAACACCTCTTTGACCAGGTCGAAGTGAATCGGCGCCATCTGCGGGCACAGGATGGTATAGCCCTCCTCACGCATCTGCTCGGTAAAGGGCACCTTGGGCCATGCGGTCGAGGCGCTCTCACGCTGCGCCTCGAACGTGTACTTGCGGCTCGCGAACGCGGGAGCGTCCGTGGAGGGAGCCACCGGCGCAGCATCGCCCTGCTCGTAGGCCTCGCCCGCGGCCGTGGCCTCAGCCAAGCGCTCGGCCTCCTGGTCCTTGAGCGCGGCCATGAGCGAGCGGATGCGAATGCGCGCGGCGCCCAGGTTGGACACCTCGTCGATCTTGAGCACGGTGTAGATCTTGCCGCTGGCCTCCAAGATCTCCTGCACCTGGTCGGTAGTCAGGGCATCGAGACCGCAGCCGAAAGAGTTGAGCTGAATCAGGTCCAGGTCGTTGCGCATCGTCACAAAACGGGCGACGGCGTACAGGCGGCTGTGGTACATCCACTGGTCGACGACGCGAATCGGACGCTCAGGCTTTACCAGATGCGCGAGCGAATCCTCGGTAAAGACCGCAAAGCCAAAGCTCGAGATAAGCTCGGGCAGGGCGTGGTTGATCTCGGGGTCGTTATGGTAGGGACGACCGGCGAGCACGATGCCGTGACCGCCGTGATCCTCGACCCACTTAAGAGCCTCCTCGCCCATGGTCTGGATGTCCTCGTGGAAACGCGCATCGGCCTCAAAAGCAGCGTTGACGGCGGCATCGACCTCGGAGCGCGTGATCTTGGGACCACGCACGCGACCGCGACCGGCTTCGGCGTCAGCCACGCGGTCAACGGCGAGCACCTGGTACAGACGGCGCTTGAGCTCGGTCTTGTCGTGATAGGGCACAAACGGGTACAGGAACTCGATGTTCTGCTCGCGAATCTCGTCGATGTTGAGCGCCAGCGCCGTGGGGTAGCTCATGACGATGGGGCAGTTGTAACAGTTGCCGGCGGTCGGATCCTCCTTGCGCTCCCAGCGCACGCACGGCATCCAAATGAAGTCGACATCGCGGTCGATAAGGTTCATCACGTGGCCGTGGCTCATCTTGGCCGGATAGCACACGCTCTCGGACGGCATGGACTCGATGCCCGCCTGGTAGGTCTTTTTGCTCGACTGGTCGGACAGCTGCACGCTAAAGCCCAGGCGCGTAAAGAACGCGTGCCAGAAGGGGTAGTTCTCGTACATGTTGAGCGCGCGCGGGATGCCGACGGTACCGCGCGGGGCCTCGTCGGGGCTCAGCACCTCGCGGTTAAAGAGCAGCTCGTTTTTCTTTTTGAAGAGGTTGGGGGCCTCGGTCTTTTGCTTTTTGTGGCCGGCACCCTTCTCGCAGCGGTTACCGGTAATGAAGCGTCTGCCGCCGCCAAAGTCGTTAACGGTGAGCTGGCAGTTGTTGGAGCAACGGCCGCAGCGGACGTGCTTTTGCGTCACGGTAAGGTGCGCGATGTCCTCGGCCGAAAGGATGGTCGAGGTGCCGTCGGCACCGGCGCGATCGCGGGCGAGCAGGGCCGCACCGTAGGCGCCCATGCAGCCGGCGATGTCGGGACGTACGGCATGCACGCCGGTGAGCTGCTCAAACGCGCGCAGCGTGGCGTCGGACATAAAGGTGCCGCCCTGGACGATCA
>CAKWZF010000145.1:0-3025 GCA_934865005.1 uncultured bacterium | reverse complement strand
GCCACAAGGTGACCATTTTTGAGCAGCGCCACCACTTGGGCGGCATGCTGCGCTACGGCATCCCCAGCTATCGTCTGCCGCGCGAGCGCCTGCAGGCCGAGATCGACTGGATCTTGAGCGCCGGCATCGACGTTGAGCTCGATCACTCCGTGAACGGCGAGGAGCTCGCTCGCCTGCGCGACGAGTTCGATGCCGTCTACCTGGCCATCGGTGCCCATAGCGACAAGAAGCTCGGCCTTCCGGGTGAAGAGGCGCCCGGCGTGGAATCGGCCGTCAAGATGCTGCGCGCCATCGGAGACGACGAGCTGCCCGACCTGAGCGGCCAGCGCGTGTGCGTCATCGGTGGCGGCAACGTGGCCATGGACGTGGCGCGCTCTGCCGTGCGCTGCGGTGCCGAAAAGGTGAGCATCGTCTACCGCCGTCGCATCTGCGATATGACGGCCCAGGACGCCGAGATTGCCGGCGCCCAGGCCGAGGGTTGCGAGGTTCTGGAGCTCACGGCGCCGCTCGCCATCGAGACGGGCGAAGATGGTCGCGTGAGCGGCCTGCGCGTGCAACCGCAGATTATCGGCGAGCCCCGCCGCGGTCGTCCGGCTCCGCGTGCCGCCGCTACGCCCGAGCGCGTCATCCCCTGCGAGCGCGTGTTTGTCGCCATTGGCCAGGACATCGATTCCAAGCCGTTTGAGGACATGGGCATCGCCTGCAAGTGGGGTTGCGTGGTCACCGACTCGGACGGTGCCGTGCCCAACTTCGATGGCCTCTTTAGCGGCGGCGACTGCCAGACCGGCCCCGCCACCGTCATCCGTGCCATCAACGCCGGCCGCGTGGCTTCGGCAAACATCGACCGCTATCTGGGCTTCGACCACAAGATCAAGCTCGACGTGGAGCTGCCGACCGTGCAGTTTAAGGGCAAGCACGAGTGCGGCCGTTGCGAGCTGGGCGAGCGCGAGGCCGGCGAGCGCATTCACGATTGGAATCTGGTCGAGCAGGGTCTCACCGAGGAGGAGGCGCGCCAGGAGGCGAGCCGCTGCCTGCGCTGCGACCACTTTGGCTTTGGCGCGTTCCGCGGAGGGAGGAACCTGGAATGGTAGAGCTCAACAAAACCACCGTCGGCGACAACAGCGAAAACGGAGCGCACAACATGGTCAAGCTCACTATCGATAATTGCGAGGTCGTGGTACCCGAGCACACCACGATCCTGGACGCGGCCAAGTCCGTCGGCATCCAGATTCCCACCCTGTGCTACCTGCGCGATCTGAACGAGATCGGCGGCTGCCGCGTGTGCGTGGTCGAGGTTGAGGGCTGCGACCAGCTGGTTGCCGCCTGCAACAACTACGTGCTCGATGGCATGGTGGTCCATACCAACAGCCCCAAGGCCCGCGAGGCGCGCCGCACCAACGTGCAGCTGCTGCTTTCGCAGCACGATTCACGCTGCACGAGCTGTGTGCGCAGCGGTAACTGCAACCTGCAGACCATTGCCAACAACCTGGGCATTTTCTATCTGCCGTATCAAAGGCATTTGGCGGGCGAGGGCTGGGATTTCGATTTCCCCATCATCCGCGAAAACGACAAGTGCATTAAATGCATGCGCTGCATCAAGGTGTGCGAGAGCGTACAGGGCCTAGGGATTTGGGACCTGACCAACCGCGCCACGCATACCGCCGTGGGCACCCGCGGGCGCGTGCCGATCGGCAAGACCGATTGCGTCGCGTGCGGCCAGTGCATCACGCATTGCCCGACGGGCGCGCTGCGCGAGCGCGACGACACCGAGACCGTGTTTGACGCGCTTGCTAATCCCGACAAGATCGTGCTGGTGCAGATCGCGCCTGCCGTGCGCAGCGCCTGGGGCGAGGAGCTCGGCATTCCGCGCGAGGAGGCAACCGTCGAGCGTCTGGCTTGCGCGCTGCGCCGCGTGGGCTTTGAGTACGTGTTCGATACCGATTTCTCGGCCGACCTCACCATTATGGAGGAGGGCTCCGAGCTGCTCGAGCGCCTGGGCGCCGCCGCTAAGGGTGAGGGCGACAGCCGCGGCTGGCCCATGTTTACGAGCTGCTGCCCGGGCTGGGTGCGCTTTGTGAAGGCACGTTACCCCGAGTTTGTCGACAGCCTGTCCACGTCAAAGTCGCCGCAGCAGATGTTCGGCGCTATCGCCAAGACCTACTACGCCAAGATGCTGGGCGTGGAGCCCGAGCGTCTGTTCGTGGTGTCCGTTATGCCGTGCACGGCCAAGAAGGCCGAGTGTGCGCTGCCGAGCATGATGGGCGAGGGCGGCGCGCCCGACGTGGACGTTGCGCTGACGGTGCGCGAGATGGTGCGTATGATCCGCGCGAGCCACGTGAGCGTTGACACGCTGGTCGAGGAGCCGCTCGATACGCCGCTGGGCTTTGGCACGGGCGCGGGCGTGATTTTTGGCGCCACGGGCGGCGTGATGGAGGCTGCCGTGCGCTCGGCATATTACCTGGTGACGGGTAAGAACCCGGATGCCGATTTCTTTACCGACGTGCGCGGCCTGGACGGCTGGAAGGAAGCCGTCGCCGATATCGATGGCACTAAGGTGCGCGTCGCCGTGGCACACGGGCTGGGCAACGCTGAACGTCTGCTCGACGCGATTCGCGACGGCCGTGTGAGCTATGACTTCGTTGAGGTCATGGCGTGCCCGGGCGGCTGCGCCGGTGGCGGCGGTCAGCCCATTCACGACGGCTGCGAGCTGGCAGCCGAGCGCGGTCAGGTGCTCTGGGGCCTCGATGCGAACGCCGAGATTCGCTTCTCGCACGAGAATCCCGATGTTCAGGCGTGCTATAGCGAGTTCTTGGGTGCGCCGCTCTCGCCGCTGGCCGAGGAATTGCTGCATACCGACCATCACGCATGGACGATGCCTAACGAGGGGACGTGCTAGCGATGCGCGCGTTTAATGTTGAGCTGTCGCGCCGGGGGTTTGCCTCGGCGCTCGCCGCGGGCGCGTTGTCGCTCGCGCTGGCTGGCTGTGGCGGCGGCGGTGGAGGCACGAACACATCCAATAGCGGAG
>CAKWZF010000144.1:0-3042 GCA_934865005.1 uncultured bacterium | reverse complement strand
GTATTGGATGGCAAGCAGATCCCGGCGAAGGGAGCGCCATGCAACGCGTTTGGAGAACGGTTACCGGCTTTTACCATGTCTGTGCTCGCGGTGCGGGCAAGCAGCTCATCTTTGAGGGCGATGAAGACCGGTGGGAGTTTTTGGAGCTGATGCGCGAGTGCTGCCGCGAGGAGGGTGTGACGGTTATCGCCTGGTGCCTTATGGGCAATCACGTGCATTTGGTGCTTGCAGATTACGAGGACAGGATGAGCGCGGCGATGCACCGGCTGCTCTTGACGTACGCGCGGCGGTTCAATAAACACACGGGGCGCACGGGCCATCTGTTCCAGAACCGTTTTGACCGGCGCTCGCTCGATACCGACTGGCAGGTGATGGAGGCTATTCGCTCCGTACACGCCGATCCGCAGGAGGTGGGCATCAGTCTCATTGAGCGTTATCCCTGGAGCAGCTTTGCGGAGCATTTGTGCGCTTACGACGGTGACGCGGCCGATGTCGTGAGGGGATTTTCTGATCCTTCTTGCGTGCTTGAGCTTTTTGGTTCTGCCGAGGGCTTTATTGCCTATTCGCTTTCGACGCCCGACGGCAGTGAGCCAGCGCTGTGCGATATGAAAGAGACGGAATGGGAACGCCACGCCTTTGCCGACAAGATGGCGAAGCGCCTGGGCGTGCCGCTCAACGGGGTTAAAACTGCACCGACGGCGCAGCGCGATACCGTTATTGTTGGATTGAACAATGCCGGCTTTACGGTGCGCCAGATTGAGCGGTATACCGGGATTGGCAAAAGTACCGTCTCTCGTATCGTGCGCGCCCGCGCGCGAACGGCGATGAGGGCTGGCGGAAACGTGATGTAGGGTCGCCTGTTCACTGCAGCTGGAGTCGTCCATACGCTGCAACCAGCGTTCAAAAGCTTGGTACGGTAACTGCACTTCTTAATATGCATAGAAAAATCGCCATCTTGCATAAAATAACGGCTCGGTCCGGGTTTGCCCGTGCCTACCCCCGTCTGCGCCGTGCAAATAACGGAGTTTTCAGCATCGTGTTGCTGTCGGCACCGCCGCAATCTTGCAACATACGGGTCCCGAAGCTATTGATTCCTGCCGTTGCGCCCCGAAGCACGTGTCTGCGTCCCGTCAGACCGCGATGTCAGTTTTAAAACACAATATATATGCGCCTGGAGACGTGGATTAACGCTTTCGATGCGTATACACACAGCTTGGCGTGCTGAATACTCGCAAAAATGCACGCCGCTCCCTATGGGACCCGTCTGCGGCAGGCGCGAAGCGAGTCGGAGCTTCGCAGAACGGGGCTTGGCGCATTGCTTGGCGGGCCCGGGGCCCTGCCGCAGGCCTTTGGTGCTGTGGAAAACGCCCGTGTTCGCGTCTGCTGTGTGGTAAATGACAGACGGAGCGCCGGACGCGCGGACTTCGTGCGTCCGGCGCTCATTAGGAAAAACAGAGCCGCCCGTATCGGGCGGCTCGGCAATCAAAAACCTTGGATTCGGGGCATACGCTACTGGTTAGTTTACCCCTCGAGCATGCCGTCGAGGGTGCGCCAGGCGAGCTCGGCGCATTTGACGCGGGCGGGCATGTGCGAGATGTCCTGGAGCTGGGCGGCTTCGTCCAGGTCTTCCAGGTCCTCCTCGGAGAGCTTCTCGCCGCGGATCATGGCGAGGAAGAGCTCTGCCAGGCGGCGAGCTTCCTCGACGGTCTCGCCGGTGATGAGATCGGCCATGATGTCGGCACTGGCCTGGCTGATGGCGCAGCCGTGGCCGGTAAAGGAGGCCTCCTCGATCACGTTGTTCTCGACACGCAGCTGCAGAGTGAGCTCGTCTCCGCAGCTGGGGTTGATGCCGTCGTGCTCGTGCGTGGGAGCATCCATCTCGTACTTGTAGTCGGGGTGCGAGTTGTGCTCCATAAATGTGGTGGAGGTGTACAGATTACCCATTGAACGTGCTCCAAACGTGATGCAGGCCGGCGATGAACTTGTCAATGTCGGCCTTGTCGTTGTAGAAGGCCACGCTGGCGCGGCAGCAGGCAAGGTTCTCGACGCCCAGCCAGGTGAGCAGCGGCTGTGCACAGTGGTGACCGGCGCGGATGCAGACGCCGTCCATGTCCATGATGCTCGCGACGTCGTGCGGGTGGATGCCGCGGACGTTAAAGCTCACAACGCCGTGGTGGTTGTCCCAATAGATGGAGCCGATGATCTGGACAAAGTCGAGCTGCATGAGCTCGCCCATCAGGTAGTGGACGAGTGCCTGCTCGCGTGCCTGGATGTTTTCGTAGCCCACGGTGTTAACCAGGTAGTCAAGCGCCGCGCCCGTGGCGAAGATGCCGGCGGCGTCCTGCGTGCCGGCCTCGAATTTCTCGGGAACGGGCGCCCAGACGGCGTCCTGCTCGGTAACAGAGTCGATCATCTCGCCTCCGGTGAGCATGGGCGGCATGGCGTTGAACAGGTCCATCTTGCCCCACAGCACGCCGATGCCCATGGGGCCCATAGCCTTGTGCGCGCTAAAGGCAAAGAAGTCGGCGCCCAGGTCGGCCACATCGACCGGCATGTGCGGCAGCGACTGCGCACCGTCGACGACCAGGTAGCCGCCGTACTTGTGCACGAGCTTGCCGAGGTTCTTGACTGGGTTCTCGACGCCCAACACGTTGGAGACCTGTCCCACGGCCAGGATCTTGGTCTTGGGACCCACCTTGGCAAGAACCTCCTCGGTGGTGAGCTGGCCGGTCTTGGTTGGGTAGAGGTAGACGAGCTTGGCGCCGGTCTCGCGGCAGACCTGCTGCCACGGAATCAGGTTGGAGTGGTGTTCCATGATGGTGATGACGACCTCGTCGCCCGGTTCGAGCACTGTGGGCGCAAAGCTCTTGGCGACCAGGTTGAGCGACTCGCTCGTGTTGCGGGTGAAGACGACCTCGTTGGCCTGTGAGGCGCCGATGAGGTCGGCGATCTGCTGGCGGACCTTCGCGATGGCGTCGGTTGCGTCGACGGACAGCGAGTACAGGCCACGCAGGGGGTTGGCGTTCATGCGCTGATAGAAGT
>CAKWZF010000143.1:0-3050 GCA_934865005.1 uncultured bacterium | reverse complement strand
GTCGCTTTCAATGCGCATAGCTCGCAAAATAACACTCGCTGGGCCGTCACCCCTGGCCGTTACCCTCCAATCTTCATTGGAGTCAGCAGGTCAATTCATATAGTTATGGGGGTTTATCCTAAAGGAAATCAAATTTATACCCCCATAACTAAAGAATTTCCTATTCCCACTCGATGGTCGCGGGCGGCTTGGACGTGATGTCGTAGCACACGCGGTTGGCGCCGGGAACCTCGGCAACGATGCGGCCGGAGATGCGGGCCAGCACGTCGTAGGGCAGCTTGGCCCAGTCGGCGGTCATGGCATCGCTGGACTCGACGGCGCGCAGGATGATCGGGCGCTGATAAGTGCGCTCGTCGCCCATAACGCCCACGGACTTAATGTCGGGCAGAACCGCAAAGTACTGCCAGCAGCTGTGCTCAGAGTTGCGCTCGCCGGTCTGCTCAAACAGACGCTGGTTGTAAGCATCGAGCTCCTCGCGCACGATGGCGTCGGCGTTCTTGAGGATCTCGAGCTTCTCCTTGTCGACCGCACCGATGATGCGGATGGCCAGACCCGGGCCCGGGAAAGGCTGACGGAACACGATGTGACCCGGCAGGCCCAGTGCCAGACCAAGCGCGCGGACCTCGTCCTTAAAGAAGTGATCGAGCGGCTCAATGAGGTCGAAGTGTACGCCCTCGGGGAACGGGATCAGGTTGTGATGGCTCTTGATAGTGGCCGTCTTGCCGCCCGTCTTGCGAGCGCCGGACTCGATGATGTCGGGGTAGATGGTGCCCTGAGCCAGGTACTTGACCGGCTTGCCGTCGGTCTCGAGCTGCTGCGCCACGGCGAAGAACTCTTTCCAGAACTGCGTACCGATGATGCGGCGCTTCTCCTCGGGCTCGGTCACGCCGGCCAGAAGCTCGGCATAACGGTCCTCGGCGTGAACGTGGATAAAGTCGACGTCAAACTGCTTGGTGAAGACCTCCTCCACCTGCTCGGGCTCACCCTTGCGCAGCAGACCGTGGTTGATGAACACGCAGGTCATCTGCTTGCCCACGGCACGGGCGCCCAGGGCGGCCACGACGGAGGAGTCGACGCCGCCGGACAGGGCCAGAATCACGCGGTCGTCGCCGACCTTCTCGCGAAACTCGGCCGTCATGGTCTCGACCAGGTTGTCCATGCTCCAGTTGGGCTCCAGGCCGCAGATCTCAAACAGGAAGTTGCTCAGCAGCTGCTGACCGTACTCGGAGTGCTTGACTTCGGGGTGGAACTGCGTGGTGAAGATTTTGCGCTCGACGCACTCCATGGCGGCAACCGGGCACACGTCGGTGCTGGCGGTAACGGTAAAGCCCTCGGGCACCTCGGACACGGCGTCGCGATGGCTCATCCACACGGTCTGCTCCATGGGCGTGGAGTTAAAGAGCTTGGCGCCTGCCGTGCGCGTGATGGTGGCGCGGCCGTACTCGCCCACCTCGGAGTGGCCGACCTTGCCGCCGAGCGTCACAGCCGTGATCTGATGGCCGTAGCAAAAGCCCAGGACGGGAAGGCCCAGGTCAAAGATGGCGGGATCGATGGACGGAGCGTCCTCGGCGTACACGGAGGCCGGACCGCCGGAAAGGATGAGCGCAGAGGCGTTCATCTCGCGAATCTCATCGGCCGAGATGTCGCAGGGGACAATCTCGGAATACACGTTGAGGTCGCGGACGCGACGGGCAATGAGCTGACCGTACTGCGCACCAAAGTCGAGTACGAGGACCTTTGCGGAAGCCTTTTGATCCATGGTTCCCCCTCTTGTTGGCGGGGAGCCGGTGCCCACCCGCATGAATGAACGAAAATAACTTCCATAGTGTACACGTTATATGGGGTTTCTCGTCCCTCGCAGCCATCAGCGCACGGCAAACGCACGACCTGGGCCCCTATTTGACGGCAATTGAAGTGTTACCAGACGTTACAGATGATGTAATACGTTTGAACATTGGACGCCCTGTGCCACAATACTGCCGAACGACTCCGCCTCTGCGGCGGCAAATACGATAGGAATAACAGCATGAAGCGCATCCTTCTCATCGCCACGGGCGGCACCATCGCATCGACCGAGGACGGCAACGGCCTCTCCCCCGCCCTGACCGGTGAGGAGCTCGCCCAGAGCGTCCCCGAGATCTCGGGCCTCTGCGAGCTCGACGTGGTGCAGCCCATGAACATCGACAGCACCAATATGCGCCCGAGCGACTGGATGCGCATCCGCGATGTCATCGTCGAGGGTTATGCCGACCACGACGGCTTCGTGATTCTGCACGGCACCGACACCATGAGCTACACCGCAGCAGCACTTTCCTATCTGATTCAGGACAGCCCCAAGCCCATCGTACTCACCGGCTCGCAAAAGCCCATGGGCAATCCCTTTACCGATGCCAAGCTCAACCTGTACCAGAGCCTGCTCTATGCGCTCGACGAACACTCGCACGACGTCTCAATCGTGTTTGGCGGCGTAGCCATTGCCGGCACGCGCGCCCGCAAACAGCGCACCATGAGCTTTAACGCGTTCATTAGCGTCAACTATCCGCCCATCGCCTATATCCGCAACGACCGCATCGTGCGCAACGGGCTTCACGGCACGCATCAAGGCGAAAACCCGGTGCGTTTCTACGACAGCATCGACCCGCGTGTATTTGTACTCAAGCTTACGCCCGGCGTAAACCCGGGCATCCTCGACGCCCTTGCCGATAGCTACGATGCCGTGATTCTGGAGACCTTTGGCATTGGCGGTATCCCCGAATTTGGCGAGTCCGGCGAGTCATTCCAGGAGGCAATTTTCCGCTGGGTCGATTCGGGCCGTACCGTCGTTATGACTACGCAGGTCCCCGAAGAGGGTCTCGATCTGGGCGTTTATGAGGTCGGCCGTGCTTATGCCGATCATCCGGGCATTCTGCGCGGCGATGACATGACCACCGAGACGCTTGTGGCCAAGACCATGTGGGCACTCGGCCAGTCACGCGATGCCGCCGAGATCCAGCGCCTGTTCTACAGCCAAGTCAACCACGACCGTATCCCGATGGCGTAATCTCTAAGGC
>CAKWZF010000142.1:0-3067 GCA_934865005.1 uncultured bacterium | reverse complement strand
GGGCTCGCTCGGAAAGCACATTAAGTGCTTTCCGGCTCGTGCGGAATCTACGAAAAACTAATCCGCGCCGCCCGGCCAGGTCCTAGGTTTACTTGCTTGCCGCCTAGATGGTGTCTTGGCGCCTAGATACTTTGGCTGAATTTAATTGGATGAAGGGAGCTCCTTGTTGATGAGGGGCTCCCTTCTTGTTTGGTTACTTTGGGGTTGTGGGGCGTCTTTATTTGGCGTCGGCCCAGGTTATGCCGGTGCTGGCTTCGGCGATGAGGGTTACGCGGAGGTCTACGACGTGTTCCATGACGTCGCGGACCATGGTGGTTAGGCGCTCGACTTCGTCGACGGGGCACTCAAAGTCCAGTTCGTCGTGTACCTGCAAGATCATGTGGGCGGCAAAGCCTTCTTCTTCCAGGCGGCGGCTTACGCGGGCCATCGCGATCTTGATGATGTCGGCCGCGGTGCCCTGCATGGGATGGTTCATGGCCGTGCGCTCGCCAAAGCCGCGAAGTTGCGGATTTTTGGCCTTGAGCTCGGGAATATGGCGTCTGCGGCCATACATGGTCTCGGCGTAGCCCGTCTGCTTGGCACGTGCTACCACGTTGTCGAGGAACGTACGCACGCCCGGGTAGGCCTCGTAGTAGCGGTCGATCATGTCGCGCGCCTCGGCCATCGAGATATGCAGCGACTGCGACAGGCCGTAGGCCTGCTGACCATACACGATGCCAAAGTTCACGGCCTTGGCGCGACTGCGCAGGTCGGGCGTTACCTCGGACACCGGCACACCAAACACGCGCGCCGCCGTCTCGGCATGGAAGTCCTCGCCCTCGTTAAAGGCGCGCACCAAGTGCTCGTCACCCGAGAGATGTGCCAGCAGACGCAGCTCGATCTGCGAGTAGTCCACCGCCAAAAAGACGCTTCCTTCGCCTGCCGAAAACGCCGTCTTGACGGTACGCCCCAGCTCCGAGCGCGTCGGGATGTTCTGCAGGTTCGGGTCGCTCGAGGACAGACGCCCCGTTGCCGTGATGGTCTGATTGTACGTGGTGTGCACGCGACCGTCACCACGGCGCAGCGGGCCCAGCGTATCCAGATAGGTGGACTTGATTTTGGACTTTTCACGCCAATCCAAGATCAAACGCACGATTTCGTGGTCGCGGGCAAGGTCGCTCAACACCTTGGCGTTGGTCGAATAGTAGCCGCGCTTAGTCTTCTTGAGGCCCTTGGTCGGAAGCCCCATCACATCAAAGAGCACATGCGACAGCTGCATGGGACTGCCGATATTAAAGGTCTCGTCACCCGCCAGGTCGCGAATGCTGCGCTCGACCTCGGTGATCTGGGTCGCCAGGCCCTCGGACAGATTACGCAGGCGGTCGGGATCCACGAGCATGCCCGCGCGCTCCATCTTGGCAAGCACCGGCACGAGCGGCATCTCGATGCCATCGAACACGTTGGCGGCGTTCTCGCGGGCCATGCGGTCGCGCAGCGGTGCGACCAGTGCCAGCGTCAAGGCCGCCGTGCGAGCGGCGGGCGCCGAAGCGTCCTCACCGGCACCCTCTGCACCGCGCGCCGCAGGCAGCGCCATCTGCAGATACGTATCGGCCAGATATGCCTCGTCAAACTCGGAGCGGTCGGAATCCAACAGGTAAGCGGCGACCACGGTGTCGAAGATGCACGTGGAATCGACTGCCAGCGGATCCATGAGCTCGAGTTCAGAAGAATCGATGGGCGAAAGCTCGTGCAACAACGCCTTCATATCCGGGCTCGCCACGCGGCCCTCCACAAACAGGTGCGCAAGCACGCCGGCAATCACGCCGTGGGCGAAGTTGAAGCCATCGACTACGGCAGTGGTACCGCCGTCGCCCTCCTCGAGCGCGAACAGGCCCTTGGACGTCGCCAACCACAGCGTGCGCGTCAGTCCAAAGAGCGCGCCCTCTTCCTTGTCGTCGTCCACCACGGCGGCGACCCACTCGCCGGCATCAATCGCGCGGGAGACCTCAGCCGCAACGGCACCAAGCGCGTCAGCATCGCCGGCGGCTGAGCGAACCATAGCAGGTATCTCAAACACACTGGAGGCAGCAGCCCCGCCCTCGCCGCCGATCAGCGCCAAGAAACGGTTCTGCATGGCGGTGATACCAAGCGTACCCAGCGCCGCGGAAACCTCATCGGCAGAAAACGCCGGGAAGGACGTCGCCTCAAAGTCGAGCTCGACAGGCGCATCGGTACGAATGGTTGCGACCTTGCGGCTCAGCAGCGCATCGTCGATGTGCGCACGCAGGTTCTCGCCCATCTTGCCCTTGACCTCGTCGGCATGCGCGATGACCTCATCCAAGCTGCCGTACTGCGCGATGAGCGCGCTCGCCTTTTTGGGGCCGATGCCCGGTACGCCGGGAATGTTGTCCGACGTATCGCCCTTTAGACCGTAAAAATCGGGCACGAGCGCCGGCGTAATGCCGTGATACAGGTCGTCCACGCTCTCGGGCGTCATGATCGCCACGTCAGACAGGCCCTTGCGGGTCGAGACCACGTTGACGTGCTCGGTCACGAGTTGATACATGTCGCGGTCGCCGGTCACCAGTAGCATGTCGCAGCCGGCCTGCTCGCCCAGGCGCGCCATGGTTCCCAGGATATCGTCGCCTTCCCAGCCCTCGGACTGCAGAATCGGCACGTTGAGCGCGGTGAGCAGCTCCTTAATCATAGGGAACTGCGCATGCAGATCGGGGTCCATGGGCGGGCGTTGCGCCTTATACTGCGGCAGCATCTCCATGCGCACGCGCGGCTTACCCTTGTCAAACGCCACGACCACACCGTCGGGGTTAAAGGCATCAATCATCTTAAGAAACATGTTCAGAAAGCCAAAGATCGCGTTGGTGGGGCGACCGTCCGGCGCGTTCATGGTCGGCGGCACGGCGTGAAAGGCGCGGTGCATGAGCGAGTTGCCGTCGATAACGGCAAAAGTGCGGCGCTTGTCAGACATATTAAATACCTCGCTTTGGGCTGGGCACGGTTTGCTCACTCCAGTTTACACGCTCCCCGCCCCGCGGCCACCTCACATCAAGCTCCCCCGCCACCGTGAGCC
>CAKWZF010000141.1:0-3267 GCA_934865005.1 uncultured bacterium | reverse complement strand
CAGCATGCCACCGAGCACGGGGCCACACATCATGCCAAGGGCCACGAAGGTCGCGAGAATACCCATGGCACGGCCTCGTTCGCGCGCCGGAAACGACTCGGTGATGATACCCATGTTGTTGGCCATGGCCGCCGCGCAACCGACGCCCTGAACAATGCGTGCCAGGATAAGAACCTCGAGCGAGGACGAAAGGCCGCACAGCAGCGAACCGACCGAAAAGACGATGACGCCCAGCTGGAACACATTCACCTTGCCGCGCACGTCGCCCAGACGGCCAAACGGCAACATAGCCACGCATGTCGCAAGCAGATACACCGAGCTTACCAGCTGAATGCGATCGAGGCCCACGCCCAGCTCCTTTTGCATCACGGGCAGCGCCACGGTCACGACGGTCGAATCCAGACACACCATAAACGTCATGATGAGCACGGTAAACAGAATCGCCCACTTGTTCTTGCCATGGGTGTCGCCCTCTAGGGCAATGTGCTCGCGGCGCAGCTGCTCTGCAGTTTTCTCCATATCCATCCTTTCGAGTGGCCCAACGCAAAAAAACGGGGCCCCAATCGCCTGCAAACAGCCGCAATTGGGGTCCCGCCTACGGAATCGGAACGAAAGGTCACCGAAGCTTTCTGCCAGCATCGGCGCCTTGCACGAACGCTAGCCTAGCACTGCTCGAGCGCCTGCTCAAGGTCGGCAATCAGATCGGCCGTGTCCTCGAGGCCGCACGACAGGCGCACCATGTCGGCGGAGATGCCACAGGCGATGAGCTCCTCATCGTTCATCTGGCGATGCGTGGCGTTAGCAGGATGCAGGCAGCAAGTGCGGGCGTCGGCCACGTGTGTGGCGATCTGGGCGAGCTTGAGGCTCTTCATAAAGGTCTCGGCCGCCGCGCGACCACCGTTAAAGCCAAAGCTCACAACGCCGCATGTACCGTTGGGCATGTACTTCTGAGCCAGGTCATAGTACTTGTCGCCCTCCAAACCCGGATAGCTAACGAAGCGCACCTTGGGATGGCTCTGCAGGAACTTGGCAACGGCCAGGCCGTTCTCACAATGACGCGGCATGCGCACATGCAGGCTCTCGAGCGAGCTGTTCAGGAAGAACGCCGCCTGCGGGTTCTGCATAGGGCCAAGATCGCGCATGAGCTGAGCGGTGGCCTTGGTAATGAAGGCGCCCTCGCGACCGAACTTCTCGGCATACGTCACGCCGTGGTAGCTCTCGTCGGGCGTGGTGAGACCCGGGAACTTGTCTGCATGAGCCATCCAGTCAAACTGGCCGTGGTCGACGATCACGCCGCCCAGGTAGGCAGCATGTCCATCCATGTACTTGGTGGTGGAGTGCGTAACGATGTCGGCGCCCCACTCAAAGGGACGGCACATCACGGGCGTCGGGAAGGTGTTGTCGACCATCAGCGGCACGCCGTGGTCATGCGCGGCCTTGGCAAAGCGCTCAATATCAAGCACGGCAAGAGCGGGGTTAGCGATCGTCTCGCCAAAGACAAGCTTGGTATTGGGCTTAAAGGCTGCCTCAAGCTCCTCGTCGGTGCAGTCGGGGGCAACGAACGTGCAGGTCAGACCCATGCGCTCCATGGTATGAGCGAGCAGGTTGTAGGTACCGCCGTAGATGGCAGAGCTCGCGACCACGTGATCGCCGGTACCGGCAACGTTAAAGATCGCAAGGAAGTTCGCAGCCATGCCCGAGCTCGTGAGCATCGCAGCGGTACCACCCTCCATCTCGCAAATCTTGGCGGCAACCAGGTCGCACGTGGGGTTCTGCAGACGGCTATAGAAGTAGCCCGACTCCTCCAAGTCGAACAGCTTGCCCATGTGCTCGGACGTGTCGAACTTCCAGGTGGTGGACTGGTAGATGGGCACCTGGCGCGGCTCCGCGTCGCCCGGGCGATAGCCGCCCTGAACACATGTAGTACCGATAGTCTGCTCGCTCATATCTAGCTCCCTTGCCTGGGTTACGTTTTATTCGGTTCACGATACCGCTACCCTGCACCCCTCTCAACCCATCCTCAAGGTGGGTTATGAGACAAATGAATCAAGGGTGTTTGTCTCAACCTTAGGCATTTGCTCTATAGATAAAAATGAGGCATACATGAAGCTCTCGATGACTACATGCATCGGCACGGGTACCATAGGCGGGTACACCGTGACCAAGGAGACAACGATGAAGCAAATCGATACGGCCCAGCTCGACATCACCGCCTGTCAGGCTCAAGCTGCCGAATACCACGCCCGCGGCTTTAACTGCGCCCAGGCCGTCGCCTGCACGCTCGCGCCCGCTGTCGGGCTCGACCCCCAGGTCGCCTTTGCCCTCACCGAGGGCTTTGGCGCCGGCATGGGCGGAATGACCGAAACTTGCGGCGCCATCTCGGGCGCCGTGGCCATCATGGGCTTTGTAATGAGCGACGGCATGGAAAACCCCAAGACTAAGGGCCAGACCTACAAGCTGTCGCGCGAAATCGCCAAGCGTTTTGGCGAGAAGAACACGACGACCGTCTGCGGTACGCTCAAGGGCATCGGATCGGACAAGGGCCCGCTCCGCAGCTGCCCCGGTTGCATCGACGATGCCGTCGAGATCGCCTGCGATGTGCTAAAGCAGCTCGCCGAGTAGACGGCAGCAGCATAAAACGACGGTCGGCGCGCTTGGGATCCATCCAAAAGCACGCCGGCTGTCGCCGTTAGAACTCGGCATATTCGGGAGCGCCGGCCTCAATCTCCTCGCGCCCCGCCATAAGCTCGCGCATCTTAGCGCAAAACGGCTCCTGCTCCCCCGCCTTAAACACCAAGTGAAGTGTCACGGCATCCGCGTAATCGGTATCCGAAACCTTGGCACCCGAATCCTGCGCCAAACGAAGCACCTGCTTATACTGCGGATAGGCCACGTGCACGTCAACAGGCACGACGCTCGTCATCTCGACGATCTGCCCGCCCTCCTGAGCCGCGGCCACCGCCGCCTGCGTCGCCGCGGTATAGGCGCGTACCAAGCCACCAGGCCCCAACAACGTGCCACCAAAATAGCGCGTCACTACGCAGCAAACATTTTTGAGCCCTGCACCGCGCAACACCTCGAGCGTCGGCATACCGCTCGTGCGGCTCGGCTCACCGTCATCGCTCTGGCGCTCGCGTCCATTGACCAAAATCCACGCGGGAACATTGTGTCGAGCGTCGTAATGACGCTTGCGAACCATCTCGATAAAGGCATTCGCCTCATCCTCGGACTCAATATGGACCAGCTGGGCAATAAACCGGCTCTTGC
>CAKWZF010000140.1:0-3277 GCA_934865005.1 uncultured bacterium | reverse complement strand
GTGTGCGAGATGGCGCTGCGAATAATCGACAGGAGGGGCGCGCCCTCGTGAGAGTGGGAGTGACCGTGGCCATCATGGTGTTCATGCTCGTCCTCATGACCGTGATCGTGCCCATGTCCGTGTTCGTGCTCGTCCTCGTCTTCATCGCAACCGCAATGGTCGCGCTCGCACAGCTCATGGATGTGATCGGCGCTCACGCCCGCCTCGGCCACCTCGTCGATGATGTCACCGCCGCTGTGGTCGTCATGCGCGCAGTTAACGTGCGCCGGATTGACAGTGGTCCCCAACACGGTACGACGAATCGCCGCATGCGCGCGGGCGTTGCGACGCAGACCGCGAATGGCGGCATCTACGATAAAGCCCGTGACCAGTGCGATCAGCGCTTTCGAAGCCAAAAGCATCGCCATAGTCTGCACGGGAACCTGCTCGGCAAGCAGCAGCGGCAGCATCTCGTCGGAGGTCGAAAGGAACACCGCCACCAACGTGCCCAAGGTCACGACACGACCGGCGTACAGCGTTGCCGCCATTGCCGAAAAGCCGCACTGCGGCACCATGCCCAGCAGCGAGCCAACCACGGGACCCGCGGCGCCGGCGCGCTTGATGGCCCCGTTAACGCGGTCGCCCGCGACGTGCTCCAAGGTCTCGAGGGCCAGATACGTCACCAACAAAAACGGCACCAGCGACAGCGTGTCCTTGCCGGCGTCGAACAAAATATCAATCAGCAAATCCATGACGGATGGAACCTTTCGTGTCTTTCGGCAGCATTGTAAAAGTCCTAGCGGTCAACTAGGGTATTGTAGTTGTCCTAGGCGCTATGCCAATAGTTGCCCATGGTAAACTATCATCTCGTCACATCTCAATGAACCCGAGCCGCACGGTGCGGCCCGTCCAAGGAGCAGTTATATGAACGTTTCACAAGCACTCGAATACGAGCGTCAACCGTTTATCCCCATGTTTATCTATGGCGATCACGGCGCCATGGAATCCGAGCGCCAGAAGGGCGAGGAGGCCCTTAAGGTGCTCGAAACCGAGTACTTTACCGCCGAGGGCGACCCCAGCTTCGACTTTGCCACCGTGCGCGACCTGGCTGACCGCAACCGCGACCTGTGCGACCAGATTGGCGAGGCGCGCCTGCGCAACGTGACGCCCGCGACGCTTTCGCGCGGTCTGTCCGACGCCGACACCTGCGCCGCCATCGGCAAGATGCAAAAGCGCACCGCCGCGTCCGTCATGCGCGAGATCCGCGGCGACCGCGACGCGCTCGGCGTGGCGTACGCCCGCAAGCCTATCCAAGGCACAGTGCTCGGCATCGACATCGAGACCACCGGCCGTGCACCCGAGCGCGGCTACATCATCAACGTGGGCTGGGAGATCATGGAGCTCACCAGCGACGCCGTCCCGCATGACGCCGAGGCACACTACTGCGGCCTGCCCGACATCTACCGCGGCGAGGATGTGCCGCTATCGAACATCCATCACATTACCTGGGACGACATCGACGGCAAAAAACCATTCCGCGAGAACAAGGAACTGCAGAAGCAGCTGCTCAAACTTATGAAGAAGTACCCGTACATGGCGCATAACGCCGCGTTCGAAGACAGTTGGTTCAAGATCCACCTGGACGGTTACGCCGAGGCACGCCGCGCCGGCAAGATCATCGTCATCGACTCGCGCCAGATCTGCCGCAGCCTGGATGCCGACGTCCGCTCGCTCCCCCGCGAGTCCGCGCCCGCCGCGCTCGAGAACTGGGCGCGCCGCCGTGGCACCCTCGCCGCCGACGCCAACGAGCAGCACCTGGGCCTCGACGACACCGACCTCATGCTCCGCACCGTCCAAGCCGAGTTCAACCTCAAGAACCTGTTTGCCAAGTAGAAACGTCTACGACAAACTCCGGCGTAGATCACGAGCGGCCTCGCAGCGGGAAACCCCGCAGTGGGGCCGCCCTACGTTCCACAGATAGATTTGCCATCACAAATTCTGAACACTCATTGCGAACGATTTCGGCCAATTCCCGACACGTAATTCGTTGTCGGATGGTGATGCATCGATATCAAATGTGCGGCAATTGAGTATTTATATGCTATAGCTAAGCTGCGAAAACTTTTATTTAGGGCATACCAACTCATAATTGCGTCAAGCTTTTGGACAGCATTTGGTTAGACCTCTAAAACGGCTTTTCCACTCAGCGCCGTCAACACGGCATTAGCTGACACGATATATATCATGAGTATCGTATTGTCACATACCACTGCAAAAGCGGTCTACCAGGCCGCGCATTCGGTGTCTGCGAAAGGCATCGAGTCCTGTAGCCCTGCCGCGATTTACGGATCATGTCCCACCGGAACGTTCCTTGACGCAGCCGCAGAATGGCTCACCAAACATGATGTTTCCCTCGACACAAATGATTCCCTCGAGGTGATGGTGTTTGATCGCAGGAATGCGCGCTATGCAATGAACTGTCAATGCCACGTTTCTTCAAAACGATTCTCGAACTCACGCTTTATAGAGCTCAAAGATGGCATCTTCATTGTTGGCGTTGAGCTTTGCGCACTTCAGGCCGCCACCTATCTTTCTTTTCGCGAACTAGTGGAGTACTACTTTGAACTGTGCGGCGCTTATTCCCTTGGAACCGACTCTTCCACCTCCTATACCGAGCGTTTCGCGCTCACCTCGACCGAGAGGTTAAAGCAGTTCTTTAATTCCATTACCAGATGCGACGGTCTGGCCCTTGCCCGAAAGGCGATCCAATGTGTGCGCGACGGATGCCGGTCTCCTATGGAAACAGCCTTTGTCATGATGTTAACGCTGCCCAAAAGCGAAGGAGGGCTTGGTATTAAGGGAATTGAGACCGATTACGAGGTGCAGGTCACCACTGCCGCAAAGAATCTCACGAGACGCAAAAAGTTCTTTATGGATGCGTATCTAAAGAAATCTCGCACAGACATTGAATACAACGGTTTTTATCATGACGCGGAAGAAGACCGCGCCATCGATGAGGAGCGCAAGAATGCACTTGCGTCCATGGGGTACGGAATCATCACCGTCAGTCGTTATTCCTTTATGCATGCCAGCTCTTTCGTTAGGGTCATGGAAGCAATCCAGCGGAAAGAGGGCGTACGCCCCTCGCGTCTGCCAAAAGACTTTCAAATCATGCAAGAGGACCTGAGACAGTTTGTGCTCAGAAGGTTTATAGAAGAGAAAAAGCGAATTCAGAAGCAGCTTCGCCAGGATTCCGAAGATCGTCAACGAATCGACCTCGAAAAAGCAACGCTCGAAG
>CAKWZF010000139.1:0-3379 GCA_934865005.1 uncultured bacterium | reverse complement strand
CTCCGAAGGAGCAGAACGGGGGCACTTCATTGGTCGAGGACGTTTTCAGAACCAAGCCCGGTCCCGGCCGGACAGCCCACGAACGCTACAGGTTCTTGACACCCATCGCGCGCATGGCGTTCAGGATGGCGATGATTGCCACGCCTACGTCGCCAAAGACCGCAAGCCACATGTTGGCGATGCCGAGCGCCGCAAGCACCAAAATCAGCAGCTTAATACCCAGCGCGAAGATGATATTCTGCCAGACAATCGACATGGTCTTGCGCGCCACGCGGATCGCGCGGGAAATGTTAGACGGCTTGTCATCCATCAGCACGACATCCGCCGCCTCAATCGCAGCGTCGGAGCCCATGGCGCCCATGGCAATGCCCACATCGGCGCGCGTAAGCACAGGCGCATCGTTGATGCCGTCGCCGACAAAGGCGAGCTTGCCCTTACCGCTTTCGGCCGCGAGCAGCGCTTCAACACGCTCGACCTTGTCGCCCGGCAGCAGCTGCGCATGGAACTCGTCGAGGCCGAGCTGCTTGGCCACCGCAGCAGCCACTTCCTCGCGGTCGCCCGTGAGCATAACGGTGCGCTTGACGCCGGCGGCGTGCAGGTCGCGGATCGTCTGCTCGGCATCGGCCTTAACGGTGTCTGCAATCACGATGTGGCCGGCGTACACGCCGTCAACGAGCACATGCAGAATCGTTCCAACGACCTCGCAATCGGGCGCTTCGACTCCGGCCGCGGCGAGCATCTTTGCGTTGCCAACGACGACGTGCTTGCCGTCGATGGTTGCCGTCACGCCGTGGCCCGCGTCGTTGGCGGAGTCGCTCACGCGTTTGGGGTCGACCTCGCCCTGGTAGGCGGTGCTTACCGACTGCGCGATGGGGTGATCGGAGAACGACTCCGCAAGGGCTGCGACCTCAAGCAACGACTGCTCGGTATAGCCAGCCTCGGGGTGCACCGCGACCACCGAGAACGTGCCGTTGGTGAGGGTGCCTGTCTTGTCAAAGACGACGGTGTCCACGTCGGCGAGCGTCTCGAGGTAGTTAGAACCCTTGATGAGAACGCCCAGTTTGGAGGCGCCGCCGATGCCGCCAAAGAAGCTCAGCGGCACGCTGATCACGAGCGCGCACGGGCAGCTGACGACCAGGAAAGTCAGGCCGCGCAGGATCCAGTCGGACCAGGCGCCGGTGACCAAGCCGCCGCCGAGCGCGAGTACCGCTGCCGCGCCGGTGACGGCGGGCGTGTAGACGCGGGCGAAGCGCGTGATGAAGTTCTCGGTACGCGCCTTCTTTTCGCTGGCGTTTTCTACGAGCTCCAGGACGCGTGCGACGGTGGACTCGCCAAAGGGCTTGGTGGTGCGCACGCGGATGAGGCCCGTCATGTTGATGCAGCCGCTGATGATATCGTCGCCGGACTTGGCGGGGCGGGGGACTGACTCGCCCGTGAGCGCGGCGGTATCGAGCTGGGTTTCGCCTTCGACGATGACGCCGTCGATAGGCACGCGCTCGCCGGGCTTGACCACGATCACAGTGCCGACGGCGATGTCATCGGGAAAGACCTGTTCGAGTGTGCCGTCGGCTTGCTCGACGTTAGCGTAGTCGGGTGCGATGTCCATCATGGCGCTGATCGACTTGCGGCTCTTGCCCACGGCGTATGCCTGGAACAGCTCACCGACCTGGTAGAACAGCATGACGGCGGCGCCTTCGGCCATGTGCGGGTCGGTATTGGGGAAAAGCACCATGGCAAACGCGCCGATAGTCGCGACGGCCATGAGGAAGCTCTCGTCGAAGGCCTTGCCGCGGCGGATGTTGTTGCATGCCTTTTGGAGCACGTCGTAGCCGGCAATCAAAAACGGCACGAGGAACAGCACAAAGCTGACGTAGATGTCGTCCGGGGTGCCGAATGCGGCGGTGAGGGCACCGAGCTCATCGAGGGCGTACACCACGGCAAAAATGCCCAGCGCTACCACGATGCGGTTGCGCTTATGCTCGAGTGACTCTTTCTTCTTGCGCTTCTTCTTTTTCTTCTTGGGGTCGGCGGTGGCCATGACTCGTATCCTCCCAATTGAATGTATGAACACTCGCTCATATAATTTCGCGAGCAAAGGCCGCGGCATGCGCGGCCTTGCAGGTTGGCGTAAACCTTGGCTAGAGAATGATCTCGCAGTCCGGCTCGGCGTCGGCCGTGAACTCCACAACGCGGTCGAGTACCTCGTCGAACTCGGCGTCATCGGCTTCGAGCGTCAATTTTTGGGTCATAAAGTTGACGGACACGGATTTGACGCCCTCGAGCTTGGCCAGCTCGTCCTGAAGCTCACGCGCGCAGTTGGCGCAGTCGATCTCGTCGAGCTTAAACTGCTTTTTCATGGTGGGTTCCTTTCTCTGTATTTGCGGCTTGGGTGCAGGCCGCGCTGGTACCGTGGTTGGTTGCTATTCGCAGATATGGCTCATGCCCTGGTTGAGCATGGTGTAGACGTGATCGTCGGCAAGCGAGTAGAGGATGTTGCGGCCGTCGCGGCGGAATTTGACCAGGTGCGACTGCTTAAGCGTGCGCAGCTGGTGCGATACTGCCGACTGCGAGGTTGCGGTCGCCTCGGCGATGTCCGCCACGCAGAGCTCGCGGCCCATGAGGGCGTAGAGGATCTTGATACGCGTGGTGTCGCTGAAGACCTTGAACAGGTCGGCGAGGTCGTAGAGAAGCTCCTCGTCGGGAAGGTCCTCGGGCGAGCATGTGGTGGGGATCGCGGGTTCGGTGGCCTTGATGTCGGGTTTCGTTTCATCAACGCGAATGCTCATTGCAATATCCTTTCATATGAACATGCGCTCATATAACTTGCTTCCGATTATATGAGTGTATGTTCATATGTCAATGACGTTCAGGTAATTCGTTGTACAAAATGATGGGGAATAGTGGACGAGATCCCGGACTGAGCGGTTTTGATAGCCGATGCCGGGGTGGGTGCCCTTGAGCCGTGCAAAAATTGGAGTATTCTGCAACGATAGGGGGTCCGTTAATTTATCGCAGGCCAAATAATGCAGCTAAAGAGTTATCTTAGGGTGTTAATCCGATGAGTTCTTCCTCAAATGTTGCCTAACGCTCTCACGCAAGAGTGATTTCGCTTCACATTTGGATCCACTCGAGGGTGATAGACACCCGGCTCTGCTGAATACTCGCAATTTTGCACGTCGCTAAGGTGCCCACCTTGTTAGCCGGTCTAGCTCCCGGCCCCGAAGATCCTGCCCTCGGGCGCGAGGCTGCTTGTTTGGGCAAATGATGGGCTGTCGGATTCGACTGTCTGCATGTCATCGATTGCCGGAACTTCATTAATTGTCGGGTCATCCAGCGTGATGCCTTCTGCGACCATCAGGACCAGCACATGGTAACACAG
>CAKWZF010000138.1:0-3394 GCA_934865005.1 uncultured bacterium | reverse complement strand
GCTCTATCCGGATGCCGAGCAACCGGTGATGATTCGCGTCGATCCGGGCGAGTATTGCGAGCGGGTCGAGATTCATCGCTCGCATGTGACGATTGAGGGAGAGACGGCCGACAGCGTGCGTATCGTGGGCAGCCTGGGTGCCAAGATGCCTTCGGAGGACGGCTCGGGCGTCGACGGCACGCTCGGCACGTTTAGGACCTATACCGTTTTGGTCGATGCCGACGACGTACGGCTCGAGAACCTCACGATCGAAAACGATGCGGGCGATGGGCGCGAGGTCGGTCAAGCGATTGCCCTGTATGCTGATGGCGACCGTCTGGTTGCCGATGCCTGCTGCATTAAGGGACACCAAGACACGCTGTTTTTGGGTCCGCTGCCGCCGCATGAGGCCAAACCGGGCGGGTTTATAGGACCCAAACAGTATGCGCCGCGCCGGGTGGGGCGCCAGTATTTTCGACGTTGCCGGATCGAGGGCGATGTCGACTTTATCTTTGGCGGCGCGCGTGCCTACTTTGAGGGGTGCGAGATTCGCTCGCTCAACCGCGATATGGACGTGAACGGCTACGTGACGGCGGCGTCGACGCCCGAAGGCGAGCCGCACGGCTTTGTGTTCCACGGCTGTTCGTTTACAGCTCCGGATGGCGTGGCGCCGGATTCGGTCTACCTGGGTCGTCCTTGGCGCGAATGGGCGCAAACTGTGCTGATCGATTGCTGGCTGGGGCGACATATCAAGCGCGAAGGCTGGTGGGATTGGAATAAGCCGGCGGCACACAACTGCGTGCAGTATGCTGGCGCGATTCTGCATGGGCCGGCGGGTGATACTACCGGCTGGGTGCCGTGGGCGAATGAACTCGATGTGATGGCTGCCGCCGGGTACGCCCGCGAACAGGTGCTTGCCGGTGCGGACGGCTGGGATCCCGAGGGCGGCGACGGTGATGCGGTGGAGACGGCTGGGCTATCTGCCAATGGCCGCACCGTGCACATCGAGACGTACTGCGAAGACGAACCTGCGCTGCGTGCCCGGCTGAAGCACGAGGGGCGTTCGGCTGCTTTTACGGGCAAGACTCCTGCAGATTTTGAGGCATGGAAGATTGCGACCAGGACTCGTCTGTACGATGTTTTGGGCCTTTCGCTTATGGACCGCGTCCCGATTGAGATTCGTGAGCTCAGCCGCGTGCGGGTTGCCGGCGGCATCGTGCGCACCCATGCGATGTTGCAGGTCGAGCGCGATGTTTGGATGCCGTTCTACCTGTTGGAGCCGGCTTGTCCTAAGCTTGATGAGCGGGGACTCAAATGCTGTTATATCTGCCCGCATGGCCATCAGGGAGCGGGTGCTGCAAGCGTAGCCGGTGTTGCGGGCGTGCCGGCTGTCGATGATGCCGTGCGTAAGTTCAATTACGACTACGGTCTGCGTTTGGCACGCATGGGTTACGTGACCGTCTGCCCTGATGCGCGCGGTTGGGGATACCGTCGTGACTGGAAGGGTCAGGGCGATGACGAGAACAGCTGCCTGCGCGGTACGTGTCTGAATCAAGCACGTATGGCCGAGCCACTGGGTCTTACGGTCGCGGGCCTCAACGTCTGGGACAACATGCGCTTGATCGATTACTTGGAGGCGCGCGGCGACATTGCCATGGATGACCTGGGTTGCTTTGGTTTTTCGGGTGGCGGCTACATGACGTTGTACCTGGCCGCACTCGACCCGCGTGTGCGCAAGGCGTTTGTCTCGGGCTATCTGTACGGTGTCGACGATTCGCTGCTGCATCTCAATGGCAATTGCAGTTGCAACTACACACCCGGACTTTGGCGCTTACTCGACATGGGCGATATTGCCTCGCTCATCGCGCCGCATCCGCTGCTGGTGCAAAGCTGCGAAGAGGATCATCTGAACGGTTCGCGCGGGCTGAAAAATGTTGACGAGCAGCTCAAGATCGTGCGCGATGCCTACAAGTTGCTGGGTCGCAGAGATGGCCTGCGGCACGAGGTATGTCCGGGTGAACACCATCTGGGCGTGACACATCTTGCCGAGGATATCGAATGGCTCGATTCGTACGTTGCGGAATGCGCCCGTGCATAGCCCCTCGGCATGCTGCGAATAAACGGTACGTTCCTGTATGACCGCCGATGGGCGGATGAGGAGAAGATTATGGAAACGAAGAGTTTGAGTGAATCGACCATTTGCTGCTTTGGCGACTCAACGACCTGGGGCGACAACGGCTGCGGTGGGGGAGGCAACGACATCTCGTGGACCTCGCATTTGGGCGCGTTGCTGGGAGGCGCGGTCGTCGAGAACTTTGGCATCAAGGGTTCGCGTATCGCCATCAAGGCCGACCGTACCGATTCGTTTGTCGAGCGCCTTGACGGTATCGACGATGCGGCCGATATCTACATCGTCTTTGGCGGCGTCAACGACTTTAGCCGCAACGTGCCGCTTGGAGAGCTCGGCAGCACGGACGTGCATGAGTTCTATGGTGCACTCGATTACCTGATCCGTACCATCACGGCGCGCTCGCCTCGGGCAAAGCTCGTGTTTATGACGCCGTGCAAGACGAGCGGCAAGCACGAGAAGGATATCCCGGCAAGCGACGAGCTCAACCACCTGGGGTTGACGCAGGTCGCCTACGTGCGAGCGATGCTCGAGGTCTGCGACCGCTACTCCGTGCCGGTGATTGACCTGTATGCGCAAAGCGGTATCAGCCCGTTTTTGCCGGAGCACCGCGAGCTCTATATGCCGGACGGTCTGCATTACAGTCCTGCTGGCTATGAGCGCCTGGCGCATCGCATCGCCGCGGGTCTCACCGCCGTTTGCCGCTAAAAGTCTGCCGTTCGCGAGGAATATAGGGTTAACGTTCACCCTATATTCCTCGTTCGCGTTACACTAGGGGTAACGTTCACCTATCGTTTATGTCAGAGGGGACAGCAATGGGTTGCAATCAAATCCTGGACCGTTATATCGAGCAGTTGATCGAAACCTCTACGCCGCAGGCGCCGGCTTGGAATATCGAAAAGATTCGCGCCGGCAAGGAGAACACCTGGAACTATATTGACGGCTGCATGATCAAGGCGCTCATCGAACTGTACGAGATCACGGGTGAGCAGCGCTACCTGACTTTCGCCGATGACTACATCGATTTCTTTGTCCAGGACGACGGTACCATAAAGCATTACAACCCCGAGGAGTACAACCTCGATAACGTCAATGCGGGCAAGACCCTCTACAAGCTCTATGACCTGGTGGGCAAGCCCAAGTACCGTGCCGCCATGGACACCATCTACCGCCAGCTCGAGACCCAGCCGCGCACCAAAGAGGGCGGGTTCTGGAACAACGCAGACTCGCCCTAGCAGATTTGGCTGGAAGGCTTGTGCCTGGCGCAGCGGTTCTACATTCAGTACG
>CAKWZF010000137.1:0-3431 GCA_934865005.1 uncultured bacterium | reverse complement strand
CTATGAACCTCATGGGTATCTTCGACAGCCCGACCATGCCGCGCCCGGTGAAGGCCATGACCGGCGAGAACGTCGAGGCGATTAAGAAGGTCCTCCAGGACAACGGTCTCCTGTAAAGCTTCCCCGGGCACCCGACCTCGCCGTTCAACCGTGCGGCCATGACCCATTAGATCAATGGTCACACGGTTTCTTGGCGATCTCGGGCACCTGGAAAACCTTTTCCGCGCTGTGACGGCTAGCCTGACGGCGCATTTCCTGTAGTTGTTTTTTATCTCCTAAGGAGAGCGACATGGAGAACAAGTACGTCTGCTCTGTCGATATCGGCGGAACTAAGATCGCGACTGCCATCATGGAGTACCCGGCTGACGGTAGTGTGCCCCATCCTGTTTTTGAGGCCGAGGTTCCCACCGAGGCCCAAGAGGGCGGCGAGGCCGTCTTCCAACGTATCGAGGCGTCCATCAAGGCTGCTCTCGAGGCGAATCCCGATGTCGAGGTCCTTGGCGTCGGTATCGGTGCCGCCGGCGTCGTCGATCCCAAGACGGGCGCCATCGCGTATGCCAACGAGATCATGCCCGGCTGGTCCGGTGTTCAGTTGGGGCCGCGCCTGCGCGAGGACCTCGGTCTTCCCGTTGCCGTTGTAGGCGACGTGCAGGCTCATGCTCTGGGCGAGGCCCACTGGGGCGTCGGCAAGGGCAAGTTCTCCGTCTTGTGTCTTGGCATCGGTACGGGCATCGGTGGCGCATATGTCGAGAACGGCCGCGTGATGCAGGGCTTCCATGGTGCTGCTGGCCATATGGGCCACATCGAGTGCTCGGCTGCCGCCGGTATTCCCTGCGCCTGCGGGCGTTCCGGCCATCTGGAGTCGGTTGCTTCGGGCACTTCCGTTGGTCGTATGTACGATGAGCGCTTTGGTCGCGTCGACCCCAGCCGTCCTTCGGTCGGTCGCGATGTGAACGACCTGTGCCGCGCGGGCGACGCAAAGGCGACCGAGGTCATCCATGACGCCGGCTTTGCGCTGGGTGCCAGCTTGGGCTCGCTCGCTAACATCCTGGACCCCGAGGTCATCGTGCTTTCGGGTGGCGTGATTCACCAAGGTCCCGATTGGCGTTCACAGACGTGGAAGGATTCGGTGCACGAGGGCTATGCCAGCCAGGCGCTCGATCCGCTTCAGGACACGCCGATCCTCATCGGTTCTCTGGAGGGCGATGCTCCGCTCATCGGTGCCGCCGAACACCTTCTTGCATCGTTGAAGTAAACATAACTACCAAGTGCGCCTTCTGAGGTGCCGCAGATTGACGTGAAAGAGGAGCGAAGCGTACTTCGGTACGCGAGCGACGGTTTGAACGTCAAGGTGCGGTGTCTCAGAAGGCTGTTTTGAGAAAGGTTGAGTCGAACATGACCGTTGATCCTTTGATCCAGTCCCTGAAGGGCAAGCTCGTCGTGAGCGTTCAGGCGTATATGGGCGAGCCGCTTCGTACGCCTGAGACCATGGCTCAAATGTCTCGCGCTTGCGAGCTCGGCGGCGCCGCCGCCATTCGCTGCCAGGGCCTTGCCGACATTGCCGCCATTAAGGGTCGCTGTGAGGTTCCTGTTATCGGCCTGTGGAAGGATGGGCACGGGGGCGTTTACATCACGCCGACGCTGCGCCACGCTCGCGCCTGCGTTGCTGCGGGTGCCGATATCGTGGCGATCGACGCCACCGATCGTCCGCGTCCCGATGGCAAGACCGTCGAAGATACTTTCCGTCCGCTGCACGAGGAGGGCGTGCTCCTGATGGCCGACTGTGCCACCATCGAGGATATTCGTCGTGCTGTCGACATGGGCTTCGACCTGGTGTCCACCACGCTGTCTCATGGTGTTGCCGCCATCGACTGCACCATGGCCGATGGCCCCGATCTGCCGCTCCTGCGTCAGGCGACCGAGGAATTCCCCGGCCTTCCCATCATTTGCGAGGGTCGCGTGCATACGCCCGAGGAGGCTCGCGCCGCGATCGATGCTGGCGCCTGGGCCGTTGTCGTCGGCACCGCCATCACGCACCCCACGAGTATTACGAGTTGGTTCAAGGCTGCGCTTGAGGCGTAAGACAGGCCTCGTATCCGCTCGGGGCGGTATACTCAATATAGGCAATTGACCGCGCGGGATCCGGATTGCTGGGTCCCGCGCTTGTTTTCGGGAGGCAACACATGCAAAAGGGAGATGCCATGGATGCGGCGGAGCGCTCGGAGCGCATCCCCGATATCGTCATCATCACCGGAATGTCCGGATCAGGCCGCACACAGGCCATGCACGTGTTCGAGGACATGGGCTATTTTTGCATCGATAACCTGCCTCCGCGTCTCATCGCCCAGCTTGCCGAGCTCGTCGGCATCAATACGGGCGTGGGCAGGCATCTCGCCGTCACCTGCGATTTGCGTAGCCAGGGACTGTTTGACGAGTTGCTCGATGCGGTCGCCGCTCTCGAAGAGCGCGAGATGAGCTGCGACATCGTGTTCCTGGAGGCTTCTGACGAGGTGCTGATTCGTCGCTACAGCGAAAATCGCCGCCGTCATCCCATTGCCAAGCCGGGGGAGACTACGGCCGATGCCATTCAGCGCGAGCGCCTTCAGCTGCAGGGCGTGCGCGACCGAGCCGATATGATTATCGACACGAGCCGTCTGCGCACCTCTGCGCTGCGCAACAAGCTGCGTATGGCATTTTCCGAGTTGTCCGACCAGCAGCTCATGGACGTTCACGTGTTCTCGTTTGGCTTTAAGCACGGTATGCCCGTCGAGGCGGACATTATGATCGACGTCCGCTTCCTGCCCAATCCGTTCTACGATCCCGAGATGCGCACCATGACCGGCCTCGATAAGAAAGTCTCCGACTTTGTTCTGGACCATCCCAAGACCCAGGAGTTCTGGAAGGCCTGGACGCAGCTGCTCGATACGGTCATGCCCGGCTATATCGCGGAGGGCAAGCCGCGGCTTTCTATCGCCATCGGTTGCACGGGCGGTCAACACCGCAGCGTTGCCATCGCCGAGGCCACGGCACGTTATTTGGAAGGTGCCCAATATCACGTGAGCATTTCCCACCGCGACCTGTCGCGCGCCAACACGAAAGCATAGGCCTGCATGTCGTTTACCGCCGAGGTGCGTGACGAGCTCGCGCGCTGCGAACCCGAATGTGAATACTGCGACTTGTCGACGCTTGCCGCCCTGACGCGTGTGAGCGGTACACTTTCGCTGGCCGGCTCCGGGCGGTATCGTTTGACGGTCGCGACCGAGACGGGCGCTGTCGCGCGCACGATGATCACACTGACGCATCGCATCCTTAAGCTCAAAACGGAATTCACCGTTCGTAAATCGGTCTTGCATAAGGTCCGTAACTATCTCATTACCCTGCCCGATCAGCCCGACCTGGACAAGGCTCTGGTGCTGCTGGGCATTCTCGAC
>CAKWZF010000136.1:0-3465 GCA_934865005.1 uncultured bacterium | reverse complement strand
CACCAGACGCGATATGTACGAATTCGTTGAATACCGACGCTGGCGGGCGGGCAACGTATGGCAGCTCGGCCCGTTTACGTTAACGGATCCATATCGCACGGTGGTCGACATCGCCCGAACGAGCGCTTTTCGATATGCACTAGGCTATGTCGACGGGCTGGCTCGTGAGTACGGTGTCGAGCGTGAAGAATTGCGTGCATATGCACAAGCGAACTGCCGCGGACTGCACGGCATTGCGCGCGCATTTAACGTTTTTGAACACATGGATGGCAGATCGGATAACGGTGGAGAATCCGAAGCACGGGCGGCAATGATTCTGGCGGGAGTTGCCACTCCCGAACTTCAGGTTGAAATCACTCGACCGGGAAACGCCGGCTATTATTTGGCAGATTACGGCTGGCAGATGCCAAACGGCTCTTGGATGCTGGCTGAGCTGCATGGACTAGGCAAGTTTGAGGACGATGCCCAAAATGATCCGGAACATACTGCGGCAAAAACCTATCGAGATGCCCTCATGCGCGACGCGAACCTGCGTGCCATGGGCCACAACGTCATTCATTTCAAGCTCTCAGACACCTACGATGTCAAAGCGTTCGGCTCCATGATGCGCGGCTACGGTATACCAACCACAAAACCCTACGCAGACTCCTGACCGGCTGACCCCATCTTCTCGACAACAGAACCCATCATCGAACCAGCCCGCTCGGCCTCAATAAGTTGCGGTGAAATAGTTCCTGGATAACAGCTTTTGTGGCTAATCCAGGAACTATTTCACCGCAACTTAGGAGGGGATGTGGGGTCCCCGGCATGTATATGAAAATGGCTCTGATCCCAAAGGGAATCAGAGCCGTTAAGCTATCTTGTGGAGCGGGCGACGGGAATCGAACCCGCGTCATCAGCTTGGAAGGCTGGGGTTCTACCATTGAACTACGCCCGCAAGATATGGTCGGGACGACAGGATTTGAACCTGCGACATCCTGCTCCCAAAGCAGGCGCGCTACCAAACTGCGCCACGTCCCGAAGGTGTTGAGCAGCTAAGGTCTAAACCTTGCGTGTCCCAAAGCGAAGGAAATTATAGGGGAGACTCCCCGCCTGTGCAAGCATTGATGCCTTAGCTCCTCGAATGTGCAACAAAACGACTATGGAGCAGACCGATCACAAATGCCACCACGGCAACCGGCGCCCACGCGGCTCCAATGTCCGCCAGCGGCAGTGCATCGAATGGCAGCCACGCGCCCGCAAAGAACGCATCGCGGACCGAGGTGATCACACTCTGCACAGCAACCACGCCGCCGACCCAGACCCACACCTGCGGATGCGAGTCGCAAAAACCGTGCACCAGGCCCATCAGCACCAGCACGATAGCAACGGGATACAAGGCGTTGAGCATGGGCACCGAGAACATGAGGATCACGTCGAGGCCCACGTTGGAGAGCACGCACGAAAACGCTGCGAACACAAAGGCGAGAATCGCAAAGGGACGGCGCATGGCCTCCTCGGAGGCCTCCGCTCCCCCTTTAACCACATACGTCTCGCAGAAGTAACGCGAGCAGCAGCTGATGAGGCCGATACACACGTTCATGCAGGCGAGGAAGAAGATGGCAAAGACCACGACCGTGCCGGCAAGGCCAAAGTGCATGGAAGCCGAACGAGCAAGGATGGCGGCGCCGTTGGTGGCATCGGGCATAACCGTACTGAGCTGCATGCCGGCAAGCGCCAGGCCGCAGTAGATGACGGCCATGAGCGCACCGGCGATCACACCGGAGCGCGAAATCTCAAAGGCCACGCGCTTGTCATCGGTAACGCCCAGTTCGTGAATGGTCTCGGCGATGATAATGCCAAAGGCGAGCGACGCGAGCAGGTCCATGGTCTGATAGCCGGTCAAAAAGCCCTGCACGGCGGCTCCGGCATTGTAGGGAGCCTGCGGCGCGGCAGCGGGACCCAGCGGCGAGATCACGGCAGCACCCACGACCAGCACGATGAGCGCAATGAGCGCGGGGCCCGTAATGCGACCGAGCACGCGCGTGATGACGCCCGGACGCAGCGTGAGTGCAAACGCGACGATAAAGAAGCCAACGGCAAACACCAGGCGAGCCGTGCCGAGCGAGACGCCCTCGGGTAGCAACGGTACCAGCATCTCAAACGCCGTGGAGCTCGTACGCGGAATGGCAAGGCACGGGCCGATGGCCAGATATACTGCCGCAACAAAGAACTCGCCAAACTTGGGGTGCACGCGGCCCGCAAGCTCACGCGCCGTGCCGGCAAGTGCCACGGCGATAAAGCCCATGACGGGCAGGCCGATGGCGGCAATCAGAAAGCCGAGCATGGCGACCGGCGTGGCAGAACCTGCCTGCAGCGCCAGCAGCGGCGGAATAATGAGGTTGCCAGCGCCAAAGAGCATCGAGAACAGGGCGATGCCGACGGTGACGACATGGTCGGAGCGCAGACCGCGCGGCGCGGATGAGGCCATAGAACCACCTTTCGGGTCGAAACAAAAACGGGACGGGCAAAAGACCCGTCCCGCAAGTATATACGCTCTAGCAGCTTTAGCAGGCTAAATCGCACAGAGCATCGATAGCCGTCTCGACTTCTTCGGTCGTGTTGAAATACCCAAACGAGAAGCGAACGACACCTTGGCGCTCGGTACCTAACGCGCGGTGCATGAGCGGGGCACAATGGGCGCCGGGGCGCGTCGCAATCCCCCACCCCTGCATGAGCGCGTCCGAGATCTCGGCAGAGTCGATATCACCCACGTTGAGTGAGACGATCGCCGAGCGCATCGGCTGGTCAAACGCACCGTAGAGCGCAATGCCGGGGATTTCGCGCACACCGGCAAGAAAGCGATCAGCGAGCGCACGCTCACGCGCCGCAATCGCCTCGACCCCGCCTTGCGCCTCGATAAAGTCGAGACCGGCAGAAAGTCCCGCGATGCCGTGACCGTTGAGCGTGCCCGCCTCAAGGCGCGTGGGCCACTCAAGCGGCTGCAGTGCATCGAAGCTGTGCACGCCCGTGCCGCCCATGGCCCAGGGCGCCACATCGACGCCCTCCGCCACGGCCAGGCCGCCGGTCCCCTGCGGACCCATGAGCCCTTTGTGGCCGGTAAAGCACACGGCGTCGAGCCCCATGGCTTGCATATCGATATGCGCCGTACCGGCAGACTGAGAGGCATCGACGATCACCAGCGCGCCGGCCGCATGGGCGATGGCAGCAACACGCGAAACGTCGACCGCGTTGCCAGTCACATTGGAGGCATGCGTCACCACCACAGCACGCGTACCCGGCGTGACCAACCGCCCGAGCTCGTCGTAGTTGAGCACGCCGCTCGCATCGCAACCCGCATGCTCAACCGTCACACTCTGCTCCGTCGCCAGGCGATTGAGCGGACGTAGCACCGAGTTGTGCTCAAGCACCGTCGTGACCACACGGTCGCCGGGGCGCACCACGCCATTGATGACGGTGTTGAGC
>CAKWZF010000135.1:0-3502 GCA_934865005.1 uncultured bacterium | reverse complement strand
CCGGCATGCCGAACGGTCGACATGCCGGCCCGTCCCCAATCTGAAGGACCACTTTTGACGCAGCAATTTACGCTTTTCCTACCCCAACCGGATGGGACTCCCATCCCCGTCGTCGTTACCAAAAAGCGCGTCAAAAACTTCAACCTGCGCGTCACATCGAGCGGTGAGGTCCACGCCAGCGCACCGCTCGGCGCCAGCCGCGAGCGTATCGAAGCGTTTGTGAAGCGCAACAGCGCCTGGATTATCAGCCGGCTTGCCCAGCGCGAGCAACGTCAGGCGACGGCGCGAGAGCCGCTCAGCCCCTCGTCCATCATTGCACTTTGGGGCAAGCCCATCACGGTACAAGATGCGCTCGATCACAACTTTAAGTCACCCGCACCGCGGCCCAAACAAGCCACGTTCGCAAGCTTTATGGGTACCGACGAGCCAGACGAACGTCCGCAGGCCAAGTGGAACGCGCCCCTCGACGGCTTAACGCCCAGTGAGATCCAAGCCCATATTGACCAGCTCTATACGTCCGAAGTCACATCGGCGCTGCGGGATATGGTGCACGCATACGAAATCGCAATGGGTGTCGCCGTTTCCCGCGTTTCCGTGCGCAGCATGAAAACGCGCTGGGGATCATGCACGCCCAAAACCGGCGCCATTCGCATCGCACGAGAACTTGCCGCCTACCCCGTCGAGTGCCTTGACATGGTTGTCGCCCACGAGCTCGTCCACTTGCTCGAGCCAAGCCACAATCAGCGGTTTCACGCCCTGCTCGACACGTACTGCCCCAACAATAGAGCACTGTCCCAGCGGCTCAAGCAGCCACCCATAGAGACATATTAGAACCGGTTAGCGCACGCGCTCGATCTCGACACCGCAGCTTGCCAGGGGAAGACCGACGGGCGCCCAAGGCTTATCGAGCTTAACGCGCACGCCAAGCAGCAAGGGGTAACGACGCAGCAGCATCGAGGCCACACCCTCAGCTGCAGCCTCGATGAGCTTAAACGTATGCTCGCGCAGATAGCCATCGACATCGTGGCACACCGAGCCATAGTCAATCGAGGCGTCCAGGTTATCGTGCTCCCCCGCTGCACGCAGGTCGGCATAGAGTACCAAGGACACGATGAACTTCTGGCCCAGCGCGTTCTCTTCGGGATACACGCCATGGTTAGCAAAAACCTCAAGACCTTCAACGGTGATGCGGTCGGCATGGCGAAGGTCGTCATAGCTCACGTGGGGCACCGCCGTTGCGGTGGATATTTCGCCCCTTCCACGGCGGGCGAGCTCGGCGCCTTCAGTCTTGGTTGCATTCTCGGGCAGTTTCTTGTTGCTCATCGCGATCGTCTCCTTCGTTTAGAACCCCGACCGCGCAAACTAACTACACGCGAATCGACAGGTTCTTTTTATCATCGCTCCAGTTGCAAGCATTGCGCGCGGGGCATGCAAAGCAGGCGCGCGACGCTTTGTCGGCTGCATAGAGCAGACGCTCAAGCGGTTGGCTGTTCACGCGCAGCTTTCGATGGCCCAGAATGGCCGTCTTAATGGCTGCGGCATCGGCCGGCTCAAACGCCACGTCATCGGGCATGCCGCCGAGAATCGCATCAGCGACGCGTTCGCTTGCAACATCATGGGATATACCCGATTCATACTGTTCATCTTTGCCGATATCGTGAAGAAGTGCCGTGGCGTAGATGACCTCGCGGTCAAATTCGAGCTGCTCCTCGAGATTCTTGATCCACATAATGCGAGAGACATCGAGCAGATGGTCAATACCGTGGCGGCAGAAGATGCGCCCCGATTCCAACTGCGCAATGTTGCCCAGATGCCGCCGGAACAGCCCGTTGGCACAAATGTAATCAATGCGAGGCATGGCACCAAAGGGGGCCAAGCCCGAAGCCATAAAGCCGCGACGTGACGTCCCCTCATCGGTCTTCGATGCAAAGTCGTTGACGACTCTCATAGTTAGCGTCCCAGCATCCTAAAGAAACGCTCCTCGAGCGCGGGATCGGTCTCAAAGACGCCGCGGCGAGCGAGCGTCACGGTCTTGGTGCCAGGCTTTTGCACGCCGCGCATGGTCATACACATATGCTCGGCTTCCATGAGCACAATCGCTCCCTGGGGAGCGAGATAATCCATGAGAGCGTCGGCAACCTGCGCACACAGCTGCTCCTGCAGCTGTAGACGGCGGGCATAAACCTCAACCGTGCGGGCGAGCTTGGAAAGCCCTGCGACACGGCCGTTGGGGATATAGCCAATGGCAGCCTTGCCGTAAAACGGCAGCAGATGATGCTCGCACAGCGAGTAAAACGTGATGTCGCGCTCGATAACCAAATCGTTCGAAGCGACGGCAAAGGTTTTGGACAGGTGCTCCTCGGCACTCTGGTCCATACCACCGGCGATCTCACCATACATACGGGCAACGCGCGCCGGGGTCTCCAGCAGGCCCTCACGAGTTGGGTCCTCGCCTATGCCCTCAAGCAACAGCTTAATGGCGGCCTCGACTTTTTCCTGATCGACCATCTGGGCCTCACTTTTCCGATTTTGCGTTCGCGCTATGGTACCACGCCCTTTGGCATCGGCCACAAGCTACATAGTATGGGTCGAATAGACCGGATCGTCCCGCCAAAGCTCCACAGCGTCGCAAAGCGCAACGCCCTCGCGCACAGCACGGGCGCGCGTGGCGTTCATATCAATCACGCGCTGATTGCTCGAGCCCCTAAAACGCAATGAGATATCGTACAGATCCTGAACAAACGGGCCATCCACCAACATATCGAGGCAGGCAAGGATACGGTCCGTCGCCTCGGTATGGTGACGACCACCCGGCATAAGCTCCTCGAGCACGTCGCCGGTAAAGCACCAAATGGTCTTGCCCGACCCCGCGGGATAGGCCGCACGCACGCGTTCGATAAAGTCAACAAGCCCCGCCTGATTCTCGGGCTCCATGGGCTCGCCACCCAGAATCGTCAGGCCATCGATAAAGGGATGATCGAGACTCTCGATAATTTTGTCCTCGACGGCGCGATCGAACGGCTCGCCCGCAGCAAAGTCCCACGCGACGGAGTTAAAGCAATTCTTGCACCCGCGACGGCACCCGCTCACAAACAGAGAAGTACGAACGCCTTCCCCATCAGCAATGTCGAAATACTTAATGTTCGCGTAGTTCATAGGTAACTCTCCCGGGAGGCCGGGACATATCATCCCGTCCTCAAACATTCTCGGCCTTCGGCCTGCGAAACTGCGGGCGGGACGATATGTCCCGGCCTCATGCAAAGGGTAACTCAATGAACGAAGCGAACATCGAGTATAGGGTTCGAGGTCCAATAAAAACTTTGTTGCAGCTCAACCGCTATCGCAAGTAAATCGCAGCTGCAGCTCGAATTATTTCCGCTAAGAACTTCGAGGAGCGAGCAGGCCGCGCGCTGCATCTCAGCTACGTCAACTTGGCTGAACCGAGAGGGCCGCTTGGGCATTTGCTCGATATGAGTTCCGCACGCAAAGAAGGCCACTTAAT
>CAKWZF010000134.1:2373-3596 GCA_934865005.1 uncultured bacterium | reverse complement strand
CACGCAGCGCAGGTCCATGGAATCCTGCTCGATAAACTGAATCGCGCGACGGGCGGCCTTCTGGCCCGCTGCATCGCCGTCGAACATATACACGATGCGCTTGGCAAAGCGAGTGAGCGTCTTGACGTGATGCTCCGTGAGGGCGGTGCCCAGCGTGGCGACAACGTTTTTAATCCCCGCCTCCCAGCAGGCGATGCAATCGGTATAGCCCTCTACCACGATGGCGGTATCCTGCGCGACGATAAACTCCTTGGCCCAATTAAAGCCGTAGAGGTTTCGCTTTTTATGAAACACGCTCGTCTCGGCTGTGTTGAGATACTTAGGCTGGCCGTCGCCCATAATGCGACCGCCAAAGGCAATGTTGTGACCCTGCTCGTCAAAGATGGGGAACATCACGCGGTCGTAAAAGCGGTCGGCAAGCTGCCCGCGCCCGCGACTCACGGCAACGTTGGCGTCGATCATCTCCTGCGGGGTAAAACCCGCCTGGGACAGGTGCGACACCAGCGCGTTACGGCCCGGTGCAAAGCCCAGGCAGTAGCGGCGGCAGACGTCGCCGCCCATGCCGCGGCTGGCAAAGTACTCGCGCGGACGGCCGTCCTTACCGCGCATGAGCATGGTGTGGTAGAACTGGGCGGTCTCGGCGCACAGATCGTAGATGCGGGCACGCTTGGTGCCGCGCTCGCGGCGATCTCCGGTGTCATGCAGCTCAATACCCGCGCGATCGGCCAAGTAACGGATTGACTCGGGAAAGCTCAGGTTCTCGCGCTTCATGATATACGTGAAAACGTCGCCACCCTCGCCGCAACCAAAGCAATGCCACACCTGCGTGGCGGGGATAATGTGGAAGGACGGCGTCTTCTCGCCATGGAAGGGGCAGCATCCCCAAAACTCATGGCCGCGAGGCTTGAGCTCGACCGTTTCCTGCACGATGGCAACCAGGTCAGACGCAGCGCGTACCTGGTCTTTTTCCTCATCGCTAATCACGGATGCTCACCCCCTGATCGCCCAAGTTGTGACGAATATCCTCGATATTACCCTCGACGGTCGCGATCAACTCATCCAGCGAATCGAACACACGCGAGGGACGCAGCCAGCGCGTAAACGCCAGCGAAACGGAAGCGCCGTACAGGTCGCCCGTATAACCAATTAAATTAGCCTCGAGATGCGCAGATGCCGCATCGTCAGCATACGTTGGCGGCAGGCCGACGTTCACAGCAGCGGGC
>CAKWZF010000134.1:0-2363 GCA_934865005.1 uncultured bacterium | reverse complement strand
ATATACGGACGGCCGAGTAACCCAGCAGCAAGCTCCACATGGCCCTGTCCCAGCTCATGACGAATGCGGGTGGCGCAAATGGCCTCACCGCCCTCGCAAAGCAGGTCGTGACCATACACGTCAACGCCGTGCTCGGAACCCCAGGAGCGCATCTCGGCAACACCAGAAGCACCGCCACGACCCAGCCTAAAGTCACTGCCAACGCGAATCGATCGAATGTCGACCAGACGCGACACCAGCGAGAGAAAATCAACATGGTCAAGCGCCGCAACCTCAGACGTAAAGGGAACGGCCACCACCGCATCGACCCCGGTCTGAGCCAAGGCATGCAGACGGTCGGCCGTCGTCATCAGTTTTTGAGCGGGCGAAGGGCTCACCACGACGTCCGGGTCGGGATCGAAGGTAACTACTACCGCCTTGCAGCCATGGGCACGGGCATCCCGGACAAGCGCCGCAATGAGCTCCTGGTGTCCACGGTGAACGCCGTCGAACACGCCGATGGCAATCGATGCGGCACCCAAGTGCTCACACTCATCAAACGTATCGGCAGCAACGATGCGAGCCTCGTCCGACTCGCCCGCGAAAAAGACACGCGCGAGCTCATGAGCGGACAACATCATCGAACACCGCCGATTGCCTGCGGAAACACGTGCTCCATAACAAAGCGGCCACTCTCAATGCGGGCGAGCGCCTTGAGTCCCCCATCGAGCACCAGCGCAAACAGCGCCTTCGAGACATCGAAATCGGCAAGCGCACGCTCAACGGGAATGCGACGGCCGCAGAGCAGGTCGTCGGCAAGATTGCCCGGCAAGTCAACACGCATGGCGCCCAAGGCCGCAATGGGATCCAGGGCAAAGCCAGCGGCGGACTCGGGAGAAAGCCCCTCCACCGCATGACAGGCGCCAATGGAAACAACACCAGATGCGGTGCGACGAAGTGCGGAAATATGCGCGGCGCTATCGCAAGCGCGGCCCAGGTCGCGAGCGAGCGCACGGATATAGGTGCCCGTGCTCACCGAGAACGCCACGGTCCACACACACGTATCACCTTCGCCGCCCACGGCAATCAGGTCGGCGGCATAGACCTCGACGGGGCGCGGAGGTAGGTCCACCGCATTGCCCTCGCGAGCAGACTTGTAGGCGCGAACGCCATTGACCGAGATAGCAGAAAACGCCGGCGGCACCTGCATCTGCGGGCCCAGCATGGCGGCCAAGCGCTCACGAGCATAGGCAGGATCGCGGAGCTCGTTGGCAACAGCCACCGTGCGGACCGCCTCGCCCTCCGCATCATCGGTATTGGTCTCGGCGCCAAACGAAATATCGGCGACGTAGCTTTTGGTATCGAGCGTGAGCATGCCCAGCAGACGGGTGGCCTGGCCCACACCCACCACCATGACGCCAGATGCCATGGGGTCGAGTGTGCCGGCATGGCCGACACGCCGCTCATGGAGGGCGCGTCGGCATTGCGAGACCACATCGTGGGACGTGCAGCCCACCGGCTTATCGACAGCGAGCAGCATATTCAGTTGTGAAGGCGTACGACGAGCCATGTACCATCCAAAAAGTTAAAGCTCGACGGTCACCGAAGCGGGATCCTCCCCTACCAGCTCGGCCAGCATGGGAAGTGCCACGGTGAGCGTCTCGAGAATTGTTCCGTTGTTGGAAAAGCCGGCGGCGGCATGATGCCCGCCACCGCCAAAATTGGCAGCAATCTCGGACACATCGAGGTCGCCCTTGGAGCGCAGGTTGCCACGCACCTTGGTATCGCCCTCAATGCCCTTTAAGAACATGCAGACCTCGACGCCCATCACCGAACGCACCACATCGACCAGGCCGTCGCACTCGTCCGAGGTGACGCCGCAGGCTTCAAGGTCGCTCTGGTAGGCATAGCTATACGCCACGCGCCCATGCGCGACCGTCTTAATGCGACCCATGACAATGGACTTGAGGTGCAAAAACTCAACGCGCATGCTCTGGTAGACCTCGAGCGCAACGCGCGCCGGATCGGCACCGTGCGCCACCAGGCGCGAGGCTGCATGGAACGCGGCGGCATCGGCGTTTTGGTACTGAAAACGGCCGGTATCGGTAACCAAGCCACACAGCAGGCAGGTCGCAACGCCATCACGTGCGACAATGCCGCAATTGTCCAAGAAGCGGTCGATGATCATGGCGCAGGCCGCGGCATCGACGCGCCTCAGGCTCAGCTCGGCAAACTCCTCGCGCGCCGGATGATGATCGAAGCACACCACATGCTTGGAGCGACGAAGCACCTCGGCGGAATTATTGAGGCGCTCGACGACCGGCACGTCCACCGAGATGAACAGGTCCGGATGGCGTCTGCGCAGCTCGGTGACGACAGTGCCC
>CAKWZF010000133.1:0-3644 GCA_934865005.1 uncultured bacterium | reverse complement strand
GTTTATTTTGGCTGTTTTTATCAGCCAAAACTTTCAAATAACACGCGGGGCTTCGCGAGGGTTAACATATCCATCGCGAAGCCCGGCGCATCCACGGCTACCAGCTCAGCAGTTCGTAACCATCCTCGGTCACCACGAGCTGTACCTCGCACTGGGCCGAATCGCTGCCGTCCTTGGTGCGCACGCACCAGCCGTCGCCCTTGCTGATCTTAATGTCGGGCGCTCCGGCGTTGACCATGGGCTCGATGGTAAAGACCATGCCCGGGGCCATGATGGTGTCCACATCGGGTGCCTCGGTGGTAAAGCCCACAAACGGGTCCTCGTGGAACTCCTTGCCAATGCCGTGCCCGCCGTACTCGCGCACCACGCTAAAGCCAGCGTTCTCGACCGTCTTTTGCACGGCCTCGGCCATAACGGACAGCGGCAGCCACGGCTTGACGGCGGCCAGACCCGCCTCCACGCTGGCACGGGTGACTTCGACCAGGCGCTGGCGCTCGGCCGAGACCTCGCCGATGCAGAACATGCGGCTCGAGTCGCTAAAGTAGCCGTCTAAGATCGTGGAGCAGTCCACGTTGATGATATCGCCCTCGTGCAGTACGTCCGTATCGCAGGGGATACCGTGGCAGACCACGTCGTTGATCGAGGTGCACACGCTCTTGGGGTAGCCCTCGTAGTTGAGGTCGGCCGGCGTGCCACCGTGCTCGACGGTGTAGTCGTAGATCATCTGGTCGATCTGGTTGGTGGTCATGCCCGCGGCGATGTGCTCGCCTACGTAGTCGAGCACGCCCACGTTGATGGCGGCGGAGCGCTTGATGCCCTCGATATCGGCGGGCGTCTTGTAGAGCGTACGGGGCAGAACCTCCCAGCCCTCTTCCCACAAGCGCTCGAGGCGCTCGTCGAAGGCGCTATGGCATTTCTTGTATTTCTTACCGCTGCCGCACCAGCAGGCGTCGTTGCGGCCGGGTACGGGTTCGTTGTCAAACATGGCTAACTTCCTTTCATCCGCAGCTAGTATAGCCCACCCACGCGTCCATAAAAGTTGCGGTGATATAGTTCCGATTTAAGCGGTTTAACAGCATAAATAGGAACTATATCACCGCAACTGATGGAGCGGGATGGCGGACACTGGCTGCTGCGTGGTTTTGCTAGTAGCTCACCTGGCAGGGAATGCCGAGGGCGCGCACGCGTGCAGCGATCGTGTCGAGCGCCTCGGGCGCTGCTTTGGCAAGGCCGGCGACCGGTGTCTCGCGCGCTACCGTGTAGATGGTTGCTTCTTGTGGGCGAATGCGCTCAAGCGCCACGAGCCAGGGGGCAACGTACTCCTCGCTGGTGTTGTCGATGAGCTTGCCCTGATACTCGCCGGTCAAAAAGATCGTCTGGATAATAACGTGACCGTCAAAGCTTGCGAACGTCTCGATCTGGTGCTCGACGTCGTAGGGGCCAACGGGCTGGTCGAGCAGCTGGATAAACGCCGGGTCGATGGTATCGAGCTTGAGGATGTTGTCGTCGACCATCATGAGCGCGTCGTGCACCTCGGGGCGGTCGGCGCGCGTGCCGTTGGAGAGCACGGCGATCTTGGAGTTTGGGGCAAGCTCGTCGCGCAACGCGACGGCGCCGGCGATGGCCTGCGGAAACTCCGGTGCGGCAGTGGGCTCGCCGTTGCCTGCGAAGGTGATCACATCGGGGAGCTCGCCCTTGGCTGCCATCTCGCGCAGCTTTGCCTCGAGCGCGTCGAGTACCACGGCAGCTGTGTTGTACGGCTCATGGCAGGGGCGCTCGGCGTCGAGGCCGTTTTCGCAGTAAATGCAGTCGAACGTGCAGATTTTGCCGCTGGCCGGCATCATGTTGACGCCGAGCGAGAGACCAAGGCGACGGCTGCGAACGGGCCCAAAGATGGGGCTGGCATTCAAAAACGTAGACATAGGCATATGCTCCTCAAGACAATTGTGCCTAAGCATAGCATCGGCTCCAAAGCAAGGTGCGGGCCCTTGCTTTACAAGTTTCTTTTTTTCACGTCGCTCATTATGCGGTGCCATGAAAAGCTTCGGGTCGGGTACAGTTAATCTGTTAACAAGGCGCAAGGCAATGCGGGTCCATCCAGCCGTACTGACGTGCAGCTGGATGAGCATTGATGATGGGGGCACAACATGGATTTTACGGTCGAGAATGCGGGCACCACGATTGCCTGTCGCGAATATGCCGGCCCGGATGTGTCGCCTGATACTCCTGCCTTGGTGTGCGTACACGGCGCTTGTGTCGACGGCACATTTTTTGACGGTATCGCTTGCGAGCTCAGCCGCAACTACCGTGTAATTGCCTACGACCGCCGCGGCTGCGGTGGCAGTAGCGATGCGGCAGACGGCAGCTATGATCTTGCCGCTCAGGCCGCCGACCTGCAAGCCGTGATCGAACACGTTGGCGCTCCGGCAAATGTGCTTGCGCATAGCGCCGGTACGTTGGTGGCGCTGGAGCTTCTTCGCACCGAACCCCATCTCGTCGCCCGTGCGATTCTGCATGAGCCGGCTGTGTCGGCCGAAGGCGTCGGCATGGGCGCAGCTCCGGTTTTGCTCGATATGATTGCGGCTGGAAAGGTTTCAAGGGCGCTCCGGCTTTTCTTGGGAGCTCTTGGCGACTTGGACCCCGAGGCTCCTGGGACGACCGAAGCGGAAGTCAAACATGCCCTGCGCAATGGTCGTTGCTTTATGGCGAACGAATATGGAACAAATATGACTTACGTTCCCAATTGGGATAGTGTCTGCGCATCGAAGTCCGTTGCTGCTGTGCTTCTCGGCGAGCTTTCGGTCGATACGCCCCGCGAGGCTGGCACGCGAGCGGCTGCCGAATATCTCGATTGCCCCCTTGTGACGATCCCGGGCGCGCATAACGGTCTGCGCGATCGCCCCGTTACGGCGGCAAACGCCGTTCGCGATGTCTTGGAGCGTTTGCACGCTCGATGACCTGCGGGGAGAGGCGCTGTTAGCGTTTCGTCATTGTTAACGAATGCGCCCATAAGCGCGCGCCCGCGGCTCCATTATCGCCGCTTGCCAGGTCATAAAAATGTAACGATAATCGCGCGTTTGCCTTCAGCTGTTAGATGTTACCCTTGTACCAATTGATATGCACTGTTGCCGTGCGTAACGATAGAAAGGGCCCCATATGCTCAATAATCACGAGGTCAATCTAACCGACGAGGAGGCTGCCGCCGAGGTCGCCCGCGTCGCGAAGACCTACCCCGTGGTGCGTTTGCTGTCGGCCGATCAGATTAAGAGCGAGCCTAACTGCCTGCTCGCCGGCGATCGGTGTCCTTGTTTGCGCCAGTCGAGTCTTGAGGCTTTGGCAGACTCCGATGAGGTGTCGGAGCAACTGCTCAATGATGGTACTGAGTACCGCGCCCGCCTGCGCCCTCTGAAGGTCGAGGGCGAGCCTCACGTCTTGCTGATGGTGCGGCCGATCAATGAGCAAGAGGCTGCAGAAGAGGACCTTGTCTACACCGACGTGCTGACGAGTGTGCGCAATCGCCGATATTACGAGGAAAAGCTCCGCAACGCCCGCATGAATGCCGGCGTTGCGGTGATCGACCTTGATGATTTTAGGGTCTTCAACGATACGTGTGGCCGTCATGCCGGCGACCTTGCACTCGGTGC
>CAKWZF010000132.1:0-3773 GCA_934865005.1 uncultured bacterium | reverse complement strand
ACGGACTCGTATTATTTGAGCTAATGATCAGAGATATCTAAAACTCGCCCTGAATACAACCGTTTATCCCCAAATATCGACCGCTCACGCGACTGGCCTTTCAAAATCGGGAATACGTGGGTGCCAATGACGCGATGCATCGTCGACAAAGAGCGGTGCGTAGAACATGCGATTGAGGGCGGCGGCAACGGTGCGCGCCTCAAGGTCGGGCCGGGCCTCGAGCCAATACTGAATGAGGTTATGGTGGCCCGCAAGCGCAAATGCTAGATACAGATCGAGGTCCGTTTCATCGGAAAATGTCGAGCGAAGCCGATTGCGAAAATAGTCATGCATAAAGATCGTTGCCTTGTGAGCAAACACGGGATCGCCGTTATCGCTGTTAAGTGCCAAAACTTTCGAGCGATTAGCCTTGAGGATCTCCATGCGCTTGATCATCGTGGGCGTAGGGTCCAGCTGCGCATCGCCAAAACGAGCCTCCAGCGCAACATCATTGATGTCCTGCATATTCTGGAGCAGCTCATCTTCAAAACGTTTAACCACATCATCGACAGAGCGATAACAGCGATAGAACGTCGATTTGGATGTATGGGCAAGGCGAAGTACCTCGGCCACCTTAATCGACTGCACCGGAGTTGTCGCCATAAGTTCAAAGACGGCATCCTCGATCCGTGAAGCAATATCGTTTTGAGCGTTCAGCGACATGGCGGCCTCCCCTATTGGCGATTGGCTCCTATGCTACCCGAAAGGCATGCTCCTTGACGACGATACGAGGCATAGAGCGTGCCGCACAAGAGATGGCGCAGCGACCGTATGTCACCGACGAAGCATTCCATCCGCCGGGCATGCCATCTTTGCGAGGGTCAATCGAAAACCCGACGCCCTCAGCCTTGAGGATGGCCTCGATGCGTGTCCACGTCTGACTCAGGCGAAGATTGCGTTCTTGCAAATTGGGGGCAGCGTTAATCCACGCGCGCTCGTCGTCGCTCACCATACGCTCAACCGCAACGGGAGCAATCTCATCGATCGCCTCGATATCCACGCCAATAGGTCCTCCGACCGACCGAGCAACATCGGATACAGCGAGGACGGCCACGCTTCCGCCATGTGAAATGGAAATAGAGGGGGCCTCCCCATCCGCAAGCTCGATCTTGCCAAAAGCAGAACGCACAAGCCGGGTGTCGTCGAAGACACCCAGGGCGTCGCGAAGAAGCAGACCCACGCCTGCGGCTTCCCTCCGAGACGCAATGGGGAGATCCTCATTGGAGGCACGTAAGGCATAGCGTCCTGCGATTGGTGCCATATCAACGGTCACGCCGGGATCGATCGCGGAAACATCAACGAGGTGCACGGTTATGTTCAAAACGGTCAACCCCCACTCGATTGAGATGACAAGGCTAAACAGACGCTCAGAACCGCTCTTTCATGAATCGAGGTACCTTTTGCCGGCGATTTGGCGACCCATTAGGCGATATAAAACAAAACAGCCCAGAGGACATAGCCTCTGAGCTGCGAACATTTGGTGGGCGTTAGAAGATTTGAACTTCTGACCTCTTCCGTGTCAGGGAAGCGCTCTCCCCCTGAGCTAAACGCCCAAATGGAGCGGACAACGGGGCTCGAACCCGCGACCCCAACCTTGGCAAGGTTGTGCTCTACCAACTGAGCCATGTCCGCTTACGGGGATTAATCTTACGTGATGCCCGCATCCTATGCAAGAACTTTTTTTGAAAAGTTTTGCGACGCCCTCGTGAACCTCGCGAAGACATCAGCCACCACGGAAGGCGCAGGCAAACGCAAACTCGCCGCAAGAGGCCTCTACATCTCACCGAGCATGATCCAGGCAGAGCTGTCCTGCGCGAGCCTGCCGTCTGCAAGCGGTGATGAGGTGAGCAGGACCCTGCCCGCCGGCAGTTCCACGGGCGCTGCGCCGAAGTTCGTCACACACGCCCAGCCGTTGTCGCGGCGATAGGCGATGACGCCGCCCTCAGCACCCTCGGCACCATCCGCAAGGCCGGTGCGCCCGTCAAGATCGAGCCACGCAAGATCGTTGGCGCACCTGCGCAGCTTGCGCCGCAGCCAGAGGGCGTCACGATAGAGCGCAAGCATCGATGTCGGGTCCGCTTCTTCCCTATCGGCAGCGTAATCGGAAAACCATGCAGGCTGCGGCAGATGGGGCGCCGCATCGGCGTCCGCAGGCGAAAACCCAAACGATCCGCCCTGCGCGGGATCGTCCGCCGCTACCCATGGCAGGGGCACACGACAGCCGTCGCGCCCCTTCTCGCGCTTCGGTCCGTGCGTATTGGTCGCAGTAGGATCTTCGAGTGCAGCCCACGGAATGTCAGCCACCTCAAAAAGACCGAGCTCCTCACCCTGATACACGTATACCGAGCCCGGAAGCGCCAGTTCAAGCAAAAGGGCCGCCCGCGTGCGGCGCTCGCCGAGTTCACGGTCCTCGTAATAAGACGACCCGTCGCGTAAGAGCCAGTCGAGCGCAATCTGGTGGTAGCGCGTCGCCTTGATTTGCGGCAGGGCATAGCGTGTCGCCACGCGCGGCACGTCGTGGTTGGAGAGTACCCAGGTCGAGGCGGAATCGGATTCGACGGCTGCCTTCAAGCCCTTCTCGATTGCAGTGTGCATGTCATCATAGGTCCAAGTGGCCTTGGCAAACTCAAAGTTGAATGTCTGGCCAAGCTCGCTGGGACGCGCGTAAAGATACTGGCGCTCGGGCAGCACCCACGCCTCGGCAACGGCACTGCGCGGCGGATTATAGCGGTCGAACACGCGGCGCCACTCGCGATAGATCTCGTGGACCTCATTGCGGTCCCACAGCGGATGGGTGCCGTCGTCAACCATGTCATCGCCCTCGGCGAGATGCCACCGGTCGAGGTCATCGCGGTCGAGATCCTTGGCGAGACCCTGCGCCACATCAATGCGAAAGCCGTCGACGCCTCGATCGCTCCAAAACGCCAGGACGTCGCAAAAGAGCGCGTGAACCTCAGGGCATGACCAGTCAAAGTCCGGCTGCTCGGGCGTAAACATGTGCAGATACCACTGACCGTCCGCAACACGCGTCCATGCGGGGCCGCCAAAGTTGGCATTCCAATTGGTGGGAGGCAGCTCGCCATGCTCGCCGCGACCATCGCGGAAGATATAACGGGCGCGTTCGGGCGATCCGGGGCCGGCGGCAAGAGCGGCTTTGAACCAGGGGTGCTGGTTGGATGAATGGTTGGGCACGATGTCGACGATGGCCTTGATGCCGCGCGCGTGAGCCGCAGCGATCATGTCATCGAAGTCGTCAAGCGAGCCGAGACGTGGGTCGACATCGCAGTAGTCCGCCACATCATAGCCGCCATCGACAAGAGGCGAAGGGTAAAACGGGCTCAGCCAGATGGCCTCGATACCCAGCCGCTCAAGATAGTCCATCTGCTGGGTAATGCCCGCGATATCGCCCAGACCCGAACCAGTCGAATCCTTAAACGAGCGCGGGTAGATCTGATAGATCGCGGCATCGGACATCCATGAGCGCGAAGAAGACTTTTCTGTAGCCATGGGGCGTATCTCCCTTGCAACGAGGTTATGCGAGATGCCCACGATGATACGCCCAAAGCGGACATTCGCGGCAAACAACGCCACAGCCACGACCCAAAACGCTCGCCCCCTCTCGGGTTCGAGCCTAGGAGATAGGTACAAAAAAAGCCCGGCTACCGTAGTAGTCGGGCTGTTGCGTTTGGAGCGGACAACGGGGCTCGAACCCGCGACCCCAACCTTGGCAAGGT
>CAKWZF010000131.1:0-3900 GCA_934865005.1 uncultured bacterium | reverse complement strand
GGAGTGCTCCTTGTGGCGGCTTTGCTGTTGAGCCTGTTGACGTGGTGAGCCGGGCGCTACCAGCTTTTCTCGATATCGCGGATGCGCTGATAGAGCCAATCGTTTTGCGGCACTTGGATATCGTGTTTGACGGCCAGGCGGCAAATGGTGCCCGCGAACTCCTCGACTTCGGTTTTTCGTTGCGCGATGCGGTCCTGCGCCATCGAGGGCATACCGGTGGGGTCGATTCCCTCGATGAGGTGCACCATCTGCGTCAGGTCTGCCTCGGTCAGCTCAATGCCCTCGGCGTTGGCGACCGCAAGCGTTTCGCGCATGGCAGAAACAAAGCAGCGACGCTGCTCGGAGTCCGGCTCCGTGGCGCTTCCGTAGGTCCCGCCGTAGGCCATACAGGTCTGGTTGATGCCGTCGTTGAGCATGAGTTTGGCCCACATGCGGTGCGCAATGTCGCTCTCGACGGTATGGGCGATGCCGCAGCGTGTGTAGAGCTCGCCGATGGCGGCGACGGTCGCGGGGTTGGTGCCGGCTGCCGCACCAAAGCGGATTTCGCCAGTGTTGGTAAAGGTGAGCGCGCCGTCGAGGAATACGGCGTCCATGCCCTGGCAGATACCCAGGACGGTGTGCTTCCAGCCAAAGCGCTCGGCAATCTTTTGTTCGCTTGTAATGCCGTTACACAGCGAGGCGATGAGCGTGTTGGGTCCCACGACGCGCTCCATAGTCTTGAGTGCTTGGTTGAGTCCAGTCGTCTTGACCGTGAGAATGACCAGATCGGCGGGCGTTGCCTCGCTGGCGCGGACGGACGTGAGATCGCAGGGTTCGCCGTTGACGGTGAGTGCGTCGTTCGCGTGACGCTCGAAACGAGCATCATCCATGACGTATTCGACGGCGTCGTTGCCGAGCGCCCTGGCGATCATGCTGCCGTAGAGCAGGCCGACGCCGCCCTTGCCGATAAAGGCGACCTTGTTGATCTGCATGCGAATCATCTCCTCATATAAAAGGCGCCCGCGTAAGGGGCGCCTGATGGATTGTATGTCGCCGGGGCGTTTGGTAAGCGCGTGGGGCTGCTGTTATGAAAAAGAAACTATTGCACTGTGCGCTTATGCCGCGGGACAGATCGCAAAAACGCGCGCGGGGTATCCGACGCCATCGCGCACCTTGGGGAAGGTGCAGAAGATGACGGCGCCTGTGGCGGGAAGCTCGTCCAGATGGTCCATGACCTCGATCTGATAGCGGTCGACCGAGAGGATGTACTGCTCGCCGGGGTAGGGGTAGGCGTCCTCACGTGTGGTCACGGTCGCCTCCTTTCATCGGGCTTTTTGCTGATGTTAAAGCGGTGTCGTGACGGCTCGATTTCTGCTACGTTACGATACATTCTCGATTGCGATTCCACGATGTTTCGGCTGCGTGACCATTGTGTTTCGCCTTGCCGGGGCGCTGATGGCGAAGGGAGGGGCCGTGCAATACCGTGTTGACCCCAAAAGTGGTAACCGAATATCCGCTCTGGGTCTGGGCTGCATGAGGTTTCCCGGTGCGCCGGGACACCCCGATGCGAAGACGGCCGATGCCATCATCTCCCGTGCGGTAGAGCAGGGGATTAATTATCTGGATACCGCGTATCTTTATCCCGGTAACGAGGTGTGCGTGGGCGCCTCACTTGAGCGCTTGGGGCTGCGTGACCGGGTGTTGCTGGCGACTAAGTTGCCGCACGCTTCGTGCAAGTGCGCAGAGGATTTCGATCGGTTCTTCGACGAGCAGCTGCGCCGTTTGCGGACTGACCATATCGACTATTACCTTATGCACAACATCACCTCGCCCGCGCAGTGGGAGCGCGTGGTAGCGTTGGGTATCGAGGACTGGATTGCGCACCAAAAGGCTGCGGGGCGTATTCGCCAGATAGGTTTTTCGTACCACGGCAGTGCGGCGGACTTCCTCACGATGCTTGACGCGTATGACTGGGACTTTTGCCAGATCCAGTACAACTACGCTGGAGAGCGATACCAAGCGGGAACGGCGGGACTCATGGCAGCCGCCGAGCGCGGGCTCGCGGTGTTTGTGATGGAGCCGCTTTTGGGTGGACGCCTGGCGGGCAAGCTACCTCCGCGGGCCCGCGCCGTGTTCGATGACGTACGCGATCCGTATCTGAAGACGCCGGCTGCTTGGGGCCTTTCGTGGGTGTGGAACCATCCTCAAGTCACGATGCTGCTTTCGGGCATGACCGATACCGCGCAGGTGGATGAGAACGCGGCGCTGGCTGATCGTGCACTGCCGGATTCGATGACGACAGAGCAGCTCGATACCATCGCACGCGTGCTGGGAGAGTTTGAGAAATCGAATCGCGTGCCCTGTACGGGGTGCGGCTACTGCATGCCGTGCCCCAAGGGTATCAATATTCCCGGCTGCTTTGGCGCCTACAACGCGAGCTATGCGCATAGTTGGTTTACGGGGCTGTCTCAATACTTTACGGCGAGCGCGGTGCGGACGAACGAGCCCAAGCTGGTGAGCAACTGCGTCAAGTGCGGCAAATGCGCGCGTCACTGCCCGCAGCACATCGATATTCCCGAGCGTCTCGACGATGTGCGCCGACGTTTCCAGCCTGGCCCCGTAACGGCCGCACTTAAAGCCTTTTGCAAAACGCGCTCCTGATGCCCCTTTTATAACTTTCGGTGGAATAGTTCCTGTTTGCGGCAGAATAGGGGCCAAACAGGAACTATTCCACCGCAACTGAAGGGGGCTGTCGTGGGCCATCGGGATTCATGTGATGATTTGCGTGAGGTTCGTTGGGGCGTTTTGGGCGCTGGGCGCATTTCGCATCGATTTGCATCGTCGCTCAAGGAGGTGGACGGGGCACGGCTTGTGGCTGCCGCCGGTCGCACTCCTTCGCATGTTGAGGAGTTTTGCAGGGCGTTTTCGATTGATGCCGCGCACAGTTATGCCACAGCTGACGATAACGGCGATGCGGCTTTTGATGCGTTGATTGCCGACCCCGATGTCGACGTAATCTACTTGGCTCTTCCGCATGGCATGCATGCGCGTTGGGCCTGTCGCGCGCTGCGCGCCGGAAAGGCCGTGCTGTGCGAAAAGCCGGCCGTTTTGAATGAAGAAGAGGCCTATGTGATCGCCTCGGTTTCCCGTGAGTGCGGCGTGCCATTTATGGAGGCGATGAAAAATCGGTTTTGTCCGATGCATACTCGTGTGAAGGGCTTGCTTGCGTCGGGCGAGCTCGGCCGTATCGTTTCGATCGAAAGCGTGCAAAAACTTGATTATGGTGAGCCCCCTTCGAGTTATCTGCTCGATCCGTTGCAGGGTGGTTGTCTATATGACATGGGCTGCTATGCGGTCGGGTGGTTTGAGGATTTGCTTGCGGGTGCGTGCGATGTTTCGTCTCGTGAAGTTCGCTGGCGTGACGTATCGGGCGGCCGCGTGGATTGGGCCGATGAGATTCATATGAGCGTCGGCGGCATACCCATTCATATGGTGTGCGACGGCAAGGCAGCGTATGAAAGCCGCTTAACGATTGCCTGTGAGCGGGGCTCGTTGGAAATCGAGCGCCTCCATCGCCCCGAGCTCGCCCATGTGAAGTATTCCGACGGGCGAATGCTCGAAAAAAATGCCTCGTTTGAGGTCGATGATTTCTACGGCGAAATCCAGCATGCGACCCAGCTCATCCGGGCGGGGAAACCCGAGAGTCCCGTCATGCCCCTTGCCGCCACACAGCGCTGCGCGCGCATTATCGATGCAATCCGTTTAGCCCTCTAGGACTTGGCGCTGACGCATAGGGGATTATGACGCTGGCGCCCGTAGCCGTAGTGCTTGGCGGCCCGCATCTCTGATGCCCCTTTTATAAGTTGCGGTGGAATAGTTCCTGTTTGCGGCAGAATAGGGGCCAAACAGGAACTATTCCAC
>CAKWZF010000130.1:0-3901 GCA_934865005.1 uncultured bacterium | reverse complement strand
CCCTCACCAACAAGGCTGGCTCCGCTCTGACCGTCGACGCCGACCACGTCATCGTTCACGGCTTCCACGCCAACTACGCAGCCAAGTGCGAGAAGCCCGGCTATGCCATCGCTCTTGCTCTCGAGATCCTTCAGCAGACCGAGGGCTATGACCACTACGAGGACATGATCACCGGCCTCACCAACGTCTTCGACCTCTGCGAGAACGCCGCTCAGCACTGCAAGAAGCTCGCCAAGAAGTTCGCCGAGGACTTCAAGGACGACAAGATGATCTACTTCATGGCCTCCGGTGCCTCCGAGAAGATGGCTTATTCTCACGCCGCCTTCCTGTTCACCGAGATGCAGTGGATCGACGCCGCCGCCTACAACACCGGCGAGTACTTCCACGGCCCGTTCGAGGTTTCCACCGAGGGCAAGCCTTACGTCTTCTTCATGTCCGATGGCGCTACCCGTCCGATGGACGCCCGCGCCCTCACCTTCCTTGAGCGCATGGGTGCCAAGGTCGCTCTGATCGACTCCAAGGACTACGGCCTGGCCGACGCCGTGCCCGCGAGCGTCATCACCTACTTCAACCCGCTGCTGCACCTCGCCGTTATGCGCGAGTATGGCAACCAGATCGCAGAGGCCCGTCAGCACCCGCTGACCATGCGTCGCTACATGTGGAAGCTTTCCTACTAATCACAAGTAAGTAGACCTTACGGGTTGATTGAGAGGGGATGGGGTTTGCGCCCCGTCCCCTTTTTTGCTCTGGGGAGGGCGTGTCTGTTGCGTCGCAAATCCCAGATAAAACCTACCAAAATAAACCTGTCCCTTTTTGGCAGGTGGGAGGAGATGCGTATGATCAAGGCAGTGCTGTTTGACATGGACGGCGTGCTGGTCGATACCGAGTGGTTCTACAACCGTCGTCGCGTGGCGTTTATGGAAGAGAAGGGGTTCCATTTTGACGAGATTCCCGATCTTTCGGGGTCTAACGAGCCTGCCATTTGGAAGGCGCTGGTGCCCGACGATGTTGAGCTGCGCGAGCGTCTGCGCGTGGAGTACAAGCAGGTCTATAGCCCGGATCACCCCGTTCCGTATGCCGAGCTGCTCAACGAGCAGACGGAGCCGGTGATGCGCGAGCTGCACGAGCACGGCGTGAAGTGCGCCATCGCAAGCTCGTCCTATCGCGAGTTGATTGACGAGCTGGTGGAGATCGCTGGCATTGCCGATGTGCTGGATTACACCATCAGCGGTCACGAGTGCAGCGCGTTTAAGCCCGACCCCGAGATCTACCTGCGCGCCATGGAAGCGCTGGGTGTGGAGCCCGCCGAGTGCCTGGTTATCGAGGATTCGCCTTTGGGTATCGAGGCTGGCAAACGTTCCGGCGCCCGCGTCCTGGCGCTGCGTCCGCACGAGGGCGTTAACCTCGATCAATCGCGAGCCGATGCCGTTATCGATAATTTGACCGACATTTTGGCCGCTTTGTAGTGTCAATCCGCCGCGAGAAGAACGGGTTCAAACGTTTTTGCGGTGGATTGGCTCAATTTGGTTTCTATTTTGATCCGTTTGGCTTCGATTCGGGCTAAGTGAGTAGACTTTTTGGCGCAGGCCGAGCACAAAGTGCATCTGCTCTAGTAAAACCGCAGGTCACAGGGGTGGCGGTTTTGGGTGTGCTCTGCAGATCGTAAAAAGTCTACTCACTTGTAATTTGGGCCTTTGGTCGTGGGGGTTGCTGGTCCCCCTTTGGTTGTCGAGGGAGGGTGAATTGAAGCGCCCTCGCACGCTCCGTGCTACAATCGCCGACATGCCTCACAACTAGATTTGCCTTCGAAAGGAGCCCGCGTGGCGAACGCCATCGATCAGCTCACGGACCGCGTGCTCGTGCTCGGTCGTCTCACCATCGTCCGCCGCGCCATTACTGCCGTGGCGGTCACGATTTCCGCCGTTCTCCAGACATTCCTGATCCAGGCGTTCATTCAACCCGCCGACCTGCTTCCGAGCGGTCTTACCGGCGTCGCGGTCCTGCTCGATCGCGTTACCTCACTCGGCGGCGTTCACATCGACATCTCGCTCGGTATGCTCGCGCTCAACATCCCCGTGGCGCTCCTATGTTGGAGCGGCATTAGCAAGCGCTTCGTCATCTTCTCGATGATGCAGGTCGTGCTCTCATCGCTGTTTCTCAACGTCTTTCACTTCGCTCCGTTTTTGGGCGACAAGATCATGCTCATCATTTTTGGCGGCGTGGTCTCGGGTCTGGGCGCTGCCATCGCGCTTAAATCCGGCGCATCCACCGGCGGCACCGACTTTATCGCGCTGTGGGTTTCCAACCACACGGGCAAGACCATCTGGGGCGTCATCTTTGGTTTCAACTGCTTTATCCTGGCGATCTTTGGCTTTATGTTTGGCTGGGACAAGGCGGCGTACTCCATCGTGTTCCAGTTTATTTCGACCAAGACCATCGACAGCTTCTATCGTCGCTACGACCGCGTGACGCTGCAGATCACGACGCGCAAGGCAGACGAGGTCATGACTGCCTACGTAAACCATTTTCAGCACGGCATTAGCTGCGCCGAGGTCGTCGGCGGATACAGCCGCGAAAAGATGTACCTGCTGAACACCGTTGTCTCGACCTACGAGAGCCAGGACATTATCAAGCTGGTGTGCGACGTTGATCCCGGCGCCGTGATCAACGTGTTCCACACGCTCAACTTTGTGGGCGGCTGGTGGGGTGGTCATGTCGACGAGCCCATGCCCACGGCCGTTCCCGATCCCGACAAGCCCGCACGCATGGCCAGCAGGCAGGCGCGCCTCAGCGAGCAGGACAGCCTGCAGCAGGACGACGGCAGGTAGAGTGTTGGCATTTTGCCGGCACGGCGCAATCCTGTCCGCTTGAGCCTCCCGAAAGCCTCGCTGCTTTCGGGAGGCCTTCGTTTGCCCAGTTAAAACCTACCAAAATGAAGCTGTCGCTTTTTGGTAGGGAGGGTGTATCGTTTTATCATTATGAGGTAACATGAAACTAGACGTTATATACGTATTAGTTATTTCGATATTTCGATAAGAGTGATTAGATATGCCTACGCCTAAAAATGCACCGCTTTACCAGCAGATTTATGACGAAATCAAGGACGCGATCGAGAAAGGTGTTTATGCACCCAAGGAGCGTATTCCGTCCGAGCTTGAGCTAGCCGAGCAGTACGACGTGAGCCGAATTACGGTGCGCCGCGCCGTCGAGGAGCTGTGCTCCGATGGCTACCTGGTTAAGCAGCAGGGCCGCGGCACCTTTGTTTCCACCCCGCACATCAATCGCCAGTTTCACGCCTCGACGCTGCAGACGTTTACCGCGCTGTGTGCCGGCAACGGCATGAAGGCCGGTGCACACGTGGTCGATCGCCAGATCGTTCCGGCGCGTCAAAACGAGATGGAGTTCTTTGGTCTGCAGAAGGACGCGCTGCTGCTGCACATCAAGCGCGTGCGTACGGCCGACGGTGAGCCCATCTTTGAGGAGAATATCTTTGTGCCGTTTGACGCCTACCGTGAGCTGTTGACGGCCGATCTTGAGGACAAGTCGATTTTTGCCGAGGTCGAGCGTGTTGGCGGAACGCCGATTGTCTCGGTTGGCTACCGCACGGTCGAGGCCGTTCGCGCCAATGCCGAGCAGGCGGCCGAGTTGGGCATTGCTCCGCACGATCCGCTGCTCAATCTACGTGCCGGCTTCACCGGCCCCAATGGCGAGCCGGTCCTGATGGGTAAGCAGTACTACGTGGGATCGCGCTACGTTATGGTCATGTAAGTTACGCGGTTTTACCAAACCGCGTAACGGCTCGACGCTGCAAACGCCCCTAAGCGGCAATCTGACGTTCAATCGTCGGTCGCGTACCGAAGTACGCTTCCCTCCTCTTTCACGTCACCTTGCTCGCTTAGGG
>CAKWZF010000129.1:1867-3919 GCA_934865005.1 uncultured bacterium | reverse complement strand
CTCCACGAACGCGCCCAATCCGACGCGGACATCGACACTGCGGTTTTGGAAATTGATCAGTTGACGGCGAATCATAGCAGTCCACGCTCCAAAAGCATCTCGGCACAAAGGTAGGAAACGTCCTCGAAGGACTTGTTGCGAATATCAAGGGTAATATCGGCGGCCTGGCGATACAGCGGACGGCGATGCTCAAACAGGCGCGCGGCATGCTCGGGCGAGCGGAAATCGGGGCGCGTGTCGGACCGACGAATCTGGCGAATCGAATCCTCAAAGTCACCCTCGAGGTACACGCACGTACCCATTTCGTGCATCAGCTCTATATTCACCGGCGTCTCGACGATACCACCCCCGCACGAAACCAACAGGCTGCGCTCGCTTTGGAGCGAACGGAGCGCCGAGGTCTCGAGCTCACGAAAACGATCCTCGCCCTCGGTCTCAAAAATCTCGGTTACCGACTTGCCGCAACGGCGCACGACCAGACGGTCGGTATCGATAAAACGCCGCTTGAACATGGTGCCCACGTTGCGCGCAAGCGTCGACTTGCCCGCGCCCAAAAAGCCGATAAAGAAGATATGGTCGCAGCCGTGTTTGATGTGCTGGGACATGACGAGACCTATTCCTCGCAAGGAAGGTCGCGCAGGGCCCGGCGCTCAAAGATACGGAAGATCTGCGTATACCACAGGTCCTGCGTCGCCTGCGGCTTTACCAGGATGGTATCGACGCCGGCGAAGTTGCCGCTCCACACGTCCGTGTAGAGCTGATCACCGAGCAGCACCGCCTCGTCAGCCGTGGCGCCGAGGCGCTTAAGACCCGCCTTGAGGGCAAACGGCGCCGGCTTCATGGCGTGGCTGATGGCCTCGAGTCCCAGCTCGCGTGCCGACGCCATGACCTGGTCGCGATGCCAGTTATTGGACACCATGCACAGCTTAAAGCCTTTGGCGCGGGCGGCGTCGAGCCAAGCGGAAATCGCGGCGGGGACCTGCTCGGTGTCGCGCGGCACCAGGGTGTTATCGCGATCGAGCAGAATGGCGCGTTTGCCGTCGGCCCACAGGGTATCGAGATCGATGCGATCGACCGAGGCAACGTATCGTTTGGGGCTAAAAATCCTCATGCTAATTCCAAGACTGTTGATGCTCTTCGTAGGTTTGCGAGAAGTACTCCTCGTCCTGCGTAATGTAGAAATACAGGTCATCGGAGTCGGTCGGCTCAAGCGTGGCCTTGAGTGCCTCGAGCGACGGAGAGCAGATGGGCGTGGGCGGTAGGCCCTCGTGCTTATAGGTGTTATACGGACTATCGCTCTGCAGGTCGTCGGCGGTAACCTCGCCACCGGTGACATACATCATGGTCGCATCGCTGTTGAGATAGCGCAGACCGTCGAGCTTGCCGGCAAGGCGGTTGTAGAAGACCGAGGCCACGTGCGCACGTTGATCGGCGTTGAGGCCCTCGCGCTCAACGATAGAGGCCAAGTTGACGATGTCGTAGTCGGACATCTCCACGCCGTAGCGTTCCTTGATCTTGGCTTCGCAGCTCGCAAAGTCAAACGACTTGTACTCGGTCTTAAACTGATCGAGCATGGCGCGAATCACGTCATCGGCCGTCGGCGAATCGCCCAGCGAATAGGTCTTGGGGAACAAGAAACCCTCGAGCGAATCGTTGGCGGCGCCCTTAAGGAAGCTATAGTCGTCAACGTAGTTGGAGGCCTTGGCCTGGTTGAGGAAGTCTTCCTTAGAGATGCTGTCGTAGGCCTGGGCCACACGGTCGGCGACTTGATCGACCGTTAGGCCCTCAGGGATAGTCAGCGCATTGGAGCCCGCGTTGGGGCCTTCCATGAGCTGCTGAACAACCTTGGTCGCATCCATGAGTGTGGTGAACGAATAATCACCAGGCTTGAGCGACATATCGGCGTTGAGCTTTTTCACCGCCGCATAATAATCCTTGGGATTTTCGACGATATGATTCTCGGAGAGAATCGAAGCGATGCTGTCACCCGAGGCACCATCGGGAATCGTGATAGTAACCTGCTGGCCTGCAACGACTTTCGCACCCTCACCG
>CAKWZF010000129.1:0-1857 GCA_934865005.1 uncultured bacterium | reverse complement strand
CCGCCAAAGAAGCCCTTGACGGCTGGCACGACAAAGAAAACGATCGCGACAAGCGCAAGCACGGCAACAACGCCACCGATAATCATAGGCACCGGGGAGCTTTTCTTTTGTGTACCACGGCGGACGTGCGTGTTATAGCTCGAGCGCGTAGCCGGAGCAACGCCATGGGAACCGAGAGCGTGATGCGAATGCGACTGGGGGGCCTGCACTCGCTGGGTAGATGCCTGCTGCTTAAAGCGGGTACCGCCTGCAGGCTGGGCCGAACGAGCAGAAGGCTGCTGACCCGTCCGTTGAACAGGTTGGGCCGAATGAGAGAAGGACTGCGCCGGGCGCGCGGCAGGCTGAGCTGCACGCTGCGTCGGCTGTGCCGGACGCTGGCCAGGCTGGGCAGGGCGCGACGCCGGCTGCCGTGTACGATTCTGCTGGCGCGGATCGGAAGCGCTAGGCATGCGAAACCTCCTCGTTTTTACGATCGAGCCACGTCTGCAAAAACAGGCTGGCGGCAATCATGTCGATCTTGCCCCTCATCTGCTTTTCGTTGAGGCCCTGCTCGCGCAGGATACGCTTAGCCTCTTGCGAGGACAGACGCTCGTCCTCAAACTCCAACGGAAGATCGAGCTCGTCGGCAATCTTTTGCGCCACAGCGGCAACGCGCTCGGCCTGAGGGCCGGGCTCACCGGCCATGGTCAGGGGACGTCCGCTTACCAGGATGTCGGGCTCATAGTCCTCAACCAGGTAGCGGAACGTCTTGGCCATACCGGTGACCTCGGCAGCCGGAAGCACCTTGACAGGCATCGCCATCTTGCCATCACGGCTCGAGACGGCGATGCCAATCCTGGTCTCCCCTATGTCCAGCGCGAGCGCAACCACAGCGACTTCTTAGATTCTTAGGCGCCGAGCGCGGTCTTAGCGGCCGCGAGGGCATCGGCGATGCCGGCAGCATTCTTGCCACCGGCCTGGGCCATGTTGGGACGACCGCCACCGCGACCGTCGACCAGACCCGCGATCTGCTTGATCACGTTACCGGCGTGGAAACCGGCCTTGACGGCGTCATCGGAGCCGGCAGCGAGCAGGGCCGGAGTGCCCTTCTCAGTCACGCTGGCGACGACACAAGCGACAGGGCCGGCGACCTTCTGATGCACGGTATCCCATACGTTGCGGAGGTCGGCAGCCTCAAGGCCCTGGAGCTCAGCGACAACGAGCTTATAGCCGTCGAGCTCGACGGCAACCTCGATGGCGCTGGAGATGGCGTCGGAGGAGCCACCGGTCAGAGCCTTCTTGAGCTTATTGGACGTCTCGCGCAGCTCGGCCTGCAGGTTCTCCACGCGAGCGGGAACCTCATCCACGCGGCACTTAAGCGCAGTAGCAGCGGCGTCAACGAGTGCCAGGCGGTCGGCCATATAGTCGAGGGCACCCTTAGAGGTCACGGCCTCGATACGGCGGACATTGGAGCCCGTGGAGGACTCGGAAATGATCTTGAACAGGCCGATCTCGGCGGTGTTGGCAGCGTGTGTGCCACCGCAGAGTTCGCGGGAGAACGGCTGGTCCTCAGCGCCCACGGAGACAACGCGGACGACGTCGCCATACTTCTCGCCAAACAGGGCGACAGCGCCGGCAGCCTTAACCTCGTCGATGCCCATGACACGGGTCACGACCGGCTTGGAAGCGAAGATCTGCTGGTTGACCAGGTCCTCGACAGCCTTGAGCTGCTCGGAGGACAGGGCCTCGAAGTGTGTAAAGTCAAAGCGCAGGTGCTCGGGCGTCACCAGCGAGCCGGCCTGGGAGACGTGCTCGCCCAGGACCTGCTTAAGGGCAGCGTCGAGCAGGTGCGTGGCGGTGTGGTTGCGGCGCAGGAAG
>CAKWZF010000128.1:0-4133 GCA_934865005.1 uncultured bacterium | reverse complement strand
AAGGAGATATATTGCCAGACCGGAGGGGCGCCGTGGGCGGGAATCTGGGCGTACACATTTCCTACACATCTTGTGATCCGACTAACGTTTGCCAGCCGTCAACTACCGCTCGCCGAGCATCTCTTTATATAAGGCAGTCTCATGGTTAAAGCGGATACGTCCCCCTAGCTAAAGCACAGCCAGCATCGAGCAACTCATCACGTTCTTCCACCGAGAACCCCTCGGCGTAGACGCGCACCACTGGTTCGGTCCCGCTAGGACGGACCAGCAGCCACGTGTCATCCTCGAATGACAGACGCAAGCCGTCCATATGACTAACGTTTTGCGGCACCTTGCCACAAATCGACTTGGGGTTTACGCCCGGCAGCAGGGTTCGTAACGTTTCGGCATCTTCGGCCTCAAGGCGCAAATCGCGTCGACCGTAACTCGTCTTACCAAAACTGTCCTCGAGTTGGTCGACCAGAACGCCCAAAGGCGCGTCCGTCTTTGCCATAAGCTCACACAGAATCAGACAGGCGAGGATTCCATCGCGCTCGGGCATATGCGCGGCGATGCCGATACCACCGGCTTCTTCGCCGCCTATGAGGACGCCGCCCTTCTTCATCTCCGCCGCTATATATTTGAAACCGACTGGTTTGACGGTCACGCGGCAGCCAAGCGCCTCGGCAATGCGACGTACGAGCGTCGAGCATGAAAGATTGACGACGACGCGCCCCTCCAAATTACGAAATTGAACCAAGTCGCCCAAAACGAGCGCCATGATCTGATGCGGATGTATATATCTGCCGCGCTCGTCAACCGCGCCGATACGGTCGGCGTCGCCGTCGGTCACCAGGCCAGCGCAAGCTCCGTCCTCGACAACCGTGCGCTCGCAAGCGTCCACCCAAGGCTCAACGGGGTCGGGGCAGATATCTTCTTGGTCAGACGCCTGCCCGGCGTGAATCTCGTGCACCTCAACGCCAAGCTCGCGCAGCAAGTCGGCTAGATAGCCCTGGGCTGCGCCGCCCATGGGATCGACAACCACGCGCAGGTGCGCGGCGCGGATGGCTTCGGCATCGACAAACGATGCCACCGCCTGCATATAGTCAGGAATGATATCCGCGGTGCGATATTGCCCCTCGATCCCCATTGGCTCGGGAGCCATAGTCTCTTCGAGCTCTTCGATGACATCCTGGTTGGCGGTCGAGCCGTCACCCATGCGAATCTTGAGGCACAGATAGCCCTGCGGATGATGGGACCCCGTCACCATGAGCGCGCCGCACGCTTCACCGTCATAAGCCGCCGCCCACGTAAGGGCAGGGGTCGGGACAGGTCGCGAAGCGAGCACGGCGTCTAGCCCGTGCGCTGCTAGCACACCCGCCGCAAGCTCAGCGAACTCGCGCGCCAGGGGCCGGGTGTCGAACCCTATATATACCGTTTTGCCCGGATTGGTCTTTTGCCACAACTCGCCGACGGCATCGGCGATACGGGCAACGTTATCGGCAGTGAAGTCCTCATCGACGCGAGCGCGCCAACCGTCAGTTCCAAAATGAATTATCGCGCACACGCGCAGACACCTCACAGTGTTTGGATCATGGTACGCATGGGGTATACCCGCAACATGCACTCGGCAACCTGCCGGCACCAGCATTCACCATTTGGGCAAATGCTGCCGAGGACATGCAAGCAATAAAAAAAACCGCCCCGTATGGAGCGGTTTTGCCCTTTATATATCGAGTGCCTCGGCCATCGCGGCCGTAGTGATTGCCGTGGTTCCACAGCAACTGCCCACCATTGCGGCACCGGCATGTCTCCATTCGATGCATGCGCGCGCGAAAGCTTCGGGGTTCTCGTGCCATACGGGGCCATCCTGAGTCTGGACCGGATCGCCTACGTTGGGACGCACCGTGACGGGAGTAGTCGCCGATGTAACCATCCTGGGCACCGCCGCGTTCGCGGCCGCAAGCGAACAGCAATTAACACCAACCGAGTTTGCGCCGTGTTTTTCGGCGTACAAAACGGCTGCCTCGATGTTGAGGCCATCGCCCAACAGGTCGCCTTTATCGTCAACGACAAAACTCACCAGAACAGGCATGCCATCGGCGGCATCTCGGGCGCCGGCAAGCATGGGCTGCAAATTACGGATAGACGTCACCGTCTCGATCAGCAGACCGTCAACGCCGGCATTGAGCAAGGCGTGCGCCTGTTCGCGCGCAATGCCTCGGATTTCACGATACTCGGCAGAGTCCTCGGCAAACCACTCAATACCGATCGGGCCCATCGAGCCTAGCAGCAGCTGAGGGTGCGCCTGGCGGGCATCGTCGACGGCCCCGCGATTGACCTCCGCCACGGACGGCGCAATCTGGTCGTGCTTGAGGGCATAGCTCGATGCCTGAAAGGTGTTGGTAATGAGCACCTGTGCGCCGGCGGCGACATACAAGCGATGGATACGAGAAACGGTCTGCGGCTCTGCCAGATTCCAAAACGCCGGTGGAATGTCGGCGGCATCGTACTCACTCAACAGAACACTGCCCATGGGACCCTGCGCCAACAAGGTCTCGCTCGACAAGCGGCGCGTAAGTTCCTCGGCACCAAACCGGTTGTAATAACTCGTATCCATATATATCCCGCTATTCCTCGACGCTGATTCCCTGCTTTTCGAGATAGGCGAGCCAGCGGTTCATCGTGTCCTCGGAAAGCGCATGCTCCATCATGCAGGCCTCGGAATCGGCTCGCTCAAATTCGACACCGAGCTCCTGAACCAAAAACGTGCGGATGAGGCGATGACGGTACCAGATAGCCGTGCCAACCTCGCGGCCGCGATCGGTCAGGACTACCTTGCCGTAGTGCGATTGCTCGACAAGTTCGGATGCCTTGAGCGCCGAAACCGCTTTATTGACCGATGCCTTGGAGACGCCAAGGCGCTGCGCGATGTCGACCGATCGCACGCCGTTGGTTTCCCCCTCTTCGCTTTCAATGCGAACCATGCACTCCAAGTAGTCTTCGTTCGCCACCGTCAGATGTAGTTCGCGCGAGCTATTTGTCGTATCCATGATCTTCCGTCCCTTCTGCATTCAATGGCTGATTCTACCCCATCCAAGCGTCGTGGTATGCCGTGGCATACCGTGCTAGAGTTCTTGTTGCACACGACGACCAAGATTGGAGCGGTCTTTATGGAAAACACCACCACGAGCCCCGATGTCCTCGAACGCTTTTTGCGCTACGTCCAGATCAACACGCAGTCCGAGGATGCAAACTGCGACCAGGTACCCTCGAGCGCCGTTCAGTTTGACCTTGCCAACGTGCTGGCTGAAGAGCTGCGCGAGCTTGGTGCGGAAGATGCCCACGTGACCGAGCACGCCTATGTCTGCGCGCATATCCCCGCAAGTGCGGGCGCTGAGGACAAGCCCGCCCTGGGCCTGATCGCCCATCTCGACACCACCGAAGTTGCACCGGGCGCCGGCGTGAAGCCGCACATCGTACACTACGAAGGCGGCGACCTGGTCTGCGGCACGGTTGACGGTAAGCCCGTTGCCATGAGTACCGCCAAGCTTCCCGCCCTGAATGACCTCGCGGGTGAGGACCTGGTCTGCAGCGATGGCACCACGCTGCTGGGCGCGGACGACAAGGCAGGCGTCGCCGAGATCATGTCGCTTGTCGCGCGTATCGCTCAGGACCCCTCTCTGCCCCATCCCGCACTCGGCATTTGCTTCTGCCCTGACGAGGAGATCGGCCACGGAGCCGAGCTGTTGGATATCGATACCTTTGGCTGCAAGTACGCCTACACGGTCGACGGCGGCCCCATCGGCGAGCTGGAGTGGGAGTGCTTTAACGCCGCCGAGGCGACCGTCCGCTTTGAGGGCCAGTCCATCCACCCGGGCGACGCTAAGGGCCGTATGGTCAACGCAGGCAATCTGTTCTGTGACTTCAACGCGTTGCTCCCCTACGTGCAGCGCCCGGAGTATACGGAAGGCTACGAGGGCTTTTATCACCTTGAGGGTGTATCTGCGACCGTCGATCACGCCACAGCGCGCTATATCGTCCGCGACCATGACGCCGCCAAGTTCCAGCAGAAACTCGACCTTGTTGATGCCGCTGCCTCGATGCTCAACCAGCGTCTGGGTGAGGAGCGCGTGACGGTCGAGATTAAGCAG
>CAKWZF010000127.1:0-4232 GCA_934865005.1 uncultured bacterium | reverse complement strand
CATTTGCCCAGATAAAGCCTGCCAAAATGAACCTGTCCCTTTTTGGTAGGTTTGGTGCAATGGGGTCAGGTTGGCTTGCGCCATACCGGTAGTTCTGTCTGCGACACTCTCGCCAAAGTGATATCAAACATACATCTAGCGTTTTCGACACTTCGCTTATTAGAGCCAGTCCGTCTCCTCGTCATAGCGGTCCGAATAGGCGTTACGCTTGAGTTCTTCAGCACTCGTTGGTCGCGCCTTGGAAACGTCGACCCCTGACTCATGGCAAGCGGCGACGAACAGCTGTAAACCCCGATCAATAAGCTGAGCCCCACGCTCGGCCTTCATTTCTTCGGCTCGCATTTAGAGCTCCACGCTTTCGGCGCCGTTGATGGTTAGGTTTCGCTCGTAGAAGGCGGTGAGGGCGCGGATGGCGTACATCACGTCGCGCACGCCGCCGGTCTCGTAGCTCGAGTGCATGGCAAGCTGCGGCAGGCCCACGTCCACGGCATGCATGCTCGCCTGCATGTTCGACAGATTGCCCAGCGTAGAACCGCCAGCCATATCGCTCTTGTTGGCGAAGGCCTGCGTGGGCACGTCGGCGTCATCGCAAATGGCTTGGAACACCGCGCGGCTAAAGGCATCGGTGCAATAGTGCTGGTTGGCTGCCTCCTTGATGACGATGCCACCGTTGAGCACCACCTGGTTGCGGGCATCGCACTTCTCGGCGTGGTTGGGGTGCACGGCATGTGCATTGTCGCAGCTCACGAGCATCGAGGCAGCAAGCGCACGGTGGTACGATTCGTCGTCAAAGCCCAGCGAGCCGTTAATGCGGCGCAGTGCATCGGCCAAGAACGTCGACATGGCGCCCTGCTTGGTCTCGGAGCCAACCTCCTCGTTATCAAAGCAGCAAAAGACCGAAACGTCGTGCGCATTCTCGGCACCCAAAAATGCCTGCAGCGAGGTGTAGGCGCAGGCCAGGTCGTCGAGCTTGGGCGTCGAGATAAACTCGTCGGCCCAGCCCCAAATGCGCGCATCCTGGCGGTTGACCAGAAACAGATCGCGGCCCAAAATTTGCTCGGGCTCAACATCCAGCTCGTCGGCGATCAGGGCGTCAAAGTCGCCCTGCTTAAGGTCACCGGCGCTGATGAGCGGACACAGGTCAACGGCTCGGTTGGGAGCAAAGCTCTCGTTAACGCCACGGTTCATGTGGATGGCAAGGCTCGGGATGATGGCGACTTCGCGCTCGGTAGCGAGCAAACGACTCTCGATACGGTCGCCCTCGCGTACCAGCACGCGGCCCGCGAGTGCCAGCGGACGGTCGAACCAGGTGTAGTCGATCATGCCGCCGTAGGCCTCGGTGTTCAGGCGCAGCGTCTCGCCCGCGCCGTCGAGCTCGGGCACGGCCTTAACCTTAAACGTCGGCGAGTCGCTGTGCGACGCCGTCAGCTGAAAATGGTAGTCGCCGGCAACGCCGTCCTCGCCCCACGTCGCGGCCAGGTCCTCGCCCACCTTAAAGGCAACAACGCTCGAGGTGTTGCGCTGCGTGTAATAACGCCCGCCCGGCTCGATGTCCCACGCCGCATTCTCGGGCAGGTAGGTAAAGCCCGCCTCGTCGAGCTCGGCCATAATGGTCGCCGCCGTATGAAACATGCTGGGGCATGCCTCGATAAAGTCGATAAGGTCGTTGGCGGCCTCGATATCGTCGGCCGTCACGTGCGCGCGCTCGGGCGTTTCCTGATCCGTCATGCTCTCCCCTTTCGCTGGGTTGATGGTCCCCTCCAGCATACCCCGCCACGCCAGCGCCGCACTCTTCATTCCGTGCTTAATTCCGCACCGCTCACCAAGTTGAGCCATCATGCCCGCGCCCCTTTTGCGACAATTGTGCTAACAGGACGAGAGGAACCGTCATGAAGCCACGTAACATTGCCATCGCCTGCGGTGGCGCGGGAGTCGCCGTCGGCTTTGCCGCTGCCGCCGGCATCGTTTACCGCAAGCAAATCAAGTCCGCCGCGTCGCTCAGACGCTTGACCGGCTACGCGGATGGCTATGACCTGTACGCAATCGACATCGCCTACGACTACGATCTTGATCGCATCATCGCCGCTGGCGTGCGCGACGACCAGGCCTACATCGATGCCGTGGTGGCGCAGGTGCTGCCCGGTGTGCCGGTACATGTCCAGGCGCCCCAGTTTGCCTGCAGCGCTTTTGTCGCCGTAGATGCCGAAGGCCGCGTGCGCACCGGTCGCAATTACGACTTTAAAGACGACACCTCGGCGCTGCTGGTGCGCAATCACCCACGCGGCGGCTATGCCTCCATCGGCTTTGCCGCCCTCAATAACCTGGGCGCCAACACTCCGCTTGACTCCGTCACCGGACGCGCCGCGGCGTTGATGGGCCCGTTTGCCCAGCTCGACGGTGTTAACGAATGCGGCGTGTCCATTGCCGTACTCACCCTGGATTCCCAGCCCTGTGACCAGGACACGCAACGGCCCGTCATCAACACTTCGCTCGCCATCCGTCTGGTGCTCGACCGCGCGGCTACCACGCAAGAGGCAGTCGACCTGCTTTCCGCCTACGACATGCACGCCATGGCAGGACGCGATTACCACTTCTTTATCAACGACGCCGCCGGTGACGCGCGCGTAGTAGAGTGGGACCCGCGCGATCCGGACCGCGCTTTCAAAGCGACTCCTGTACGCCAGGTTACGAACTTCTACGCCTGCTATGGCGACGAAGTGCTGCCCAACCAAAAGAATGGCGAGCTGGGCCATGGTAAAGAGCGCGCCGTTGCAATCGCCGATGTCCTTGATACCCATGTCGGTGCCCAGGACGAAACGATTGTCTGGGAAGCCCTGCGTGCCGCAGCGCAAGAGCCCAATCCGGAAGACATCACCAGCAATACGCAATGGTCGGTCGTCTTTGACAATACCGAACCCGCCGCCGCCATTACGCTGCGCCGCCACTGGGGCGACGTCGACGCCTTCGCACTGTAAGGACCCAGGCCCGTCGACCTTACGCTCGCCTGACGTTGCTTACATTTCTATACGCTTGAGCTAACACGTTTTACCCCCGTATCAACAGTGTGCGGGGGTAAACTTATGCGCATGTTATAACTTGCCCGGAAGGATTCATCATGCTCAGGATCGGTCTTCTTACCAGTGGCGGCGACTGTCAGGCGCTCAACGCCACCATGCGCGGCATCGTCAAAACGCTTATGACCAATAGCGAAGAACCTATCGAGATCTATGGTTTTGAGGACGGCTACCAGGGCCTTATCTACAGCAGGTTCCGCGTCATGTCGCCCGCCGATTTTAGCGGCATCCTCACCCGCGGCGGCACCATCCTGGGCACGAGCCGCACGCCGTTCAAGCGTCTGGATATTCCCGAGGCCGATGGCATCGAGAAGGTACCCGCAATGGTCCACACCTATCATAAGCTGCAGCTCGACTGCCTGTTTATGCTGGGCGGTAACGGCTCCACCAAGACCGCCAACCGCCTGCGCGAAGAGGGCCTCAACGTTATCGCCCTGCCCAAGACCATCGATAACGACACCTGGGGCACCGAGCTGACGTTTGGCTTTACAAGCGCCATCGACGTCGCCACCAAGTGCATCGACGACATCCACACCACTGCGTCGAGCCACGGCCGCGTGTTTGTCATCGAGATCATGGGCCACAAGGTTGGCTGGATCCCGCTGTACGCCGGCGTCGCAGGCGGTGCGGACGTCATCCTGATCCCCGAGATCCCCTACGACATGGATAACGTCATCAAGACCATCGAGCATCGCATGGAGACCGGCAGCCGCTTTACGATTGTAGCCGTCGCCGAGGGCGCTATCTCCAAGGAGGACGCGGCGCTGTCCAAGAAGGAGTACAAGAAGAAGCTCGCCGAGCGTACGAGCCCCTCGATTGTCTACGACATCGCCAAGGAGATCGAAGCCAAGACTGGTCGCGAGACCCGCGTCGCCATCCCCGGCCACACGCAACGCGGCGGCCAACCCGACGCTCAGGACCGCATCTTTGCGACCCAGTGCGGCGTCGAGGCGGCACTTGGCTGCCTACGCGGCGAGTTTGGCTACATGATCGCCCTGCGCGACGGCAAGATGTGCCACATGCCGCTCGAGGAGGTCGCCGGCAAGCTCAAGTATGTCGATCCCCAGAGCGACCTGGTGCGCGAGGCCAAGGCGTTGGGCATCAGCTTCGGCGACGAATAGCCTCGGCCGAAACTGCTCTCATCGGAGACCCCAGGGC
>CAKWZF010000126.1:0-4272 GCA_934865005.1 uncultured bacterium | reverse complement strand
AGCTCAAGGTGCAGCCGCGCCCCGTGTCGCTCGCCTACGAGGCCTCGCCCGTCATGGATATCATCCTGGGCGCCGCCAAAGAGGGCGCGTCGCTCTACGCCGTCACCGACCCCGCGGGCATTACGCACCGCGCGTGGGAGGTCAAGCGCGAGGACGCCGTCGGGGCCATCCGCGCTATGCTCGACCAAGCACCGGAGCCGGCACTGGCCGACGACCCCGCCTACGCTGCCGCGCTGACCGGGGCGTCGCAGCTGCTGGCCGATGAGGCCCGTTCCGCCGGAACGTACACCGGCAAGGAGCCGTTCAACTTTACCGTTGCCGTGCTCTTCCCCGCCGCGCAGGTCGCCAGCGGCGCGCCGCGAGTTCCGACGGGTTTGCTCACGCACCAGGTCGCGCGGTTCTAGCAAGACCAGACCGCCCAGCACAAAAATCGGCAGCTCAACAAACAGGAGGCGGAGATGCAGCAGGTACATGCATCTCCGCCCCTTTTGCGTCGAGAAGTTATGCCGGCGACCCGTGCCGCCGCGCTCGCGTTATCCGCGCTGCGGACCTGCAGTAGCCACAAGCGGTTCAAGCCCCAGCTCGCGCGCGTAATCCTCCTGCGTAAAAATCTCAATCAGCTCAAACGTACCGGCCTCGTCGTCAAACACGAAATGCAGCACCGAGCAGTTGCCCGGCACACGATCGCGTTCGTCGGCCGCCGCGCCCTTCACGTGGTCCATGAACTCCTTGATGGCAGAGCCATGGCTTACCGCGAGCACGCACGTATGGTCCGGACGCTGCATAAGCTCGGTCAACGTCGCCACCATGCGCTCGCGCACCTGCATCTGGCCCTCGCCGCCAAACTGGCGATAGAAGTCGCGCCACGGGCGCTCGGGCATAAGCATCACGCGCTCGGCCTCAAAGTCGCCAAAGAACCACTCGCGCAGACCGTCCAGGCGCTCGTACGCCAAGCCCGGCCACAAGTTGGCGATAGTCTGCTCGGTGCGATGAAGCGTGGAGGTGTAGGCATGATCGGGCTCAATGCCACGCGCACGTATAAACATGCCGGCGCGCGCCGCCTGGTCGCAACCCAACTGCGTAAGCGGCGAGTCACTCCACCCCTGAATGATACGCTTAAGGTTGAATATCGTCTGTCCATGACGGACCAGATACAGATCTTTATTCATAGGGGTCCTTTCGTTCGTTACCAACCCAAGAGCGAAAACGCCCCGTCGCAATAGCCAAAATGAAGCACGGCACCGTTGTCGGGTAGCTCCCCCTCGCCAGTCACATACTCAAGAAACTCCTGGCAGGCTGAGCCGTGGGAAACCGCCAGCACGCAGTCGTGCTGCGGCCTGGCCATGATGCGGGACAGCGCCGCGACCATGCGCGACTGAAGCTGCACTTCCGACTCGCCGCCAAAGGCCACCGGATAATCGCCCCAGGGCTGCGGCGGCATCTCGCGATTTGATGTGCACTCCAGCGAGCCAAAATGCCACTCACGCAGGTCATCGACCAGCTCAATGGAACGGCCCTCGCCAACGATAAGCTCGGCCGTATGCCGCGCCCGGCCCAACGGCGAGGAATACACATGATCAAAGGCCACGCCACGCGCCGCAAACGCCGAACGCGCCGTCAGCGCCTGCTCGCGCCCGCGCGCCGTAAGCGGCGAATCGTGCCAGCCCTGCAAAATGCTCTGCACATTGAGCTCAGTCTGCCCATGCCGCACCAAATACAGATCTGCCACACACCCTCCCCTCGTACCACCACAAAGGGGACAGGAGCCTTTGTGGTGATTTTGCCGCCGGATTGCACCGCAACGACGCACAACTACAGCAGCACGTCGGCAAGCGGACGCTTGGGTACGTGGTGCACCCGCGCCTCGTCGCGCCAATAATTGATGGAGCCGTCGGGGTTGGAATCGATCGCATCGATCACCTGTGTCTCGGCCGGAACGCCAAACGCCATGATCAGCTTGAGCTCATACTTGTCGTTATCGAGCCCCATGGCATCGATCGCGTGGGGCGTAAAGGCCTTGAACATGCAGGCTGCCACCTCGGGCGTGGCGCTGCGGGCGGCGAGCATCATCGTCTGCGCGGCAATGCCCGTGTCGACCTCGGTAATGGGAGCGGCGGGCTTGCCCGGAACGGCGCGCTCAGCAAGAATCGCGATGTAGCCGGTCGGGCGCTCGCCCTCATCGGGACCCGGCCAATCCTTGAGCGCACCGGCCCATGCAAGCTCGTCAAATACACGCGCGCAGTCCTCTGCACCGCTTACCACATGAAAACGCAGACGCTGAGCATTGGCACCACAGGGAGCCAGGTGCGCAAGTTCCGCCAGCTCGAGCAAAAACTCGCGCGGCACGCGCATGGACTCGTCAAAGCGACGGCACGTGCGGGCGCAGCGAACCAACGCATCAAACGCGTCCAAGCCGAGCTTTTCGCAACCCTGCTTTGCCATCGACTCAGCGCTTACCGGCGCTGCGGGAACTGCTTCGTTCATAGGGACCCCCAATACAAGCCAATTGTCCTTAGGAAAATCTAACCTAAAACGTAGGCAATAACGAACAGGGCTGCAATGTTCTACACCTGTTGAATAGAAAATCGCGACGTGGGGAACAACGGAAACAATTCGGGACCTTTGGGTTACGTTTCGCCCTCCCCGACCCATACGCCAGCGCCTTTAGGCGATACTGGTTGTAACAATCAAGGCTTACGCCGCACGGAAAGGAGACATTATGGGCATCTTCAAGAACGATGACCAAAAATCGAGCCAGTTTGGATTTGACGAGAAAAGCATGGCAGGCAAGGCCGTCAAGGCCGTGCGCTGGATTTACGCCATCACGGGCGTCTTGGCGCTCGTCGCCGGCATCGCACTGCTGTTTGCGCCCGCCAAGTCCCTCGTCTTCCTAACGACCGTCTTGGGCTTCTACTTTGTGATCACGGCCGCGATCAGGCTGTTTACCGCTGTTTTCGAGCCACTGCTGCCCACCGGCTGGCGCGTGACGAGCATCATCTCCAACCTACTCATTATCTTGGGCGGCGTCATAATCCTGCGCAACCAGGCCTTCTCGACCGCGACGCTCACCACGATGGTGGTTATCGTGGCCGGCTTTGGCTGGATTGTCGAAGGTGTCATGTCCATTCTGGAGTCCGAGCTTTCGTCCAACCGTGCCCTCGCCATCCTGAGCGGCGCACTTTCCATCATCGCCGGCATGTTCGTGTTTATCTATCCGCTGTGGTCGGCCAAGATGCTCGTTATCTTTAGCGGCGCCGCGCTGCTGGTGTTTGGCGTTACGCTGATTGTTCGCGCTATTCAATTTGGCAAACTGGTGCACTAGATGCCGCGAACGCTCTTTATTGATGCCGACGCCTGCCCGGTCACGCGCGAGTCAATTGATTGCGCGCGGCGGGCGGGCGTCGCCGTTGTTATCGCCGGCAACAGCACGCAAAACCTGGAACGGCACATTCGCCGCGACGACCCGCGTGATGCCGAGCACGCGCGACGCGGCTTTTGGGTCACGACGCTCGATGTGAGCGTGGGCGCCGACAGCGCCGACTTTGCCATTGTCGAACGCCTGCAGGCGGGCGACGTAGTCGTGACGCAGGACATTGGCTTGGCGAGCATGGTGCTCGGGCGCGATGCCGCCGCCATCGGTGTGCGCGGGCGCGTCTACGACAAAGCGACCATCGACATGCAGTTGTTTATTCGCCACGAGGAAAAGAAGGTGCGCCGCGCCGGCGGACGCACTCGCGGACCGGCGGCATTTACCAGCGAAGATCGCGCCCGCTTTAAACGCAACCTCACCGAGCTGCTGCGCTAACCAAGGTAGATTTTTGGGACATGCCTAAAAATCTACCTTTTTGTTTTGGCAGCGGGGAATGCCCTGGTCACAGGGGTAGATCGTAAGACATGTCCCAATAATCTACTTAAAGGCCAACGGCGGATAGGATGAGGCCCCAGCCGGCACCGATGACGTACATCATGATCAGGAACAGGACGTTTTCGCGGGCGCTGCGGTTGGTGCGGAACAGCACCAGGTAGCCCACACCAGCAGAGACGAGCGTGCCGGCGAGCATCGGGGCCAGCTGCAGCGCGCCTTCCAGGTACAGTTGTGTGATGACGACGCTGGCCGAGCAGTTGGGAATCAGGCCGACAAGCGCCGAACCCAGGACGGCGAGCGTCTCGTTGCCACGCAGGAACTGCTCGATCGCGGACTCGCCGAAGGTCTCGAGCACGGCGACCAGAATCAGCGTCACCAGAAAAATGAATACCGATACCTGCACGGTG
>CAKWZF010000125.1:2146-4305 GCA_934865005.1 uncultured bacterium | reverse complement strand
GTTGAGCAGCTCGTCGAGGGAAGCCATGTCCTCGTTGATGGCACCGTTGGCGGGAGCCTTCTTGTCGTCGATCGGGGCGCCCAGGAGCTCCTCGTCGGCGTCGGCGTGATGCGTCGGAGCGGAGGTACCCAGCAGGATATCGTCCGGACCGTCGGGGCTAAAGACCATCTGCAGCAGCTGCGAGAGGTCTTCCTCGTCGGCAACGTCGTCGTTGTTCTCGAGGATGTAGAGCAGATCGTGGGCCTCGAGGCCGTCACGGAGCTCCTCGATCGCCTTGGCACCGATGCCATCGATGCGCAGCAGATCCTCCTCGGACTTGCCAACCAGGTCGCCGACCGTCTCGATGCCGACCTCGCTGAACTTGTTGGTCCAGCGCTGCGACACGCCCAGATCGTCGAACAGGTACAGACGAGCCTTCTCGGCGGAGATGGTGTGGCCGTTGCGAGTGAACGAACCGTCAGCACCACCGAACTCGTCGTAGCCGGCCCAGTCGAGCTGCTGCGGGAGCTGCTCGTCCAGGTCCTTGAGCTCCACAGGAGCCCACTCGGGCAGCGACTTGGCGTTGGGCGAAGCCGGGCCGTCGATGTCCACGTAGCCGTCGGCCGTGCGATACGTCAGCTTGGCGTTGGCGTACGGCTTGAGGCCAGTACCAGCCGGGATCTTCTTACCGACGATGACGTTGGACTTAAGGTCGAGCAGGTGGTCGACCTTGCCCTCGATGGCAGCCTCGGTAAGGACGCCAGCGGTACGGATGAACGAAGCGCTCGACAGCCAGGAGTCGATGTTGGACGCGACCTTGAGCGTACCCAGGATGACGGGCTCGGCCACGGGAGCCTGACCGCCCAGACGGGCAACGCGCTCGACCTCGTCGGCAAACTCGTAGCGGTCGACGTACTGACCAAGCAGGTACTTGGAGTCGCCGGGGTTGGTGATCTGAACGCGACGCAGCATCTGACGTGCGAGCACCTCGATGTGCTTGTCGTTCAGGTCGACGCCCTGGCTGGTGTAGACGTCCTTGACGCTCTCGACGAAGGTGTGCATCGTCGACTCGATGTCGGTCAGCTTGCGCAGGTTGCGGAAGTTGACGAAGCCCTTGGTGATCTGGTCGCCGGCGCGAACCTCGCAGCCGTCCTCGATCTCGGGCATAAAGCGCACCGAAGCGGGGACGCGACGCTCGTCGAGGACACGGGTGTGATCCTCGGAGTCGGTGAGCGTCAGCACGTACTCGGACTTCTCGGGCTTAATCGAGAGGTGGCCGGAGTACGGAGCCAGCTCGGCCTCGCGACCCAGAATCTTCTCGTTGACGTTGCCGACGATATCGAACATACGGCTGACCGTAGGCAGACCCTGCGTAATATCGTCGACGCCAGCGACGCCGCCGGAGTGAATGGTACGCATCGTAAGCTGCGTACCGGGCTCGCCGATGGACTGGGCGGCAATAATGCCGACCGCGGTACCGATGGCGACCGGACGACGGGTGGAAAGATCCCAGCCGTAGCACTTCTGGCACACGCCGTACTTGGAGCGGCAGGTGAGCAGCGCGCGAAGCTTGACCTTCTTGAGGCCCGCATCGACCATCTTCTGGATGTCGGCGACCTTCTCGATGTAGCCGTCCTGCTCAAAGAGCACGGTGCCATCGGGAGCCACGACGTCCTCAATGAAGCAACGGCCGACGAGGTCGGTGTTGAGGTCGGTGGTGCCGGGGATGATGAGGTTGTAGGTGACGCCCTCGTGCGTACCGCAGTCCTCCTCGCGGACGATGACGTCCTGGGCCACGTCGACCAGACGACGGGTCAGGTAACCAGAGTCCGAGGTGTGGGATGCGGTATCGACCAGGCCCTTACGGGCGCCGTAGGTCGAAATGAAGTACTCGAGCGGCAGCAGGCCCTCGCGGAAGTTCGCCTTAATGGGAAGGTCGATCGTCTCGCCGGACATGTCTGCCATCAGGCCACGCATGCCGCCGAGCTGACGCAGCTGGGTCTTAGAACCACGGGCGCCGGAGTCGGCCATCATGTACAGCGGGTTCTCCTCGTCGAACATGTCGAGCATGAGCGCTGCAACCTTATCGGTACAAGCGGTCCACTCGTTAACGACTTCGATGTGGCGCTCCGTCTCGTTGATGAAGCCCTCCTCGAAGTACTCGTTGATCTGGTCGACGT
>CAKWZF010000125.1:0-2136 GCA_934865005.1 uncultured bacterium | reverse complement strand
GATCGCAGCAGTCGGCAACCAGCTTGGCCACGTCGCCCTTGACCATCTTGTAGTTCATGAACTCGTAGTCTTCGGGCAGGCACTGGCGGTTGAAGATGATGCGGCCGATAGAGGTCTCGAAGCGCGCGGTCTTGTTGCCGGTGACGTCGTAGTCGACAAACTCGTTCTTGCCGTTCTTGACGCGGAAGATACGGGTGCCGTCCTCGTTGATGACGTTGGCGTTCTCGGCGGACACGCGGACCTGGATCTTGGCCTGCATGTCGACCTCGGAACGGCAGTCATAGGCGTGCAGCGCGTCGTCGAAGCTCGAGAAAACGTGGTTCTCGCCCGGCAGGCCGTCGCGGACCTGGGTGAGGTAGTACACACCGATGATCATGTCCTGCGAGGGAATGTTGACCGGCTTGCCGGATGCCGGCGAGCGCAGGTTGTTCGCAGAGAGCATGAGCACGCGGGCCTCGGCCTGAGCCTGGCTGGACAGCGGCACGTGGACAGACATCTGGTCGCCGTCGAAGTCGGCGTTGAAGGGCGAGCAGACCAGCGGGTGCAGGTGGATAGCCTTGCCCTCGACCAGAACCGGCTCAAAGGCCTGGATGGACAGACGGTGCAGGGTCGGTGCACGGTTGAGCAGCACGACGCGGCCGTCGATGACCTCTTCGAGGATATCCCACACAAAGGTGGCACCGCGGTCGATAGCGCGCTTGGCGCCCTTGATGTTCTCGACCTTGCCAAGCTCGACCAGGCGCTTCATGACGAAGGGCTTGAAGAGCTCCAGCGCCATGGTCTTGGGCAGACCGCACTGGTGCAGCAGCAGCTTGGGGTCGGTAACGATAACCGAACGGCCGGAGTAGTCGACACGCTTACCCAGCAGGTTCTGACGGAAACGACCCTGCTTGCCCTTGAGGGCCTCGGCGAGCGACTTGAGCGGGCGACCGCCACGGCCAGAGACCGGGCGACCACGACGGCCGTTGTCGAACAGGGCGTCCACGGACTCCTGGAGCATACGCTTCTCGTTGTTCACGATGATCGCGGGGGCGTCCAGGTCGAGCAGGCGCTTGAGTCGGTTGTTACGGTTGATCACGCGACGATACAGGTCGTTGAGGTCGGACGCGGCGAAGCGACCGCCATCGAGCTGGACCATCGGGCGCAGATCGGGCGGAATGACCGGGATAACATCCAGAATCATGTTCGCGGGGCTGTTGCCGCCCTTCAGGAAGGCGTCAACGACCTCAAGGCGCTTGACGGCCTTCTCGCGCTTCTGCTTCTGGGAGTCCTCGTCGGCGATGATGGCCTTGAGCTTCTCGGCCTCGGAGGGGAGGTCGATGGCAGCGAGCAGGTCGCGGACGGCCTCGGCACCCATGCCACCCTTGAAGTACATGGAGTAGTAGCGGGTCATCTCGCGGAACAGCGGCTCATCGGAGATGAGGTCGCGCTCGGTGAGCTTCATGAAGGCGTTGAAGGCGTCCGTGCGGAGCTGCTTCTCGTCCTTGCACTCTTCCTCGATGTCGACGATGCCAGAGGCGATCTCCTCGGGGGTCAGCGGCTCCTCGTCGGAGAACTCGTCAAAGTTCTCGGGGTTGCCCTGCTCCTTGAGGGATTCGATCTGGCGGGCGCACTCGGCATCGATCTCTTCCAGATCGGCGGCGAGCTCCTCGCGCAGGTCGTCAGCGTCGGCCTCGCGAGCCTCGTAGTCGACCTCGGTGATGATGTAGCTGGCAAAGTACAGAACCTTCTCGAGGTCCTTGGACTTGATGTCGAGCATACGGCTCATCGGGAAGCTCGTGGGGCTCTTGAAGTACCAGATGTGGGACACGGGAGCGGCGAGCTCGATGTGGCCCATGCGGTCGCGACGCACCTTGGCCGAGGTGACCTCGACGCCGCAGCGCTCGCAGACGATACCCTTAAAGCGGATGCCCTTGTACTTGCCGCAGGAGCACTCCCAGTCCTTGGCGGGACCGAAGATCTTCTCGCAGAACAGGCCGTCCTTCTCGGGCTTGAGGGTACGGTAATTGATGGTCTCCGGCTTCTTGACCTCACCGTGCGACCAGGAACGGATCTGGTCGGCGGAGGCAAGGGAGATCTTTACCGAGTCAAAATCAGTAGCTTCGAAATCTGCCACAGTCAACTACTCCTTATCAG
>CAKWZF010000124.1:0-4317 GCA_934865005.1 uncultured bacterium | reverse complement strand
GGTGACGACACCGCGGCCACCGCATCGGAGGAGTAACCCGTGGTCTTCGCCCCCCAGGGAAAACATACGCTGTCGCACCGCGTTTTTGTGACGATCTTTGTCTGCGCCATGGCGGTTATCGTGGCGTTTACGGTGCTGGGTGCGTTCTTTGTGCAAAACACCTTGGCGGATGCCACGAGTGCCAATCTGGCGCAGGAAACCGAGCTCATTGCTGCCGCCCTCGACGAGCAGCAGGAGCCCATCCCGTTCTTGCGTAGCCTCGATCGCGAGGACTTGCGCATCACGCTGATTAACAAGGATGGATCGGTTGCCTACGACAACGAGGCGTCGCCTTCCACACTGCCCAACCATGGCGATCGCCCCGAGGTCATCGAGGCCTTTGAGAGTGGTTTGGGTTCCGCGGAGCGCGCAAGCTCTACGCTCGACGAGATTATGCTGTATCGCGCCGTCGCCCTTGATAACGGCCAGGTTGTCCGCTTGGCGCAGGCCCAGCCTGGCGTTGCGGCGATTTTGCTGTCGATGGTGGCGCCGATGCTGCTTATCGCAGCAGCGGGTGCGGTACTCTCGTTTTTTATGGCGCGCCGCGAGTCCCGTGCCATCATCGCGCCGTTGCAAGAGGTGGATTTGGACCACCCACGCCGTAGCTATGAGCACGCCTATGCCGAGATGGTCCCCATGCTTGAGCGTATCGAGTCGCAGCGCCAGGAACTCAAGCGCCAAATGGCGGTGCTAGCGGACAACGACCGTATGCGCCGCGAGTTCACGGCGAATATCACCCATGAGCTCAAGACGCCGCTTACGGCGATTTCGGGCTATGCCGAGCTCATCGCAAACGGCATGGTCGAGGGCGAGGGCGACCTGCGCAACTTTGGCGGTCGCATCTATCGCGAGGCGGGCCGCTTGGCAGCGCTTGTCAACGATATCCTTACGCTGTCTAACTTGGACGAGGCCGAGCGTGCAACTGAGGGCGAGGCGGTGCCCATTGGTTCCACGGAGCCTATTGAGCTCTCGCGTGCCATCTACGCGGTTGAGCAGCGTCTTGAACAGGTCGCCCGTCAGGCGAATGTGACGATAAGTCATGAGACCAAGCCTGTGGTCATCGAGGGCGTGTCGCGCTTGATTGACGAGCTCATCTATAATCTGGCAAGTAACGCCATCCGCTACAATCGACCCGGCGGTACGGTTACGCTGCAGTGCGGCACCAACGACGAAGGCCATCCGTTCCTCGCGGTCGCCGACACGGGAATCGGTATCGCGCCTGAAGAACAGGGCAAGGTATTTGAGCGGTTCTATCGCGTGGACAAGAGTAGGTCCAAGGCACGCGGCGGAACCGGTCTGGGGCTTGCCATTGTCAAGCATGCGGCCCTGTATCATCACGCCACGCTCGATCTGTCGAGCGAGTTGGGTGTGGGAACCACCATTACGGTGACGTTTCCCATACAGCAGGACGAGCCATTCGCATAGCGATACAACATAGGTATTGATGTAGACGCCGCATTTGACTTTCGGGTGCGGCGTTGTTGTGCAATTTTACGATTGCTTCCGACATTTTTACAGGAGAGCCTGTTTCTTATGTATAGAGTTTGGTCTCGGTAAAAAGATGCGATAACATACGGACAGTTTTGTCAATCCGAACTGGGGAAATGAAAGGCAAGCTGCATGACCCTTCTCGAACTGTTCCAGCTGCTGAAGAAGCACCTTCAGCTGGTCATCACCCTTCCGGTGGTCTGCGCGATCGCCATGGGCATCGTGTCCTTCGTTGCGATGGACAACACCTATACCGCGACGACGAGCATGTACATTCTCGCCAAGACCGACGATAGCGGTCAGATGAGCTACAACGATCTCTCGGCGAGCCAGATGCTTTCCAACGATATCGCCACGCTGCTGGATAGCGATAGCGTTAAGAGCGGCGCCGCCAATGAACTGGGCCTCACCGATCTGGATGACTACAAGGTGTCTGTTTCCTCCGAGACCACCACGCGTGTCATTACGCTTTCGGTTACCGGCACCGATGCCAAGGAGACGGCTAAGGTCGCAAAGGCCATGGCCAGCTCGGTGAGTACGGTCGCTCAGAACGTCGGCGCTGCCCAGAGCATCAACGTTATCGACGAGGCCAAGACCCCCGAAGCCCCCAGCGGCCCCAAGCGCACGCTGTATATTGCCGTCGCGTTCCTCGCCGGTATCTTTATCGCAGTTGCCTATGTCGTTTTGGCAGACATGCTCAATACCCGCATCCGCGGTGCCGAAGAGGCAGAAGAGCTCCTGGGCATTCCCGTTGTTGGCCGAATTCCGGCTATGAAAGGTGGTAAATAGGCATGGCTAAGGCAAAGAACACCGATAAGCTCGTTGTACAGAATGCCGCCAAGACCCTTCTGGCCAACATCCGCTTTGCGAGCGTGGACGACCCCATTCGTACCATCACCGTTACCTCCTCGATTCCCAACGAGGGCAAGTCTACGGTTTCCATTAACCTTGCTCAGGCAATCGCCACGAGCGGCAAGTCCGTGCTCCTGGTCGAGGCCGATATGCGCCGCAGGTCTCTTTCCGATATGCTCGGCGTTCGTTCGCGCGGCGGACTCTATGCGGTCCTTTCCGAGCAGATCTCCATTGACCAGGCAATTGTCGAGACGGGTCAGAAGAACTTCTACTTCCTCGATGCCGAGCCGCATATTCCCAATCCTGCCGACATCATCGTCTCTCATCGCTTTGCCAAGCTGGTAAAGGCACTGTCTGCCAAGTTCCAGTACGTCATCTTCGACGCTCCTCCGGTAGGCACCTTCATCGATGCTGCCGAGATTGCCAGCCTGACCGACGGCACGCTTTTTGTCGTGCGTGAGGATTTCACCAAGCGCGAGGAGGCGCTCAACGCTATCGGTCAGCTTAAGAAGTCCGAGAAGGTCAAGCTCATCGGTACCGTTATGAACTACTGCGAGACCGAGACCAGCGAGTACTACTACTCCTACTACACCAAGGACGGTAAGAAGGTGAAGAAGGGCTCCGACGATCAGGGGACTTCAAAAAAGGGCATCTTCACCAACCGAGCAAACGTTTAGTTGATTAAGGCTGACCTATGCGTGACATTCATTGCCATATCTTGCCGGGTGTAGACGACGGCGCCGCCGATCTCGATGAGAGCTTGGCGATGCTCGAGGCTGCCAAGCGGGCCGGTGTAACCAGAATCGTTTGCACTCCTCACTGCCGTGATCCCTATTTTGATTACGACAAGATGTGGGATGCCTTTGAGCTGCTGCGTGATAACGCTGACGGCTTTCCGCTCCAGATGGGCTTCGAGGTCAACCATCGAAAGCTCGTTGAGCTTGGTATCGATGCTGCGGAGCACTTGCATTTCGATGGAACCAACGAGTTTCTGCTCGAGCTTTCGACGCATGCCGATGCGTATGCGTTTAGAGAGTACGAGAACACGATTTACGATTTGCAGTGCCGTGGCTATCAGGTGATCATCGCTCATCCTGAGCGCTATCGTGCGGTTCAAAAGGATGTAAGCGTGGCGGAGCGCCTGGTCGATATGGGCTGCAAGCTGCAGGCTTCGGCGGACTTTATTGCCGGCGGTCGATTTGGTCGCGAGAAAAAGCCGGCACAGCGCCTGTTCGATCAGAACCTGTACAGCTTCATCGCGAGCGATGCCCATAACGTGGGTCATTACGACTGCCTGGCGAAGGCTCGCGCGAAGTTTAGCGTGCGCGGAGCTCATTTTCGCTAAAATCTGTCCCTAACGTTCGCATTGAATGAAAGGGCAGCATGGATATCCAACTTAAGACGGGATGCTTTGATGACGCGGCGTTGGTGCGCCGCGTCGTTTTTATGGACGAGCAGGGCTACGAGAATGAGTTCGACGCTATCGACGAGGATCCGAACTGCATTCATGTGACGCTCTATGTAGACGGCGAGCTTGCCGGTTGCTCGCGCGTGTTTCCCGAAGAGCTTGAGCGCGCGGCAGATTCAGAGGCTCCGGTGTCGCCGGCGTGCGACTTGGACGAAGGTGTCGCGGCGGGGGAGACCTACATTATGGGGCGCGTGGCCGTGCTGCCGAGCATGCGCCGTCGCGGTCTGGCGAGCAAGATTGTCGAGGCCAGTGATTCGTGTGCGCGTGATGCCGGTGCCAAGCTCATTAAGCTGCATGCGCAGGAATACGTGCTACCGCTCTATGTCAAGGCGGGCTACACGCAGATTGCCCCGGTGGACTATGAGGATGAAGGCCAGCCTCATGCCTGGATGGCCAAGCGCGTAGATGGCAGATAGGGACGTTCCTTTTAATATGAGCAGGACATTGTCAAGAGGCAAAATCGGGCCTGG
>CAKWZF010000123.1:0-4321 GCA_934865005.1 uncultured bacterium | reverse complement strand
GATCGGAGACCTTCACAATGCCGTTTTCGTCGGAGAAGGCACGGTAAATGGTCCGAATCGCCAAGTCGAAGTCCTTCTCCTCGACACCGATAATGATGTTGATCTCGTCACAGCTCTGTGAAATCATGCGCACGCTCACGCCGGCCTGGCCGAGCATGCCAAACAGATGGCCCGAGATACCTGCACGACCGCGCAGGTTACGACCGACGGTCGCGATGAGCGCCAGGCCCTCGACAACCTCGATCTCGAGCGGCTCGACCTCCTGCTGAATGTCGCCCACAAGCGAGTACAGCGAATCGTGCACATCCTGCTCCTGCACCACGGCGCCAAAGCGGTCGACACCGGTGGGCATGTGCTCGACGGAAACGTCATAGCGCTCGAAGACCGAAAGCGCGCGGCGCATAAAACCGACACGGGGTTTGGTGCGGTCGCGGGCAACGTTGATGGCGACAAAACCGCGCTTGCCGGTCACACCGGTAATGATGGGCTCCGCCTCGCCCTCGTCAGCCGTCTCGCTAATGATGGTGCCGGGGTCCTGCGGCGCGTTGGTGTTCTTGATGACCAGCGGAATACCCGCCTCGCGCACGGGGAACACGGCCTCCTCGTGCAGGACGCTTGCGCCCATGTACGAAAGCTCGCGCAGCTCCTCGTAGGTAACGCGCGCAATGGGCTGAGCCTCCGGAACAATACGCGGATCGGCAGAATAGAAACCCGAGACGTCGGTCCAGTTCTCGTACAGATCGGCGCCCAGGCACTTGGCCAGGATCGAGCCCGAGATATCGCCGCCGCCACGGTCGAGCAGCTTGATCTGGCCCTCTCGCGTCGCGCCGTAGAAACCGGGCATAACAAAGCCGCCCTGCTGGCCGTACTCCTGCACCAGCTCGGAGGTGCGGTTCATGCTGAGCGTACCGTCGTGATGGAACGCCACAACCGTCGCGGCGTCCAAGAACGGCAGGCCCAGGTACTCGGCCATCAGGCGAGCGGTGAAGTACTCGCCACGGCTCACGAGCTCCTCGGTGGAGTAGCCGCCCGAGCGGGCGCGCTCGGCAAAGGCCGCAAACTCCTCGCGGATGGGATAGGTGAGCTCCAGCTCGTCGGCAATATCAAAGTAGCGCTGGCCGATGTCCTCGAGCAGCTCCTCGCACGACACGTGGTACTTAACGTGCGCGTTAACCAGGTAGAGCAGGTCGGTCACCTTGGTGTCGCCCTTAAAGCGGCGACCGCAGGCAGAAACCACCACAAAACGGCGAGCCGGGTCGGCATCGACGATGGCCTTGATCTTCTTAAAGTGTTCGGCGTCGGCGACCGACGAGCCGCCAAACTTGGCAATCTTAATCATGGGCTGGAGGTTACCTTTCTAAAAAGCCTCTGCGAACCTATTTTGCGCGCTCTGATACCATGGTTTCACCGATTGGGACCAAGGCATCCGAGGAGCAGTGTTATATGGGAACTTATCATAGTACACGAGGACGCACTTTATCGTGCTCAAGTAAGGTGGCAATCCGCACCGGCATCGCTCCCGACGGGGGTTTGTTTGTCTCGGACGAGCTCGGCACCCAGCAGGTCGATATCAGCTCGCTTGCAGATAAATCGTACTTTGAAATCGCTCAAGATGTGTTGGGAATGTTACTGAATGATTACACGGCCGAAGAAATTTCGGCGTGTGTCGACGAGGCATACCGCGGCACGTTCGCGAGTGAAGAGGTTACGCCGCTCGTCAAACTCGATGCTGCGCCGGGCGCTGACGCCCCTCAGACCTATGTGATGGAGCTCTTTGGCGGCCCCACAAGCGCCTTCAAGGACGTCGCCCTGCAGATGCTCCCCCGCCTCATGGCCCGCACTTCCGCCAAGGACGGCGGCGCCGAGCGCATCATGATCGTCACCGCCACGTCGGGCGACACGGGCAAGGCCGCGCTCGCCGGTTTTGCCGACGCTCCGGGCACGGGCATCACCGTCTTTTACCCCGAGGGCAAAGTCAGCCGCGTACAGAATCTGCAGATGTCCACTCAGGAGGGCGATAACGTCGCCGTCTGTGGCATCCGCGGCAACTTTGACGACGCCCAGAGCGCCGTCAAGCGCATCTTTGCCGATAAGGAGCTTGCCGAGCGTCTGGAGGCCGCAGGCACAGTGCTTTCGAGCGCCAATTCCATCAATGTCGGCCGTCTGGTACCGCAGGTCGTCTACTACTTTGCCGCCTATGCGCAGCTGTTGCGCGCCGGCGCCATCGAGGCCGGCGACGCCGTGGAGTTCTGCGTACCGACCGGCAACTTTGGCGATATCCTGGCCGGCTACTATGCCAAGCGCATGGGTCTGCCCGTCGCCAAGCTCGTCGTGGCGAGCGACAAGAACAACGTGCTGGCTGACTTCCTGACTACCGGCGTCTACGACCGCAACCGCCCGTTCTTCACGACCATCTCGCCGTCGATGGACATCCTCATCAGCTCCAACCTGGAGCGCATGCTGTACTTCCTGTCCGATGGCGACTGCGAGCTCGTTGCCGGCCTTATGGAGCAGCTGGCGCAGACGGGTCGCTACGAGGTGCCCGCCGACCTGCTGGCAAAGATTCAGAGCGTCTTTGGCTGCGGTTGGGCCAGCGAGGACGAGGTCCGCGCTGCCATCAAGAGTTGCTGGGATGCGAACGGCTACGTGATCGACCCGCACACCGCTTGCGGTTATCACGTCTTTGAGCAGGTCGCTCCCGCCGAGGGCGCCAAGGCCCGCGTGCTGCTTTCGACCGCCAGCCCCTACAAGTTCCCGCGCGCCTGCTGCGACGCCCTGGGCCTCGACGTTCCCGAGGACGACTTTGAGGCCATGCGCGTGCTCGAGCAGGCAACCAACACGGTCGCCCCAGCCCAGCTCGCCGAACTCGAATCCAAACCCGTCCGTTTCGAAGACGTCTGCGACGTCGACGAGATGGCAAGCTACGTCGAGTCTGCAGCAAAAAAGATGGCTACCAACTAAACCCCATATAAGGCGCCGGCGAAAGCCGGCGCACCTTCTTTTTATTTAGCTTTCGGGATGATGACGAGCATGCGAGCGGGTCTGGCCGTTTAGTTCGTCGCGAGTTCCGCACGAGCCGGAAAGCACTTAATGTGCTTTCCGAGCGAGCCAGGAGTGCCCGAGCAGCGAACTAAACGGTCAGACCCGCCCAGGAGGACCCACATGATCAAAATCACCGTCCCAGCAACCAGCGCCAACCTAGGCATCGGCTACGACACCCTCGGCATGGCCGTCAGCCTCTACTCGCACTTTACCTTTGAGCGCGCCGACAAGCTCACCATCACGGGCTGCCCCGAAGAGTTCCAAAACGAGAACAACCTGGTTTACGTCAGCTTTGTCGATGCGCTGGCCGCATGGGGCGAGCCGGCTTTTCCCGTTGCCATCGACATTCAGACCGACGTGCCCGTCGCCCGCGGCCTGGGTTCCAGCTCCACCTGCGTCGTCGCCGGCATCATGGCTGCCGCCGCGTTGACGGGCCATACCGTCGACCGCGCCGAGCTGGTTCGCATTGCCACCGAGGTCGAGGGCCATCCCGATAACGTCGCCCCCGCTATCCTGGGCGGCGCCGTCTGCTCCTTTACGCCGACCGATTCGCTTCCCCAGTGCCTGCGCTACGAGGTAAGCGACAAGCTTCGTTTTATTACCGTGATTCCGCCCTACGAGGTACATACGAGCGAGGCGCGCAAGGTTGTGCCGCAGGAGATTCCACTCTCCACTGCCGTATGGCAAATGGGCCGCATCGCCGGCATGACGCGCGGCCTGGAGACCGGCGATCTCGACCTGATTGCCGCCGCCAACGACGACCGCATCCAGGAGCCCTATCGCCGCCGCCTCATCCCCGACTACAACGCTGTGCGCGACACCTGCCTTAACGGCGGCGCTAAGACCATCTGGATTAGTGGCTCGGGCTCGACCCTCATGGCCGTGACTGACGACACCATCGTGGCGAAGTTCCTGCAGGTCAAGCTGCGCGAGCAGTTCCCCAAGTGTGATACGCATATTCTGACGTGCGACACGGAAGGCGCCCAGATCGAATACCTGTAGCGCCCTGCCTCATTGCTCTCACCGGTCCCCTTGGGGCTTCCCCTGAAAACGTCCTCGATCATGAATTGCCCCGTCGTGCGCTTCGCGCGACGGGGCAATTCGATCTGCGGATTGTTTTCAGGGGAAGCCCCAAGGGGACCTGCGCAGCCTCGACAGGATAGTCGCATTCACTGATTTAATCTTGTTCTCCAACGGAGCCACAGACGAGAGGCCTTCGCGCTGCGGACTAATTTTGAGGGGAACACCCCCGACCATCCCTGCGTTTACCTTGCTGAGG
>CAKWZF010000122.1:0-4340 GCA_934865005.1 uncultured bacterium | reverse complement strand
CGCTCGATAAGCTGCATGTCAACGACCCGTCGTTGGTGTGGGAGCCCGAGACCTCGGTGGCGCTCGGCTTTGGCTTCCGCGTGGGCTTCTTGGGCCTGCTGCATATGGAGGTCGTCAAGGAGCGCCTGGAGCGTGAGTTCAATCTTGACCTCATTGCCACGAGCCCCTCGGTGGACTATCACGTCTACAAGACCGACGGCGAAATGATCGATGTCCGCAGCCCGCAGGACCTTCCCGAGGCCACGCGCATCGAGCGCATTGAGGAACCCTACCTCAAGGCAAAGATCATCTGCCCGCCTGAGTACACGGGTGCCGTCATGCAGCTCGCCATCGAGCACCGCGGCGTTACGACCGACATGATCCACCTGACGAGCAAATCGGTCGAGATGCGCTTCGATATGCCGCTTGCCGAGCTCATCTTGGACTTCTTTGACCAGCTCAAGAGCCGTACCAAGGGCTATGCCTCGCTCGACTACGAGTTCAACGAGTACCGTCCCTCCGAGCTCGTTAAGCTCGATATCTTGCTTTCGGGCGACGAGGTGGACGCGCTGTCGTTTATCGTCCATAAGGACAAGGCCTACGGTCTTGCCCGCGGCCTGTGCGACAAGCTCAAGGAGATTATTCCACGCCAGCTGTTCGAGGTGCCCATCCAGGGTGCTATCGGCAACAAGATCATTGCCCGCTCCACCGTTAAGGCGCGCCGTAAGGACGTTTTGGCCAAGTGTTACGGCGGCGATATCTCGCGAAAGCGCAAGCTGCTCGAGAAGCAGAAAGAGGGCAAGAAGCGCATGAAGGCCATCGGCTCGGTTGAGGTCCCGCAGGAGGCCTTTATGGCGATCCTCAAGGTGGACGAGTAGGTCTATGGCGCTTTGTGAATACAGTACGCGGTTGCTGGGTGCCTATGCCGAGCAGCCGTTCCTTATGGCTCCCATGGCGGGCGTAACCGATCCCGCTTATCGCATCATGTGCCGCCGCCGCGGTGCCAATCTCGCCTATAGCGAGATGGTGAGCGTGGCGGGCCTTGCCTATGCCAGCAACAAGACCTGGCGCCTGGTGCTACCGGCCGACGAGGAGCAGCAGATTTGCGTACAGCTCTTTGGCTCCAAGCCCGAGCAGTTTGCGAGTGCCGTCGCCGCCGTCGAGGAGCGTGTGGGCGATCGCCTGTCATTGATTGATATCAACATGGCCTGTCCGGCTCGCAAGGTCGTTACTAAGGGCGAAGGCTCGGCGCTTATGCGCACGCCCGACCTGGCCGAGAAGATTGTCGAGGCAGCGGTGGGCGCGGCGCATGTTCCCGTGACCGTGAAGATCCGCAAGGGTTTTTATGCCGAGGACCGCAACGCCGCAACGTTTGCCCAGATGCTTGAAGGGGCGGGCGCCTCTGCAGTTGCCGTGCACGGTCGTTGTGCCACGCAGCTCTATACGGGCCAGGCCGATTGGTCTGTCGTCGATGAGGTTGCCGACGCCGTCGAGATTCCCGTGATTGGTTCGGGTGATGTGTTCTCGGCCGAGGACGCTGCTGAGCATCTGCAAGGCTCGGGTGCCAGCGCGGTGTTTATCGCGCGCGGCATCTACGGCAATCCGTGGGTGTTCGGTGATGCTCGCGCCCTTGCGCTCGATGGCACGCCGGTGCCGGCGCGTAGCTCCGTCGAGCGCTTAGACGCCCTGCGTGAGCACCTAACGCTGACGCATGAGCTCCTGCCGCTCATGTCGCGTGCCCGTACGTACGCAAGCTGGTACTTAAAAGGCATGCCCCATGCCGCCGCTTGGCGTGCCCATGTGGTGCGCTGCTCCACGTATGAGGAGTTCATGGCTCTGGTTGATGAGATCGAGCGCGATGTGGTGGCCTGCGAGGCTGCCCTTGCCGCCGGCGAATCGGTGCCCCCTCATCCGCTGGAGGCTTAAGGGTGGCCGTTACCGCGCTGTACGTGCACGTGCCGTTTTGTGCCCAAAAGTGCCGGTACTGCGACTTTGACTCGCGCAGTTTTGCTCCGTGCGACCTGAGCGCTGCGCTCGATGTCTATTTTGAGCAGTTGTTCGCGCGCCTCGATGCTTTTGGCAAGGCTGAGGCCCTTGACCATATCCGCACCGTCTATGTTGGCGGCGGTACGCCGTCGCTGGCGGGGGAGCGCCTGGTGGAGCTGGCGCGGCGTATTCGTGCGTGGTGCGCCCCCGTTGAGTTTACCTGCGAGGCCAATCCCGAGTCGCTGACCGCCGAGCTTGCCACTGCGCTTGCCAAGGTTGGTGTCACACGCGTCTCTCTGGGCGTGCAAACGCTCGATAACACCGAACTTACCGCCATCGGCCGTATTCACGATGCCGATCGGGCGCTCGCCGCCATCGCGACGGTCAAGAACGCTGGGCTTGACGTGTCGTGCGACCTTATGTGCGGACTTCCCGGGCAGACCGCAGCGAGTTGGAAGCGCACGCTCGATGGCGTGCTGGTGGCGGCTCCGCATCATGTGTCGGTCTACCCGCTCACGCTTGAGGAGGGGACTCCCCTTTATCGCATGGCGTGCCGCGACGAGTCGGTCGAGCCCGACGAGGATTTTCAGGCCGCCTGCATGGATGTGGCACGCGAGCTCCTGGGTGCGGCCGGCTATCACCCCTATGAGGTGGCAAGCTATGCGCTCGATGGCCATGAGTGTGCCCATAACATTGCCTACTGGACCGGCCAGGGCTATTTGGGCCTGGGTCGTTCCGCCGCGGGCATGCTCGACGCCGAGGATTTTGACCGTCTTGCAGGTTTGTTCCCCGGCGTGTCTTCTCGAGGCGATTCGTACCGCGTGCGTCTGGTGCAACGTGACGATGACGCGACGGCGTTTGAGGCCGAATATCTGTCGCAGCGTGAGGCTGCGGCTGAAGACCTGATGCTGTCTTGTCGCATGACGGGCGGTGTTGCGTCCGACCTGTTGGTTCGTGCAGCTTGCGTCATCCCGGCCGATGAGCTGGCAGCTGCCTGCGATCGCGCGCTCGAATTGGGTCTTGCCACTTGGGTGCCCGAGACGCTCGAGGTCCATGAGGGACCCTTCACTTCGGCAGACGTCCTCGCGGGCCATGTTCGAGCTCGTCTGGCGCCGACACACCTGGGCTGGCTCGATGGAAATGTTCTGTTCGAGCTGTTTTGGGATCTAGCTTAGGCCGCTCGGGTAGAATTACCGGAATATATACGCTGCTGTGAGCAGGAGGTTGCCGCGCATGGCGACGATGAACGAAAAAGATTACTACGAGATTCTGGGCGTCTCCAAGGACGCCAGCTCGCGTGATATTCAAAAGGCCTTTCAGCAAAAGGCCCGCAAGCTCCATCCGGACGTCAACAAAGAGCCGGATGCCGAGGAAAAGTTTAAAGAGGTTTCCGAGGCCTACGCCGTGCTTTCGGATGAGCAAAAACGTGCGCGCTACGACGCCATGCGTTCGGGCAATCCCTTTGCCGGTGCTCCTACGGCTTCGCCCTATGGTGGCGGCTACGCCGGCAACACGGGCTATGGCAATCCCTTTGAGGGCGGCTTTCCCTTTGGTGGCGCCTGGGGCCAGCAGCGTCGCGGCCAGGCTGCCTACAATCCCGAGAACGGCGCCAACGTGGTCGTCGATATCAAACTGGACGCCAAGGAGGCCAAGGGCGGTGCCCGCAAGACCGTCCGCTATACGCGTTTCGATACGTGCGGACATTGCGGCGGCTCGGGCTCCGTTTCGTCTGAGCATGCCCATACCTGCCCGAGCTGCGGTGGCCGCGGCCATATCGATGTGGACCTGTCCTTCCTGTTTGGTGCGGGCACGTTCCAGACGGTTTGTCCCGAGTGCGGCGGTTCCGGCAAGGTCGTTGCCGACCCCTGCCCCGATTGCGGTGGCAGCGGCCGTACCCGCGTAACCTCCGAGCAGACGATTGAGTTTCCTGCCGGCACGCATGATGGCGACGAGGTCCGCATTGGCGGCATGGGTCATGCTGGCACCAACGGTGCCGCGGGCGGCGACCTGGTCGGCCGCGCCCATGTTGAGGCCGAGCGCTTGGAAGGCAAAGCTCGTACCGGTTTTTACCTGATGGGCATCGTAGCGCCGTTTTTGGTACTCTCGGCCATCTCGGGTGTGTTCTCGGCCTTTGCCGTGATGTGCTTTATTCCGTTTACCATGGGCCTGTTCATGGTGCTTTCGGACGGTGTGCTTCATCGCAGCCTGCTGTGGTGGAAGCGCGGTACGATGCAGTTTGCCAACGGTTTTGCCAATGGCTTCATGTTCGCGCTCGTGTCGGTTTGGTTCGCAAGCTGCTCGCAACGGGCCATGCTTTCGCCGTACCAAATGCAATAACATCAAACCCTCTGTTTGCGGTCGGCCCAGCTTGGGTA
>CAKWZF010000121.1:392-4345 GCA_934865005.1 uncultured bacterium | reverse complement strand
GCAGCAGGCAGTTGGCCCGCTGCATCGTGCCGAGCAGCGCCGAATTCTGCGTCTTGGCCTCGGTCACCATCAGCTCACCGGTCTTGGGGTCGCGCAAAACCGTGGCGCGATCGAAGAAGCGTCGGTCCTGGCGCTTTTTCACACCGTGTGTGAGCGTCGCCTGCTGCACGGGACGCGGACCCTCGGCAAAGCCGCGCATCTTGCGAATCGCCGGACGGGCGAGCATCTCAAAGCCCACATACGCCGCAGCCGGATTGCCTGAAAGCCCCAGGTAGGGCTTACCCCCGAGCAAGCCAAACGTGATGGCCTTGCCCGGACGCATCGAGATGCGATCGAACAGCACCTCGCCCTCGCGCCGGACGAGTGCCGTCACATAGTCGTAATCGCCCGCCGAGGCGCCTCCGCTCGTAATGACAAAATCGCACTCTTGCACCGCGCGATGCACGAGCTCGGCAATCGCCTGCTCATCATCAGACGCAATGCCGTAGAACACGGGCTCGGCTCCTGCATCGAGTGCTTCGGCCATCAACGCCGAGGAGTTGGAATCGCGAATCTGACCGCGCGCCGGTACTTTACTCGGTGCGACCAATTCCGTGCCCAGCGAGATGATGCCCACACGTGGGGCAGCGTGCACCTTCACGCTCGCGTAACCGGCGCTTGCCAGCAGGCCCGCGCCCGCCGGAGCCACGACCTCGCCGGCGTGTATCACAACATCGCCGGCATGGGCCTCCTCGGCGGCAGAGCGAACGTTCTCCCCCACCTTGGCCGGCGCCGAGAAGCGGACGTGCGAGCCCTCGTTGCCATCGCCGTCAAGCACCTCGACGATCTCGTATTTCACTACGGCGTCGGCACCCTCGGGCACCGGCGCGCCTGTCATAATGCGGACCGTCTCGCCCGGGCCAAGAGCACCCTCAAACACATGGCCCGCAGCCTCGTGTCCGATAACGTCGAGCGTCACCGGCGTCTCACCAGACGCCTGCGCCAAGTCCGCCGAGCGCACGGCATATCCGTCCATAGCGCTGTTGGCAAACGGCGAAATGTCGATATCGGCCACAGCATCCTCGGCCAAGGGAAAACCAGCCGCCTGCCACACGGGAATCTCTACGAGATTGGTCGGAGCAACGTGCGACAGAACAATCGACTGCGCGTCCTCCAGCGGAATGAGTTTCTCTGCCATATGCACCTCTTAATGCCACGGCGCACAACAGGAGCGCCGATTCTTTATGCTTGTCTCAGTATAATCCCCGACGCGCGACCGCGATTTGGCCTGTACCCGCAAATACACCTGTCGGCCGCAAGCCGCGAAACAGAATGGAAACCAACCCACCGGCTCGTCGCGCTTGCCGCGTTTTATAATGCTTGCGTTGCAACCTAAAAGAGGAATATATGGCTCATAACAACAAACCCGAAAGCGCAAACGAAGCGCAGGATCATTCCCAGCCGCTCGACGATGGCGGCTTTTTCTCCCTTAGCGACGTCATCATGGCCGGCAGGCGTCAACTCACCCGCTCCGAGCAGCTCTTGGCCGCCGACACACGCCGCAACGCCCGCAACCTGTTTGCAAGCGCCAAACTGCTCGCGCTCGTCGTCATCGTCTCGCTCGCCATGGGTGTTGCCGCTTGGGCATTTTTGGCCTCGTTGAATATCGCGACCGATTATCGCGAGCACCACGTGTGGATTTACGCGTTGCTTCCCGTTGTGGGCGTTGCCACCGCATGGGTGTACAAAAACCACGGCCTTGCCGCCAAACGAGGTAACAACCTGGTCATCGACTCCGCCCTGGGCACACGCCTTATCCATATGCGCATGGCCGTTCTCACCTTCGTCTGCTCCACGCTCACGCACCTCACGGGCGGGTCGGCCGGTCGCGAAGGAGCCGCGGTGCAGATTGGCGGCACCATCGCCAGCAACATCTCGAGCCTCGCCCACCTCAAAAAGCATGACCACCACGACCTCATGCTCGCCGGCATCTCATCCGCTTTTGGCGCCGTATTCGGTTCGCCCCTTGCCGGCGCGTTCTTTGGCATGGAAATGTGCTTTATCGGCAAGATCGACTACACCGCGGGCATCTACTGTCTGGTCGCCTCGTTTACCGGCTACTTTACATCACTCGCCCTGGGTACCGAGTACGAAGCGAATGTCATCGCCAGCGTTCCCACCATGACACCACGGACGGTTGTCATCGTTGTTATCAGCGCCATCATCTTCGGTCTGACGGCACGTCTCTTTGCCTGGTCAGTTCGAACCGTCAAGAGCCTGTACGGTCGCTTTATCACCAATTACCTTGTTCGCGCACTCATCGGCGCACTCGTGGTTTTGGCCGCCTATGCCCTCCTCGACGCCTGGGACTACGCCGGCCTTTCCACGTGGCTTTCCGGCGCCGGATTTGCAGGCAACACCACCCTGGCGGACGCAGCCATCAAGTTGGTCGTCACAGCGCTTACCCTGGGCGCGGGCTTCCAAGGCGGCGAGGTCACGCCCCTGTTTGGCATCGGTGCGGCACTCGGTGGCTGGATCGGCTGCCTCACCGGTCTCGACCCCAGTTTTCTGGCGGCTCTCGGCATGCTCGGCGTCTTCTGCGCCGGCCTCAACGTGCCCATCACCACCTGTATGATGGCCATCGACCTGTTCCACGGCACGGCCGCCGGCTTCTTCGTGATCGTGGCGTTTATCAGCTATCTCGCCGGCGGCCACCGCGGCGTGTACCCCGCCCAGCGCATCATCTCACCCAAGCGCCGCTCGCTTATTGTGGACGAGGGCGGCACGGTGGCAGAGGCTATCGAGCGCCACAACGACCTGATAGAGTAGACGTTAGTATTCGCCGTGCAGCCACAATCGGGAGCAATTCGACCCGAGCGAGACCGCACCGTCACGTCATACGCCGGGAGTCACCCCATGCACGGAACTGATTTTGGTCGCACGCTCATCATCGCCAACCCAGCCGCCCAGTCGGGTGCGGCACGCGAAGTTGCCGAGCGCCTGCAACGCTTTTTGGATATGACCGCGCGCGCATCCCAGTTTGACCTGGTGCTAACCGAGCACATGGGACACGCCAAGGAGCTTGCCACACAGGCTCAGGGCTATCGCACCGTTATCGCACTCGGCGGCGACGGCGTGATCCACGAGGTCGTCAACGGGCTTATGACGCAAAAGGAGGACGCCCGCCCCGCTCTTGCCGTCCTGTCCGTGGGCTCCGGCAACGATTTTGCCCAGACGCTCGGCATCGAAGATTTCTCCGGCAAGAATTTTGGCGCGCTGCTCACCTGTGAGCTGCAGCGTCAGGACATCGGGCGGATTCGCTCATGGAACCCCGCATGCGGCAGCGGCGAGGCTACCGTTGAGTACTACGACCAGACGCTTTCGGTCGGCATCGATGCCGCCATCGGCCTTGGCACCACCGAACTGCGCAAAAAGACTGGCCTGACGGGCGCTCCGCTCTACACCCTCTCGGGACTTGAGCAGTTTGGCCTGCGCTATCGCAACTACCCCATGACAGTCAGCTTTGACGGCGCGCCCGCCGAGCGCGTGAGGGCGATCATCATGGCGATTCAGCTGGGCCCCACGTATGGCTCGGGCTATCGCATCTGCCCCGATGCCGACCCCTGCGACGACATGCTCGACGTCTGCTACGCCTGCGGCCCCGTCCCTCGCGCGGTTGCCCTGCCTATGTTTCTTTCGGCCAAGGACGGCCACCATACCAAATTGCCACCGGTTCGCATGCGCCGCTGCCGCCATGCCGAGCTTACTTTTGAGGAGCCCGACTACCCCATCCAAGCCGACGGCGAGCCCGTTGTCGCCTCGCGCATCGAGGTCGACGTCCTTCCCGCCGCTCTCGAAGTCTGGCACCCGACCCGCTAACCCCCCCATAAGTTGCGGTGAAATAGGGACTGTTTATGCAGTTAAAGCCGCAAAACAGTCCTTATTTCACCGCAACTTATGAGGAAGCTATTCGT
>CAKWZF010000121.1:0-357 GCA_934865005.1 uncultured bacterium | reverse complement strand
CCTTTTTAATGGCGTTGAAGTGCTTGTCATTGAGCCTGCGCTGGCGAGAGCGCTGAGGCACCTTGGTCTTTACGCGTCGGCGCGGTGGACGCCCGCGACGCTCAAGCTCAGCGCGCAGCTTACGCAGGCAGCTGCTACGGTTTTGGAACTGACTGCGGCTCTCGCGCGCCGTCACGGTAATCCCCGTGGGCCCATGCTTCATACGCACCGCCGAGTCCGTCGTGTTGACGCCTTGTCCGCCCGGACCCGTCGCGCGAAACACCTGCACCTCGCAATCGCGCGCCAACTCCTCGGCCGACATCTCGGCATAGCGCGCATACTCGCGCCATCCCATCTTGTTCTCATCCATATCAACAC
>CAKWZF010000120.1:0-4356 GCA_934865005.1 uncultured bacterium | reverse complement strand
GGAGACGACCGGGCAGTTGTGCTTCTTGGCGGTCTTGTTGGCCTCGACGGTCTCGGGCGTGGAGCCACCGAGGGAGCAGGTGATCACGAAGGTGTGCTCGTTGACCCAGGAAGGCGTGTCGTAGTTGAACTCGTTAGCGGTGAAGATCTGAACGTTCAGCTTGTCCGTGTTGTTGGCCAGGAAGTACTTGGCAGGGTAAAGGTCGGACATAGAGGCACCGCAGCCGACGAAGGCGACGCTGTGGATCTCGTGGTTGGACAGGACGTCAGCGACGATCTGCTTAGGGAGGTTAAGGTCGATCTCGTACATCTGACACATTCCTTTCGATTTTTGCGGCGCCACATTGCCGGGCGCTCGCAGGGTTACCGTGGTTTGGACCGAGTCGCCGGCCCGTTGAGGATGTGTCAAAGGAACTGTCCCTTTGACACATTTTGGGGATGGGAGCCTGCCTGGGGTATGGGATGTCAGGCAGGCCCCCGGGGGAAAGCGGTTAGGCGCTTGGTCGCGACTAGGCCAGAATGCCGGCCGCGGAGAGGGCGATGCCGCCCACGATGGCGATCACGAGAAGCCAACCGGTGTTGACGTTCTTCTTGATGAGCCAGTACATAAGGCCGGTGAGGCCAAGGGAAATCATCTGGGGCATCATGCCGTCCAGGATGTCCTGGATAACGACGGTGCCCTCAGCGAACTGCAGCGGGGTGGTGGCGCCGATCAGCGTGGCGATCATGCCGCCCACGGACATAAGACCCACGATGCCGCAGACATACATGAGCTTCTCCATGAGGTCGCCGCCCTGAAGCTTGCTCAGGTACTCGTGGCCGCCCTGATAGCCCATCTTGGCTGCGAACCAAGTGATCAGCACAGAGGGGACGATGGAGATGAGCATGGCCAGGATCGGGCCCATGATGGAGCCCTGCTGAGCCAGCTGAACGCCCAGACCAAAGGCGATAACGCGGATGGTGCCCTGGAAGAAGGAGTCACCGATGCCGGAAAGCGGACCCATGAGGGAGGTCTTGACCGCGTTGATCGAATCGGGATCGAAGTTCTCGGGATCCTTGGCGTACTCCTCCTCCATGGAGGCGGCGAGGCCCAGGATGAAAGCGCTCGTCTGCGGGGTGCAGTTGTAGAACGCCATGTGACGGTGGTAAGCCTCTTTCTTAGCAGCGAGCTGCTTGGGGTCGGACTCATCCGGATAGAGGCGATCGAGCGTGGGAACCATGCCGTAGAGGAAGCCCATGTTCATCTGACGCTCGTAGTTCCAAGAGGCCTGGATGGCCCAGGAGCGCCAGAAGAACTGGCTGACCTTCTTGTTCAGGGACACGTCCTTGGTTGCGGTTGCCATAGTGTGTTCCTCCTTAGTCTTCGTCGTCTTCGAGCGGATCGTAGTCGGAATCGACACCGGCGGCTGCATGGGAACCGTTGAACTTGAAGCCCATGAAGACGACAGCCAGGCACACACCGATCAGAGCGACCGCGATGACGGACAGGTTGAGGTAAGCGGCGAGCAGGAAACCGATGAACAGGAACGGAGTCATACCCTTCTTGATCATCATGGTGAGCAGCAGGGCCAAGCCGTAGGCGGTCATGATCTTGGTCGAAACGTTAAGACCAGTGGACAGCCACTCGGGAACCATGTTGACGATGGCCTGAACCAGGTCGGTGCCAACAAAGACGGCGAGGAAGATCGGCAGGAAGTACATGACGGCGTACAGACCGGAGCCGGCGCAGATGTGCATACGGTAGGCGGTCTTGAACTTTCCGTTATCGATCGCGTTATCTGCCACATGGGTGAGGGCGGCGATGATGGAACGGAACACGATGCCGAGGAGCTGACCCAGGACGGCGACCGGGATGGCGATCGTCATGGCGGTCTCGGCGGAAGCATCGGTCAGGCACGCAAAGGCAGCGGCCACGATGCCGCCCAGGACCATATCGGGCGGAACGGCGGCGCCGACCTGCACCAGGCCCATGGACACGAGCTCGACGGCGGCACCGACGGCAAGACCGGTGGGCACATCGCCCAGCAGCAGACCGACGAGCGTAGCGCCAACGAGGGGCTGCTCGAAGTTAAGACGACCGAGCAGGCGGGAGTCCCACATGCAGAACACGCCGACGAGGCCGACGAGCACCGCACTGATGAACGTATTCATACCCTTCTCCTTTCAGTCAGGCAAAAGCCTGGATGATTACAGCTTGGCGTCGATGTCGACGCTCTGATACGTAGGGGTCTGTTGGACATAGAGCTTGATGCCCATGTCGAGCAGCTGGTTGACGTCGGCCTTCTGGGTGGCGTCGAGGAAGACGGAGCTGTCCTTGCCGCCAATCTGATCGGCACCGTCGTGGTTGGCGGTGGCGCCCAGGTTGATGGCATCGAGCGTGTAGCCCTGGCAGAACTGCAGCATCTCGGCCGTGTTGCCAAAGACGAACATGACACGCTCACCGAGGGTGTTGAGCTTGTCCATCTTGGCGAGGGCACGCTCGACGGTGAAGACGTTCAGGCGCACGCCCTGGGGCTTGGCCAGCTTAAGAGCGCCCTTCTTGATGTCATCGTTGGCGGCAGCGTTGTCGACGACGATGATGCGCTCGGCCTGAACCTTGGTGGTCCAGGTAAAGACGACCTGGCCGTGCAGCAGACGGTAGTCAAGACGTGCGAGGACGATCTTGGCGGGACCGGAGCTGTGACGGGATGCCTTGGTCTTCTTGGCAGGAGCCGCGGCGGCCTCGACCGGTGCGTTGGGGTTGGTCAGACCGGTGCGGGCCTCGTTGATGAGGGCTGCGAGCTCGGCACCCTTGACGGGGACGGGGCTCATAGCAAGCGTGAGCGCCAGCGGGATGTTGAAACCGCTGACAACCGTGAACTTCGTGCCGTTCTTGGAAAGCTCGACCATGTTGTTGTTGACCGAGCTGCCGAGCATATCGGTCAGCACATAGACGGTGTCGTCCGCGTTGAACGTGGCGATCATGGCGTCCACCTTATTGGTGATGGGCTCCTTGTCGTCACGAGCAAGCGACACGACGTGGACGTTCGACACGTCGCCGAGAACCATCTCGAGCGTGTCTTTGGCGCCTGCGGCCAGGCCGCCATGAGATGCGAGAATGATCTGATTCATCTTGCCTCCTCCTTTTCGTTATGGTCATTATAACGTCTTATACGTTGCGGATATTGCTAATTAGTATAAAGACCGTTCGCGGGTGAAAATCGACCGTTGACGGGTTTAACGTACTCGAAACGTTGGTGCAGGACAGGTCAGCGCTGGCTTGGCGGTGCCCGATCAAGCGCCCCGCTCATCCCCTATCGCACAAAGTACCAGGGGCTTTCCTGCACGGTGGGCTCCAGCGCGATGCCGGTGCGCTCCTTAAACAGATCCATGTCCTGCGATTTTTCGGTCCACCACGCATTGGGCTTAAAGGTCATGCTCTCAATGACATGACCGACAAACACACTGTTGCGCAGCTTGGAGAAGTCGGTGTTCATGATCAGGATGGACGCGAGCACCAGCACAATGCCCAGAACCTTGATCGCACCGGCGGGCTCGGCATAGACACCAATGCCCACCAGTACGGTGACGACCGTCTCGAAAGACATTACGACGGGAACTTTCGATGTCTCGAGCCCCATGGACAGACCCTGCATATATAAGATGTAAGCCACGGCTGTGGGGATGAGTCCAAAGCCAAGGAACAACAGCAGCAGCTGTGGCGACATTGCCGCGGCGACATCCGGCCACGGAGCCGCGATAGCTGCCATAACCGCACCGCCAAATACAAAGCCCCAAAACGTGACAGCAAGCGGGTGGACCGTCTTGGTTGCTATCCGGCTAAACACCGCGAGCGACGCACCACAAAGGCCTGCAATCACGCCCGATGTGACGCCCCAAACCGAAAAATGAAAACCGGAAAGGTCGCCATTGGTCACTGCAAGCACGCAGCCAACGATGTTAAAGACAATGGCAACGAGCTTGTTGGGGGTCACGTCCTCGCGATAAAGCACGCGGCCGAGCATGACGCCAAACACCGGTGAGGTGTAGAGCAGCACCGAGGCCGTGGACATGCCCACCTCGCCCATGCACTCGTAATAACAGGTGTTGGCGGCGGCCAGACCGACGATACCGACAAGCGCGCAGGGAACAAGCTCTTTAGGGCTTGCCTTGAACAGGGCCAGCGGACCCTGAGCCACGGTGGACCCCTCACCCGGACGGCAGCCCATAAACATCAGGACCGGCGCCAAGATAAGCGCTCCGACCAACAAGCGAAAGGCAGCCATGCTCTGGGACGAAACGCCCATGGCCGAGATGCCGTTTACAAAGATTCCGATGCTGCCCCACATAAGCGCGGCGATCAGCACCAGCACATAGC
>CAKWZF010000119.1:0-4481 GCA_934865005.1 uncultured bacterium | reverse complement strand
ACCGAGACCTCGGCCGTCATGCCCGGCTTCAGGCGCGCGTCGGGCGCCTCGATGAGGATGTCGACGTTAAAGGTTACGCTGCCTCCGCTACCGTTAGCGGCGTCGGAGTTTGCCACCGACGCGATAGCCGTGACGGTGCCCTGGCTCACGATATCGGGAAACGCTGGATACGTGACGTTGGCGCTCTGCCCAACGGCGATCTTGGCGATGTCCTTTTCGCCCACCTGCACGGTCACCTTCATCTTGGATAGGTCGGCGATCTGCATGCACTGCTTGCCGCCGCTCGTATCGCTTTCGCCCATGATCATGCCGCCTGTTACCGTGGCGCCCACCTTGGCGTTGAGCTCGACGATGCTGCCCGAGCTCGGGGCCGTGACCGTGCGACTGGCGGCCTTGGCGTTCGCCTGGTCTAGGTTTGCCTGGGCCGAAGCGAGGCTGCGCTGCGCGGCCGATACGGCGTTCGTGTCCGCTGATGCCGCGGAGACGCCAGCCGCTGCGGAAGCTCCATCGACGTCCGTCGTTGGGGTGGCCTGCGCGGTTGCTGCGGCTTTCTGTGCGTTGGTGAGGTCTTCTTGAGTGGCTGCAACTGCACGCTGCGCCTCGGCAACGTTGCGATCTAGCTCGTCGTTTTTAATGGTCATAAGCACGTCGCCCTCTTTGACGGATTGGCCCGCCTGCACGTTGATCGAATCGACCGTACCGTCGACAGAAGGGGAGACCACTGAGGACGAAATGGGTTTGAGCTGGCCTTTCGCCTCGACCGTTGTGGTAAACGTGCCCTCGGTCACCATGTCGGTCACAGGCCTGCTAGCGCCCTGTGGCTGCGCATTGATAACCAGGGTTGCGACAATGGCAATGAGCGCGATGGCACCTATGACGCCGGCGGCAATACCGCGTCGAATCAGCTTTTTGCGTCGACGTTCGGCACGTTTTGCCTTGAGCTTGGCATACGCCTCTTCATCGGAAATCTCGGCCGTATCGTTCGCGCGTTCGCTCTGCTTGTCGGCATGTACGTTTGTAATCAGAGGAATCGTTTCGGTGGCACCTTCGGGCGTGCGCTCGGTATCATCTGGGCCCGGGGTGATCGTGGGGACATTCGGCATAGCGTCTCCTTTATAGAAAGAACCTCGATAATTATATGCGCCCACCGGTTGGGGCGGGCGCATAGGACGGTTTCTTTCGGAACTGTAAGATTGGTCGCTGCGGTTCCAGGTTGTAGGAATGCGCGCGTTGCACTACGAATGGACAACCACGCACAGGCCGACTTTGATGCAGTCGTGAAGTGCCTTGGCGTCTGCCAGACGCAGGTTGATGCAGCCGTGGCTGCCGCACCATTTGTACGACTCGGCGTTATCGAAGCTCTTGTCGTTTTGCCAGGTGGCATCGTGGAAGCCGATCATATTGCCCTCGAACGGCATCCAGTAGCTCACCGGGCTTTCGTATTTGGGCTTACCGGTCTCGGGGTCCTTGGCTCCGATCAGGGTGCTGCCGCCGTCGTTGCTGTTGATCTGCCAGACGCCCTCGGGCGTGGCGTCCTCGCCCGGTTTGCCGGAAATAAAGTTGGCCTCCCAAACGATATTTCCGCTCTCGTCATAGTAGCGCGCGTGCTGTTCGGACAAGTCGACGTCGATATACGCCTTCCAGTCGGGCTCTCCCTTTGCGGTAAAGGTGTCGGCCTTCTGGGAGTACTTGATCTCGATTTCGCCGGTCTGCTTGTTGTTAATGGCGTCCTCGACCTGCTTGGCGAGCGAGCTGCTGTCGATGGACCAACCAAAGTCGCCGCCTTCGACGGCGCACTGCTTGCCATCGGCGCGTGTCCACCAGCGAGTGGAGCCCACGGTATTAAAGCCGTTGGCGAGTTCGGCTGCCCAGTTGCTGATCTGCGACGTATCGAGCGTTGGGTTGGCGGGATCGGCAAAGCTGATCCACTGCAATACGGAGCTGCCATCAACCTTGCCGGCATCCTCGCCGTTGAGCTTGAGGGTCACGTTGACGCCCAGGAAGTTGTTGGCGGCATCGCATGCGGCCTGAATCTGATCATCGGTCAGCGTTCCATTGAGCGGTTCATAGGCATCGTTGCCGAGCTTGGAAAGATCTACGGTCTCGGCCAGCGAGGAAAGCTCGAGCTCGGCATACTTAATGACATGCTCGCGGTTGATTATTTCGTTGGAGCGCGCCTTCTCGACGGTAAACTTGCCGGCCTGCTCGTCATAGGAGCTATTGGCCTCGAACGTGCCCGAACGGCCCTCGTTAAACTCGTCGATAGCGGCGCCCAGGTCCTCCTCAAACTTCTTTTGGTCAAAGGTGTCGGAGAGCATGGACAGGTCGACGTCTTGATCAAGATCGACTTCGTTGGAGGTAGCGGTTGTTTTGGTCTTGCCGCTTAAGGATTCCACAAGGCGGACCGGCCAAATAAAGGCTTCGTTGTGGTTGATGATTTCTTTTGCAGCAGCTTCACCGTCGACGATGGGTTCATCGGACTCGGGCTGATAGGTCCAGCTAAAGTCATCTCCTGTCACGGTGAGCTTATAGTGCTTCCATGCCGAGTTGACCTTGGTGGCGGCAGACGAAGCGTTGGAGAACGAGACGTCTACGCCGGCGATGGTGGTGTTGGGGTAGGCTACCTGCGAAAACGCTACGACGCCTACGATATAGACAATGACGATTAGACCAAGGACGACAAAGAGCGTTGTCTTTTTGCCCGACTTATTGTTGCCGGCGGGCTTGCGCGCGGGGCCGCGATCGCCTCGAGCGTGCGTGGGGGGCTGCTTGGGCGCATTGCCGTTTGCCTGGTGCTGCTGACGTTGTTGACGCTGCTGTCGCTGTTGGTTCGGGCGTTGGGAAGCGTTTGCCGCACCACGCTGCTGACCGTGGCTCGGCGCGATAGGACGCGGCGACTGAACGCCGCCGGCGTGCCTGCTCGGCTGCTGCGGATCGGGAATCAGTTGAGTTCGATCGTTTTGCGACATCGTATGCATATCCTTCGATTTTCGCCTTGCGGTTCATCGTGTTTTTACTGGGCTTGCATTATAGCGATTGCCCTGCTGTTTGTGGTACGGAAACGGTGGCATTCAAAAGAGGTGGGACATTTGTCCCACCTTTGAGTCGTTCTTTGTCGCTATCCGCACACACCGCATTTTGCACAGGCCGAAAGTGCGGCCGGAGCCTGCGCGATGCCGCCCTTTGCCGTCTCTCGCAGTGTGGCCGGCAACGCGTGACCCACCGAGAGCATGACATGTGCCATCTGGTCAAACGGCACCAGGCTCTTAATGCCTGCGAGGGCGAGTTGTGCCGAGCTAAAGGCCGCTGCCACGCCGATGGCGTTGCGGTTTTGGCAGGGCACCTCCACGAGGCCACCGACGGGGTCACAAACGAGGCCCAGCAGGTTACTCAGCGCGATGGAGCTGGCGTCGAGCGCCTGTTCGGGCGTGCCGCCGAGCATCTGCACCAGCGCGGCGGCTGCCATGGCGGCGGCGCTTCCCACCTCGGCCTGGCATCCGCCCTCGGCGCCGGCGACGCAGGCACTCGTGGTGAGGTTGAGGCCGATGGCGGCTGCGCAGTAGAGCGCGTCCATGACTTGCTCGTCGTCGAGCTGCAGGCGATCGGCGAGCGCCAACACGCAGCCGGGCACGACACCCGCGGAGCCTGCCGTGGGGGCGGCGACGATCACTCCCATCGTGGCGGAGCGCTCAAGCACGGCCATCGCGCGGGCCACGGCGTCGGTCTGAACGGGGCCCATCAGGCTTGCACTCAAATCGTTGCGGCCGGTGGCTTCGACAAGCTTGGCCTCGCCGCCGATAAGCCCGCCGAGCGAACGCTGCGGATTGGCGATGGGGGCCGTGGTCTCGTCTTTCATGACCTCGAGCACACGTCGCATGGAAACGACGGCGTGTTGCTCGCCGGTCAGGCGTGCCTCGCGCACGGCCATGACGGCGCCGATGTTGAGGCCCAGTTCGCCGCAGGCGTCAAGCAGCTGCTCGCCGTCGTCGAAGATTTCCTTGGCCGAGACGCCGGGGGAGAGCGATGAGGCCGAACCGGGAAGCTCAATGAAGGTGGCGTAATCGACATTGTCGAGCTTGCGCAGCATGGGGACGACGGTGTCGTCGGGGGTGCCATCGGTTTCAAACACGGAGTAGGCCTGGCCGCCCACCTCGGTTCGGTAGGTGCGGCAAAAGGCGATGTTCACATGCGCGTAGGCGAGCAGGTTCGTGAGCGCGGCGAGCACGCCGGGGACGTCTTGATGCGCCACGAAGAGCGTGGAATACATGCCCGAGATGTCGACGCCGACGCCGTTAATGCGGCTGATGCGCATCTTGCCGCCGCCCAGGCTCTCGCCGCGGACCTGTGCCGTGGCGCCCGTGTCGTCGACCATGTCGATGTCGACGGTATTGGGGTGGATGGAGGCGTCGTCGCCCTTGATGTCAAAGTGATATTCGAGGCCCTGCTCGCGTGCGAGGTCGAAGGCTTGCTTGATGTTCTCG
>CAKWZF010000118.1:373-4543 GCA_934865005.1 uncultured bacterium | reverse complement strand
TAAAACGACAGGTAGTCCCCCTCGGGCCGTGCAAAAATCGGAGTATTCTGCAATTTCTCCGCCGGAGGCATAGAATCGACCGATTGTTAGACGAACTTTTAGGACGAGGGTTCCGTCTAGTAAATATTTATTCCTCATTTTTATTTAGTATGTGGATTAACTACTGCCAAAAAGGCAAAGCCAGCCGCTCGAGCTACCATCTACGGCCAAACTGGTGCTGAATACTCGCGATTTTGCACATCGCAACCAGGGGACCCGCCCAAAGAGCGTCAAATACAGCGGGGGAACGCCCTATCCGATACCCTCGAGAAGCTCTGACACCGTCATGCCGAGTGCGGGCGCGATCTTAAATAGAACCTTGAGCGTGAAATTTGCCGTCCCATCTTCGATTCGGTCGAGGTAGGGTCGGCTGATTCCTGTCGCCACACAAAAATCAACCTTGGAGATACCAAGGTCCCTGCGTGTCTCTTCGACCCGCCTGCCAAGAATCTGTTTCGCACGTTCGTCCATGCAGCCGAGTTTGAAATGGAGCCGAACATAAACGTAAACTATAGTTTACGTTTTCCCGAATACACAGGAGTTTTCTATGTCGGGTTCTTCGGTCCGCATGCACCGAGCCACGCTTCGCACAAACAGCGCACCGCCCAAGCTCGTCGTCGTTGAAGCAGAATGCCTTTCGCCCGATGAGCGCACAGCATTTGCATTGCTATCAAGTCGCGTCGTCGCCGTTCTGGTCCCTTGCCCGGCGCAAGGTGAACTTGCCATTCAATGCCAAACGCACGGCTGCTCGCTCAATCAGGTTGCCGTAATCGCAACCAGCCAACGCGGCCTGCCGCTCCTTTTAGAAGCCGGCATAGCACTCGCCCTTCGCGGCGCCGGATACGAAAACGAAGCCGCCGCCGATGTAGTCTTTCAACCACGATCGAGCGGCGGCCTCGCAGCAGCCATTGAATATGCGTGCAGGCTCGTTGCCTAAAAGGACAAGCTAGAAACCAAAACCAAAGCCCGTTCCGGTAATCGCCGAGTACATAAAGTAAACGTTGATCACGTTGAGGAACACACCCGTGATGCAACCGTTGCGCAGGTAGCGCTCGCACACGATGCGCGCCATGGCGGCGGAGTCATCATTGTTCTTTGCTTGACGACCGGCGGTAAAATACGTCGCCACGCCGAGCAGCAGGTTGAGCACCGGCAGCGCCAGCAGCTCGTAGCTCTTGCCCCAACGCGTCACCTCGCCTGCTGCGTTAAACTTTGTTGCCACCTCGGGACCAATGTTGGGGATAACAAACGCTGCAACCACCAGCGGAATCACCGCGAGCACCAGCAGCGCGATGCCCATGTAGCCGGCTTTTTTGCCATATTTAAACATGCGCGTCGCCCTTACACGTTAAAGCGGAAGTGCACGACGTCGCCATCGGCCATGACATAGTCCTTGCCCTCAATGCGCAGCTTGCCGGCAGCCTTAGCGCCCTGCTCGCCGCCGAGCTCGATGTAGTCGTCGTAGCCAATGACCTCGGCCTTAATAAAGCCGCGCTCAAAGTCGGTGTGGATGACACCGGCGGCCTGCGGGGCGGTCGCGCCCTGACGAACCGTCCAGGCCTTGACCTCCATCTCGCCGGCCGTAAAGAACGACTGCAGGCCGAGCAGCTTGTAGGCTGCCTGCGCGAGCACGTCCAGACCGGGCTGCTCCAGGCCCAAGCTTTCCAGGTAGTCGGCGGCGTCCTCGGGATCGAGCTCGGAAAGCTCGGCCTCGATCTTGGCGCAGATAGGCAGCGGCTTGACGCCGTCGATGGGCGCCAGATCGTCGTTGAGCATATCCTCGTCCACGTTGGCCACATACAGGATGGGCTTCATAGTGAGCAGGAACAGGCCCTTGGCGGCGGCACGCTCCTCGTCGGTCATCTCCATGGATGCGGCGCGCTTGCCCTCGTTGAGCCAGGCAAGCAGGCGCTTGGCCACCTCGAACTTGGGCATGAGCTCCTTGTCGCGCTTGGCCTCCTTCTCGAGCTTGGGCAGCTGCTTCTCGAGCGTGCCCATGTCGGCCAGGATAAGCTCAGTCATGATGGTGTCGGCATCGCCGGCGGGATCGACGAACTCGCCCGTGCGGCCCACCTCACGCATGACGTTGGGGTCCTTAAAGTAGCGTACGACCTCACAGATGGCGTCGGTCTCGCGGATGTTTGCCAAGAACTGGTTGCCCAGGCCCTCGCCCTCGTTGGCACCCTTCACCAGGCCCGCGATGTCGACAAACTCGACCGTCGCCGGCACAATGCGGCCCGGGTTGACGATGTCGGCAAGCTTTTGCAGGCGGCTATCGGGCACATCGACGATACCCACGTTGGGGTCGATCGTGGCGAACGGGTAGTTGGCGGCAAGGCCGGTCTTTTTGGTAAGCGCGGTGAACAGCGTCGACTTGCCCACGTTGGGCAGGCCCACGATACCGATGGAAAGGGACACGACAGCTCCTTTTGGTACAGGTACTTCAAACCGTATAAGTATAGCGCCGCCGCAGCATCCGGGCGAATCCGGACACCGCGGCGGCGCAAATGAAGCAGAGATGCGTGAGAGTTCGAGACAGCAGTCCTTACTTAAGCTCGGGCCAGAAATCCTTGTTGGCCTCGATGAGCTCGTCCAGAATCTGCTTGGCAACGCTCGCCGAAGGAATGGTCTTGGAGAGCGTGAGTGCCTGCCAGAGCTTCTGGTAGCTGCCCTCGACCCAAGCCTGGACAACGAGCTTCTCGACGGAAACCTGCTGCTCCATCAGGCCCCTCTGGAACTGCGGAATCGGGCCCTGGCAAATCTTCTCAAAGCCGTTGGAGCCGACGATGCAAGGCACCTCGACCATGGCCGTCGGGTCGAAGTTGGGCACAGCGCCATCGTTGGGGACGATCAGCAGGAAGCGCTCGAGCGTGTTCTCGGCCAGTGCGCAGGCAAGGTCGACGATGTAGTTGGCATGTACATCCGGCTCAAAGCCGCCGTCCTTGGCAGTACCCTTGGCGATGATGTCGCGGCAAGCGCCAAAGACCTTCTTCTCGCGGCCGTCCATAACCTCATTGGCGCGAGTGTAGTTGGGGTCAGACGTCTCGACGACATAGTCCGGGTACAGGTAATACTTGAGGTAGGTATTGGGAATCGTCTCGGGATCGACAGCATAGACATCCTTGGCCTTGCCGAAGGTGTGAATCCAGCTCTCCTCGACATGCTGCTCCTTACCGGCCTCGTGCTCGATGCCGTCCAGGTAGCCGTTCTTAGCCATGTGCTCCTTAATCTGCGGCATGAGGTCGTTGCCGTCCTTGTCGTAGATTTTGCTCCACCAACCAAAGTGGTTGAGGCCGTAGTAGCTATACTGCAGCTCGCGACGATCCTTGATGCCGCACATACGGCTCATCTTATCCATAAGGTCGATAGGCATGTCGCAGATGTTGATGATGCGGCTGTTGGGGCGCAGCACGCGGCAGGCCTCGGCGACGATGGCCGCGGGGTTGGAGTAGTTGAGCATCCAGGCGTTGGGGCTGTACTTCTCCATGTAGTCGAGGATCTCGATGACACCACCGATGGAGCGCATGCCGTAGGCGATACCGCCGGCACCGCAGGTCTCTTGGCCAACGCAGCCGTACTTGAGAGGAATCTTCTCGTCGAGCTCACGCATGGCGTACAGGCCGACGCGGATGTGGGCAAGCACGAAGTCGGTCCCGGTGAATGCGGTCTCGGGGTCGGTGGTGTAGCTAAACTCAACCTCGGGGGCGTTCTCGTGGAAATAGATCTCGCAGGCCTTTGCCACGATCTCCTGGCGCTCGGCGTTGTTGTCGTAGAAGGTCACCTTGTTGACCGGGAAGCGGTCACGCTCCTCAAGCAGCATCAGAGCGATGCCCGGGGTGAAGGTAGAGCCACCGCCGGCAATGGTCACGGCATAGTTTTTCTTGGACATGATGTCCTCCTCATTCTGGCCGCTTGCTCAATCCATCCCCGTACGCGGCCTGCACGGTTTGGAATTGTTACCTAGAAGTGGAGTTTTTTATCTCTAGAATCGGCCTTGCAGTGCATACCGGCTCTGCAAGGCCGATTGTTTCGATGGACGATGGTTTACAGAAGACTCTCGAACTTCAGAAGACTCTCGAACTTCTCGCGAACCTGCGGGACGCTAAGGCCGACGATGACCTGGATTGACTG
>CAKWZF010000118.1:0-363 GCA_934865005.1 uncultured bacterium | reverse complement strand
TACCGATCGCCTTGAAGGAAGCCTCGGGTGCAACGACGCTCTTGTCCTTGACGTTAACGCGCAGACGGGTAGCGCAGTTAGTTACATCGATGATGTTATCCGTGCCACCGAGCAGATCGAGGATGTTCTCGGCAAGCACCAAGCGCTCATCATCTTTACTCTGGGCGACCGATTTGCCAGCAGCAGCACCGCTCTGCTTTTGCTTGTAGTCGGCCTTGGACTTGAGCTCGACCTCAACATCGTCATCCTCGCGACCGGGGGTCTTAAAGTCGAACTTGACGATCAGGAAACGGAAGACCACAACCCAAAGAGCGGTAAAGCACAGACCGACAAGGATGGAGATGGCGTACTGCAGACCGTGTG
>CAKWZF010000117.1:0-5169 GCA_934865005.1 uncultured bacterium | reverse complement strand
CAAATATTAATGCCCGGGGGTCTGTTCCCGGGCAATTAACAAAAGCTTAAAACTAGGCCGCCCGCGCTCTCGTACACTTACGCGGGGTGCGTCGTTTTCTATTGATATTGTATCCCGAATCGCCCCGCTGATCCGGGACATTTTGAAAACTCAAATGCTGGCTTATCCGGCTTATCCTCGACTGGACGGTGCAGTCTAGCTGCGTTGTCCGGCGCATGAGCTCGCTAATCGGCTATTATTTGTTTAGACAACCTGAGCTGTAGAGGAGTGACCGGCGATGGTGCAGGGTGCCAAACATATGAAGAGCAATAACGCCGCGGCCGGCGGTGGCTCAAGCCCTCAGCCCAAACCTCAACAAAAGCCCAAACGCCGTCGCAAGCGGCTGCCGCGCTGGGCCGACCGGCTCATCACTATCGTCATCATCCTTATTGGCGTGGGCCTTATGACCTGGCCGTGGATCTTGGACCGGCTCGAGGCCTCGGGCGTGTTTAACCAGATCAGCACGGTGTCCAGCACCGTGGACGCGCTGTCTGCCGAGGAGCGCGAGCACATCCTGCTCCAGGCGCGCTCCTTTAACGAGCAGCTGGCGGGCGAGGCCACCGAGCTTCCCGCCGACCAGATCGAGCCCTACGCCCAGCAGCTCATCTTTGACCGCGACCCCATGATGAGCTGGGTCGAGATCCCCTCCATCGACGTGAGCATGCCTATCTATCACGGCACGAGCGAGGAAGTCCTTATGGCGGGCGTCGGCCACCTGGAGGGCACGAGCCTGCCGGTGGGCGGCACCTCGACGCATTGCGTGCTCACCGCGCACTCGGGCATGCGCAACCTGAGCATGTTCGACGACATCCACTCGCTGGAGCCCGGCGACCTGGTGCTGCTGCACACCATGAACAAGACGCTCGCCTACAAGATGGTGGACTCCGAGGTGGTGCTGCCCGAGGAGATGGAGTCGCTGACCATCGAGCCCGGCGCCGACAAGGTGACGCTCGTCACCTGCACGCCCTACGGCGTGAACGACCATCGCCTGCTGGTGCATTGCGTGCGCACCAAGTACAACAAGAAGGACGTCGACAAGCAAAAGTCGCTGGCCGGCCGCCACTGGGGCAAGCGCGAGTTTGCCGTGCTCATAGTGGTCGTAGCCATTGTGCTGTTGCTGCTGGACATCGTGGTCCACGCGGTCCGCAAGCGCCGCAAGGCCAAGGCCTCGGCATAGGACATTCTCCAGAACAGCCACAAAGGGGACAGGCACCTTTGTGGTGGTCGAGACTTCCAAACCATCACAACATTCGATGAAAATCGCGATTTTGGCGAAAAACGTCGAATGTTGTGATGCTTTTTGCTGCGGACGCGACGGTCTTCGCTGTGGGCGGCGCGGTTTTCGCTGCGGTCGAGACGGTTTTCGCTATGCACGGTGCGGTTTCGTTGCAGAACCGCCAGCCCTTCGCCTGCCAGCCCGCCGCCCTCGTTACGTTTTCGCTGCATTTGGGTAAAGCGCCTGCTCCAAGCCGGCGTTGCCCTGTATACTGGAACGGTTTAACTGTTATGCGGAAGGGAGCGCCTATGGCACTCAGCGAGAAAGACGTGCGCGGCATCGCCGAGTACGCAAAGATCGCACTGACCGATGACGAGCTCACCCAGATGACGTCCTATATGAACGACGCCGTCCAGATGCTCGAGCCCGTCTTGCAATATGACTTGCCCGACGTGGATCCCACGTTCCATCCCATCGGAAGCCTGTCCAACGTGATGGGCGACGACCTGCGCGAGCCCGAGCGCGACCTGCCGCTCGACGTCGCGCTCGAAAACGCCGGCAGCGCGCGCGACCGCTACTTCCGCGTGCCGTCCATTTTGGGAGAGGGGGAGAGCGAGTAATGGCGCTAAGCTTCGATTCCCTTACCGCCGCCCAGATTGCCGCGGGCGTTGCCGCCGGCGACTTTACCGCTACCGAGGTGGCCCAGGCCTCCCTTGCCGCTATCGAGGCGCGCGAGGGCGGGGTCCAGGCATTTCTGCAGGTGGCGCCCGAGCTCGCGCTCGAGGCCGCTGCGCGCGTGGATGCCGACCGTGCCGCAGGCAAGCCGCTGCCCCCACTCGCGGGCGTGCCGCTGGCCATCAAGGACAACATGAACCTTATGGGCACGCGCACTACCTGTGCTTCCCGCATGCTCGAGAACTACCAGAGCGTCTACACCGCCACTTGCGTCCAGCGCATGCTCGATGCCGGCTGCCTGCCCATGGGCAAGGCCAACATGGACGAGTTTGCCTTTGGCAGCTCTACCGAAAGCTCGGCCTTTCACCGTACCAACAACCCCTGGGATATCGAGCGTGTGCCCGGCGGCTCCTCGGGCGGCTCCGCTGCAGCCGTCGCCGCGGGCGAGGTCGCGCTCTCGCTGGGCTCGGACACCGGCGGCTCCATTCGCCAGCCGGCGTCGCTGTGCGGCGTGGTGGGCTTTAAGCCCACGTATGGTGCCGTGAGCCGTTACGGCGTGGTTGCCTTTGGCTCGTCGCTCGACCAGGTGGGCCCCTTTGGCCGCACGGTCGAGGATGTCGCGCTGGCCATGAACGCGCTTACCGGCGCGGGCCACGATCCGTACGACTGCACCAGCCAGGATTGCGCCGTCGACTTTACCGAGCATCTCAACGACAGCATCGAGGGCAAGCGCGTGGGCATCATCCCCGCGTTTATGGAGGCCGAGGGCCTGACGCCCGAGGTCAAGGCCGCTGTTCAGCGCGCCGCCCAGGAGCTGCAGAACCAGGGCGCCGAGCTGGTCGAGGTCGACCTGCCGCACTTGGACGCCGCCATCGCCGCCTACTACGTTATCGGCCCGGCCGAGGCGTTCTCCAACCTGGCTCGCTTCGACGGCATTCGCTACGGCTATCAGGAGGAGGGCTGCGCCAACCTGTCCGACCAGAGCTCGCTTTCGCGCGCCCACGGCTTTGGCGCCGAGGCCAAGCGCCGTCAGATGCTCGGCGCCTATCTGCTGAGCTCGGGCGTGTACGACAAGTACTACTACGCCGCGCAAAAGGCCCGCACGCTCATCACGCAGGACTACGACGCCGCGTATGCCAAGGTGGACACCATCCTCATGCCCGCCTCGCCGCGCACGGCCTTTAAGTTTGGCGAGATCAGCGACCCCACGCAGATGTATCTCTCCGACCTGTACACCATCTCGCTCAACATTTGCGGCAACGGCGGTGTCTCGGTGCCGCTGGGCCTGGGCGAGGATACTCAGCTGCCCGTTTCTGCCCAGCTGGTTGGTCCGGCCTTTAAGGACCGTCAGCTGCTCACATTTGCCCGCGCCCTGGAGCGCGGCTTTGCCGATGCCGCTACGGGTGCGCCCGCGCTTTCCGTCGCGCCCGATTTTGCCGGGAAGGGGGGCGAGCTGTAATGAAGGAGCTTTCCGAAGTCCTGCAGGATTGGGAGGCCGTGATCGGCCTGGAGATCCATACCGAGCTCACCGCACTCGATACCAAGATGTTCTGCAACTGCAAGCTCAGCCACGATGACGAGCCCAACGCCAACGTGTGCCCGGTGTGCCTGGGCCTGCCCGGCGCCCTGCCGGTGCCCAACAAGCGCGCCATCGAGAGCATCGTCAAGGCCGGTCTTGCCACCAACTGCGAGATCCAGCGCCACTCGATGTTCTACCGCAAGCACTACTTCTATCCCGATATGGCCAAGAACTTCCAGACTACGCAGGGTCCGATCGCTTTTGCCATGTACGGTCACCTGGATCTGGACGTGACCGGTCGCGGTGCCGCCGAGCGCCCCGACTGCGCGTTTGGCGAGGCCGAGGCCCAGAGCCTGGCGAGCGCCTCGGCCAACGCCGAGGGCCTGTCCACGTCCATGACGTCGACCATGCGCGAAGGCAACCAGCGCGCCGGCCATCTGGCCAGCTACGATGCGTCCAACCTGCAGATGCCCGAGCGTCGCGAGGACGGTTCCTACACGGTGCCCATCCGCATCCTGCGCATCCACATGGAGGAGGACGCTGCCAAGATGGTCCACGTGGGCGGCGCCGAGGGTCGCATTACCGCTGCGGCCGAGTCGCTCGTCGACTACAACCGCTGCGGCACGCCGCTCATCGAGCTCGTCACCGAGCCCGACCTGCGCACGCCCGAGGAGGCTCGCCTGTTTATGGAGAAGCTCCGTCGCATCTTTGTGACGCTGGGCATTTCCGACTGCTCCATGGAGAAGGGCTCCATGCGCTGCGACGGCAACGTGTCGCTGCGTCGTCGCGGTGAGACCAAGCTGGGCACCAAGACCGAGCTCAAGAACCTCAACTCGTTTAAGAGCCTGCACGACGGCCTTGCCTACGAGATCTGCCGTCAGGCCGAGGTGCTTGAGGAGGGCGGCATCATCTATCAGGAGACCCGCCACTGGGAGCCCAGCCGCAAGCGCACCGTGGTCATGCGTGTGAAGGAGACGGCCGACGACTATCGTCTGTTCCCCGATCCCGACTTGGCGCCGTTCGATCTGGACGACGAGTTTATCGACCGCTGCCGTGGCGAGATCCCCGAGCTGCCCGATGCCAAGCGCGTCCGTTTTGAGGCCGACTTTGGCATTAAGACGGCCGACGCCGAGCAGATTGCCGGCGACCCCGAGTTTGCCGACTTCTTTGAGGCTGCCGCTGCCGGTATGGCTGGCAAGGAGGCCCAGACGGTCGCAAACCTGCTGGTCAACGAGATGATCGCCTACCTTAAGGGCGCGGGCGTATCGCTGGCCGAGTCCGGCATTGCGCCGGCTCAGGTGGCAGCCCTTGCCAAGCTGCTGGCGACCGATGCCATCAGCTCCAACCAAGCGCACGAGGTCTTTGAGGCCATGGCCCAGACCGGCGACGACCCCAACAAGATCGTCGACGAGCGCGGCATGCGTCAGGTGAGCGATGCCGGCGCGCTGCAGCCGATTGTGGACGAGGTGCTGGCAAACTGTGCCGATCAGGCGCAGCAGTATCGTGACGGCAACCAGAAGGTCATCGGCTTTTTGGTGGGCCAGTGCATGAAGGCGAGCCGCGGCAAGGGCAACCCGAAGCTCTTCAACGAGTTGCTGAGAACGTCGCTCTCGTAAACGGGAACCCGGGAGTCCCGGCAGGGCGGGTGCTTCCTCAAAATTTCGAACAGTCCTGCGCAAGACGAAGGCCACATTAAGTGGCCTTCTTTGCGTGCGGAACT
>CAKWZF010000116.1:0-5209 GCA_934865005.1 uncultured bacterium | reverse complement strand
CCGTAGAAGTGTCCGCTGCCGGCGTGATCGACCGTGAAACACTCGGGCTTGGACACATCGTGCAAAAACGCCGCCCACATCAGGCTCGACGAGGGCGCGACGCCGTCACACAGCGCCAGCTCCCCCGCCACCGTCAGCACACGGGCGATATGCTCGTAGACGTTAAACGCATGATAGACACTTCGCTGATCAAAGCCGCGACCCGCTGCCAACTCGGGCACAGAGGCACAGATGAGCTCGGGATAGCGAAGCATCGCGTCTCCCCCATGACCGGTCGAAAGAATGCCCTCGAGCTCAATACCCACACGCTCGCGCGCCACAGCATCGAGCAACGGCGCACACTCAGCAAGCGCGCGCTTTGTCTCGGGCTCAATCATAAAGTCCAGGCGGCAGGCAAAGCGTACCGCACGCAGCATGCGAAGGGCGTCCTCGTTAAAGCGACGCTTGGGATCGCCGACAGCGCGAATCAGCTTGCGCTCCAAGTCACCCTGGCCGTCGTAGCGGTCGACAAGCCCGCGCTCGGGATGCCAGGCCATGGCGTTGACGGTAAAGTCGCGGCGCGCCAGATCGTCCTCGAGCGAGGCGGCACGTTCCACACTCTGGGGATGGCGACCATCGGTGTAAAAGCCATCCAGACGGTACGTGGTGACCTCGATACGCTCGCCATCGGAAATAGCCGTGATTCCGCCAAATTTAATGCCCGACTCCACAACCGCGATGCCGGCGGCCTCGAGCGCCGCTTTGGACTCCTGCCACAGGCCGCTACAGCACATATCAACATCGTGGCTGGGGCACCCCATCAGGGCGTCGCGCACCCAACCACCCACGTACCAAGCCTCAAGACCAGCCGCCTCAAGCGCGCGCAGGACGCGCAGGGACGCATCGGACGGTTGAGTACCGTTGAGCGAAACATTGCACATGCCTATGGCCTCCTGCACTTGTGAGCGTAAATCGATGGTTCTCAAGAAGTCTAGCAAGAAACAAGAAAGCGCGCACACGCAATCGCGTCGTCAATTCCATAAAACGAGACAGCAGACGCCATATGCGTTCAGTGCACAAAAAACACCCGCCTCGGAGATCCAAAGCGGGTGTTCGGCAGCGATTTTTCGATGCGGCTAGCAGACCTGACGAACTTCGATGTTCTTCTTGTATTCGTCCACCTTGGCAAAGTCGCCCAGGCCCGGGCACTCGACCACGTTGGCGCCGGTGGCCATCGACAGGCGCAGGGCGTCCTCGACGCGCTTGGGAGCGTCGTGCCATACGGACAGGAAGGCAGCGAGCGAGGAATCGCCGGCGCACACCGTCGACAGCAGCTTGACATCGAAGGTGCGATTGGCAAACCAGATGTGCTCGCCGTTGGAGAAGTACGCACCGGCGCCACCGAGGGTCAGCAGCACGTTCTTGGCGCCCTTAGCGTGCAGCTCGGCCATAGCGCCCTTGACGGACTCATCGTCGCCACCGCTCACCTTAATGCCAAAGATGTCGAGCAGCTCGTCGTCATTGGGCTTGATCAGCAGCGGCTCCATGGCAATGAGGTCTGCCAGCTGATGGCTCGAGATGTCGAGGACGAACTCGGCCCCCTTGGCCTTGACGCGGCGCAGGACCTCGGCCAAGAAGCCCTCGGAAGTGTTGGGAGGCAGCGAGCCGCTGATGACCAGGCAGGTCATGTCATCGAGCGAATCGATGAGCTCAAACATCTCCTGCTCGTTGGCCTCGTTGATAGCGGCACCGGCGTTGACCATGTTGTACTCGGTGTCGGGGCCGGCGTTGAGGAACACATTGACGCGCGTAATGCCGTCGGTCCACACGGGTTTGACGGGCACGCCCAGGGCCTCGGCGCCCTTAACGATAAACTCGCCCGAGAAACCGGCGAAAAAGCCCAGGATCGTGGTGTCGACGCCGTAGTGATCGAGCGTAAACGAGACGTTTAGGCCCTTGCCGTTGGGCGTGTAGACGGCGTTGCGGGTACGCGTGACGGTGTTGGCAGCAAGACCGTCGCAGGCGATGTTGTAGTCAATAGCGGGATTTGCAGTGAGCGTGTAAATCATGAATGTTCCTTTCACGAAGCAACGTGTTAATGAAAGTATATTCCACGCATCGGTAAAAGGCTAGGACAACTCGGTGAACGGTGTGGAAGCGATGAAGTACGGCGGGACACCTCTCCCCCGTGGCGGAACAAAAAGGCGCCCCAGCCAAACCGGGGCGCCACATGCGCACGAATATGTCGCGGTTCGATTACTGACGATCGAGCTTGCGGACGGCAACGCGCTTGCTGTACTCGTCGACGTGACCGAAGTCACCGATGCCGACGGACTCGGCAACGTTGGCGCCGGTGGCCATAGCGAGCTTCATGGCCTCCTCGACGTTGTCGCGATCCCTGTACCACTTGTGCAGGAACGCAGCGAGGGTGCAGTCGCCGGCGCAGACGGAAGAAACCAGCTTGATGTTGAACTCACGCTTGGCGTACCAGATGTCCTCGCCGTTGGAGAAGTAAGCGTCGCCGCGGCTACCACGGGTGAGCAGCACGTTCTGAACGCCAGCGTCGTGAGCCATCTTCATGGCAACGCGAACCTCGTCGTCGGTGTCGACCGGCACGCCGAAGATGGCCTTCATCTCGTGATGGTTCGGCTTGATGAGCAGCGGCTTCTTGTGAGCGAGCTCCTTGAGCTTGTCGGAGGACAGGTCCAGGACGACGTCGGCGCCACGGGCCTGAGCGTGCTCCATGACCTGAGCCAGGAAGTCGGGCGTAGCTTTGGGAGGCACGGAGCCGGAGACGATCAGGCACTCGAGATCGCCCGCGGTGTCCAGGATGTTGTAGAGCTCCTCCTGGTGCTGCGGCGTGATCGGAGCACCAGGGTTCAGAATGCCGTACTCGTGCTGGCCATCGTTGACGTAGGTGTTAATGCGCGTGATACCGTCGGTCCAGACCGGGCGGCAGAGGCAACCCAGGTTCATGACCTCCTCGACGATGAACTTGCCCGTGAAGCCGGCGAAGAAGCCGAGCGCGACGGTGTCGACGCCCATCTTCTTAAAGGCGAAGGACACGTCGAGGCCCTTGCCGTTAGCCGTGTAGCTGGCCGAGCCGGTGCGGACGTTCTCGTCGGGCTCGAGCGGAGAGCTCGAAACCGTCATGTCGACAGCCGGGTTAGCGGTTAGCGTGTAGAACATTTACAGTACCCCCTGTATATGTGAGGGCCGCGTGGCCGGCCCATTCCAACCACGCGGTTACCTCTGATACCAAATTAGCGAGCTGCGGACTCGAGCAGTGCCTTGACCTCGGCGGCGGTGTTGCAGGCGAGCGCCTTCTCGGCGAGCTCGTCGCACTCGGCCTTGGTCCACTGGCTGATGGTCTTGCGGGCGCGCAGGATCGACGGAGCGCTCATCGAGAACTCCTCCAGGCCCCAGCTGATCAGCAGCGGCTCGAGCAGCGGATCGGCAGCGGCCTCGCCGCACATACCGACCATGATGCCGGCCTTCACGCCGCTCTCGATGATGTTCTTGAGCGAGCGGAGCACGGCGGGATAGTACACCTGGTACAGGTTGGAGATGGTGTCGTTGCCACGGTCGGCGCACATGGTGTAGCCGATCAGGTCGTTGGTGCCGATGGAGAAGAAGTCGGCGACCTCGGCCAGACGGTCTGCGAGCAGCGAAGCGGCGGGCGTCTCGACCATGATGCCGACCTCGATGTTCTCGTTGAACTTGCGACCCTCTTCGGTCAGCTCGGCCTTGCACTGCTCGACGAGCTCCTTGACAGCCAAGACCTCCTCGACGCAGGTGACGAGCGGGATCATGATCTTGACGTCACCGAAGGCGCTAGCGCGCAGCAGAGCACGGAGCTGGACCTTGTACTGGTCGGGATTGCCCAAGCAGTAACGCACGGCGCGGAAGCCCATGAAGGGGTTGTCTTCCTTGACCATATGCAGATACGGAATCTCCTTGTCGCCACCCACATCGAGCGTGCGGATGATGACCGGAGCACCCTTGAGCGCGCTGGCGACCTTACGGTAGGCGTTGAACTGCTCCTCCTCGGAAGGAAGCTCAGCAGAGTCCATGAACAGGAACTCGGAGCGGAACAGACCGATGGCCTCGGCGTCGTGATCGAGCGCGTTGGGCACGTCATCGGGGTTACCGATGTTGCAGGCGATGATCTTCTTGATGCCATCGGCAGTCACGGACGGCTTGCCACGGAAGGCCTCGAGGGCTGCCTTCTCGGCAGCGAAGGCCTCGGCCTTGGCGGTGTAGGCAGCGAGCGTCTCCTCGTCGGGATCGGCCTCAACGATACCCTTGCCGCCGTCGACGACAACGGTCATACCATTGCGCAGCGCGGTGCAGCTGTTGGAAACCGAAAGGACAGCCGGAATCTCAAGGGCGCGCGCGATGATCGCGGAGTGCGACGTGCGGCCACCGGTCTCGGTGACGATACCGGCAACGTGGGCCTTATCGATCGTGGCGGTCATGGACGGCGTGAGGTCGTGCACGACAACGACGGTGTTCTCGGGCAGGACAGAGAGGTCGACGACCTCCTTGCCCTGCAGCTCGGCCAGAATACCGGTGCGGATGTCGGCGATGTCGGCCGCGCGCAGACGGAACATCTCGTCGTCCATGGACAGGAACATGTTCTCGAACATGGTCGAGGTGTCCATGAGCGCCTGCTCGGCGCAGGTGCCCCCGTCAATGGCGGCGTTGATGGCGTCGGTCATGCCCGGGTCCTGAGCCAGGACAATGTGTCCGCTCATGATCTCGGCCTCGGCCTCGCCCACCGTCTCCTTCATGTGGTCGGCCTGAGCCTGGGTCTTCTCGCAGAAGACCGAAAGAGCGGACTGATAGCGCTCCTTCTCTGCTGCCGAATCAGCAACCTCGTGCGGCTCAAACGTCAAGTCGGGATCGACGGCGACCATGACGGTGCCGATACCGATGCCCTCGGAAGCGTTGACTCCCTGATACATTCCCATTCCTCTCTCCGTGTCATGTGATAAAGCGTTTTGCCATATCCATGACAAAAGAGCGCAGCTACCTTACAACAGGTCACTGCGCCCCCAAATATGAACTTAGTTGTTCAACATGCGACCCGTTTGAGTTCTACTCGCCAAGACCGCTCTTGATGAGCTCGATGGCAGCAGCCAGAGCCTCGGCCTCGTCGGCGCCGTCGCACTTGACCTCGACCTCAGTACCGCAGGGGATACCAGCAGCCATGAGGGCCATCGGGGAC
>CAKWZF010000115.1:0-5226 GCA_934865005.1 uncultured bacterium | reverse complement strand
CGTAGATGTACTGCATCACGCGAATGACAGCCTTGAGGTTGTCCTGCATGTTGGGAACCTCGACGTAGGAGATGGCACCGCCCGGCGAAAGCTGCTGGAACATACCCTCGAACTTGAGCTTGTCGAATGCGTCGATCTCCTCGGACACGTGGACGTGGTAGCTGTTGGTGATGTAGCCCTTGTCCGTCACGCCCGGGATGATGCCAAAACGACGCTGCAGGCACTTGGCGAACTTGTAGGTCGTCGACTCAAGCGGGGTACCGTACAGCGAGAAGTCAATATCGCTTTCGGCCTTCCACTCCGCGCACTTGTCGTTCATGCGCTGCATGACGGCCATGGCAAAGGGCGTGCCCTCCTTCTCGGTGTGGCTGTGGCCCGTCATGTACTTAACGCACTCATACAGGCCGGCATAACCCAGACTAATGGTGGAGTAACCGCCCACGAGCAACTTGTCGATCGTCTCGCCCTTCTTCAGGCGGGCGAGGGCACCGTACTGCCAAAGAATCGGTGCGGCATCCGAAAGCGTACCCATCAGACGCTCATGACGGCACAGCAGGGCGCGGTGGCACAGCTCAAGGCGCTCGTCGAAGATCTTCCAGAACTTATCCATGTCCTGATGCGAGCTCAGCGCGACATCGGGCAGGTTGATAGTCACAACGCCCTGGTTAAAGCGACCGTAGTACTTGGGCTTGTTCGGGTCATAGTTCAGCGCGTTGGCCACGTTGTTAAATCCGTTACCGGAGCGGTCGGGCGTCAGGAAGCTGCGGCAACCCATGCAGGTATAGCAGTCGCCGTTGCCCGCGGTCTCGCCCTTCGACAGCTTGAGCTCGCGCATCTTCTTCTCGGAGATGTAGTCGGGCACCATGCGCTTGGCGGTGCACTTCGCAGCCAGCTGAGTCAGGTAGAAGTACGGGGAATCCTCGTGAACGTTATCGTCCTCGAGCACGTAGATGAGCTTGGGGAACGCCGGGGTGATCCACACGCCGGCTTCGTTCTTAACGCCCTCATAGCGCTGACGAAGCGTCTCCTCCACAATCATGGCAAGGTCATGCTTCTCCTGGGGCGTACGGGCCTCATTGAGATACATAAAGACCGTCACGAACGGCGCCTGGCCATTCGTGGTCATAAGGGTCACGACCTGATACTGAATCGTCTGAACGCCGCGACGGATCTCGTCACGCAGGCGGTCCTCAACAACCTCGCGGACCTTTTCGGGAGATGCGGAAACGCCGAGCTCCTCGAGCTCGCGGGCGACCTCGCCGCGAATCTTTTGACGGCTCACCTCGACGAACGGGGCAAGATGGGTCAGCGAAATCGACTGGCCACCGTACTGGGAGGAAGCAACCTGAGCGATGATCTGCGTCGCGATGTTGCAGGCAGTGGAGAAGCTGAGCGGCTTCTCGATCAGCGTGCCCGAAATAACAGTACCGTTCTGGAGCATATCCTCCAGGTTCACCAGGTCGCAGTTGTGCATGTGCTGGGCAAAGTAGTCCGAATCATGGAAGTGAATCAGACCCTCATTGTGAGCATCCACAATCTCCTGGGGCAGCAGCACACGCTGGGTCAGGTCCTTGGAGATCTCGCCGGCCATGTAGTCACGCTGAACGGAATTGACGGTCGGGTTCTTGTTGGAGTTCTCCTGCTTGACCTCTTCGTTGTTGCACTCAATCAGCGACAGAATCTTGTCGTCGGTCGTGTTCTTCTGGCGCTTCAGGCTCTGAACATAGCGATAGATGATGTAATGGCGAGCGACCTCGTAGCAGTCGAGACGCATAATCTCGTCCTCGACCAGATCCTGAATCTCCTCGACCGACACGGTGTGGCCCGCGTTCTCGCATGCCTCGGCGACGTTTTGTGCCGCGTAAACCACCTGGCGGTCGGTAAGACGAGAGCTCTCCTCGACCTCCAAGTTTGCGGCGCGGATGGCATTGACAATCTTATCGATGTCAAAGACAACCTCGGTGCCGCTGCGCTTGATGATCTTCATCCTCTTGCCTCTTTCGCGTCGAAATCGTATTGCGCTTCAGAGCCAAACGATGCCCGGCAGGGCTTGCCCCTGTCTTGCGGCGCCGTCGCGCAATCTGTGTTTTCGAAAACCATAGGCCCTCATGCGGACAATCCTCGCAGCCAATCAAGGGGCTCGAAGATCCATCCAAATGGGGCGAATAAGGTCCTCGTTCTCTGTCCGCCATCTATCATACGACAAAGAGGCATCTATATCCTGTATTCTTTTTTTAGGTCAAACACAACATATAGTGTTTCAGCAGGTCAAAGCAATTAGTCATTTTGCAGACGCATTAATTATGAGGGGTTCTTGGCAAGTCGGTAAAACGTTACCAACACGGCTACCTGCATGGCAGTTATAAAACCCCCTTAGTCAAGCCGCTGACAAATCCTACCAAAACCAAGCCGCTCACGCCAAAAGAATCCAAAAGATTATGCTTGACCAACATGTTGCGGTCGAATGCCGGCGGACGGAGCGACGGGACTGCAAACGCTCGGAAGACTACAGCCCCGGCACCCCGTCCGCCGGCATTCGATAGGCGAGGAGCTATTTCTTCTCTTCGCGAGCTATCATGCGGCCGAGAGCCGCTGTAAAAGGATCGAGCAGCACGCCGGCGATAACCACAAAAGCCCATCCCTTTGTGACGAGGCCTGCCCAACGCGCGAAGAACGTACGGCCTCCAATCGTTCCGAATCCTCCCTGGAAGGCAATCTCGCCAAAACCGATTACCATAAAAAGGAGCGTGGCACCGATGACCGTACCGGTGACCTTGTGTGATGCGCTCCCCTGCTCAAAACCAAAAAAGTCCAGACACATACCAACCGTTTTGCCGAACGACGGGAGTGCGCTCAGAGCCTCGGCAATCACCATGGCCACGATGAGTTGCCCCCAAAAGCCCGTGGGGCTCGTTAGGTCCAAACCGGGCGCCCCTTCGATTATGGGGAGAAATGCACAGAGCAACAAGGGGTTAAAGAAGCCATTGAGAATGCCGATGACGCGGCCGACAGGGAGCTTCATAGCCGTAAGCCTTTCAAAGTCATTGATAAAAAGAGGGCCGCCGGCATATGTCGGCGGCCCCGATAAAACATGATGTGCGGCAAAGCAACTACTTGAACGGCTACTCCGCCTCGCCGCTGGCCGCCATCTTCTCGGCCTCGGCAAGCTGGGCCGGGGTGAGCTTGCGATACTTAATGGCACCAAAGACGACACAAGCCGCACAGACGATCATGCCGGCAATGAACTTCTGGTCAATCGTTGCACCAAACGGCGACGTCACGGCCTCAAACACAATGGGAGACAGTGCCATGCCAAAGTTGATGCCCGCCATGCCAATGGCGAGGTTAAACGCACGTCCCTCGGGGGCAGAGTTGCCGGCGGCAAAATTGCCCTCCAGCGGCACGTAGGTCTCCTTGCCCAGCGCAACGACAAAGCCCGCAACGCACAGCACCATAAAGGCGGGCGCAACCAGCGTCAGGCCCAGGCCAACGAGCGTCACGCCCCACGCGATCGGCATAGCCAGGTTCTTAAACTTGGCAAACAGCGGACCGACCAAAAGACCAGCCGCAATACCGGCAACGGTCATAACGGTAGAGGCAAGACCGGCCTCTACGGTACCGCCAAAGCCGCGACCCACAACAAGCAGCGAAACGTTGGAGCTGAAGAGCTGGAACGTAAGTACGAACACAAAGCTCATGAGCGTGATAATCGCGACCTCTTTAGGCATATTGGCAAACACGTTGACCTTACGCTTGGGCTCAAGATGACCCTCGGGAAGGCAAACAGCCTCGATCACGATGAAAATGATCATGATGAAGTACGCCGCATAGCTGTGGAACCACTCGGCAGAACCCAAAATGCCGGAAACCATCGTCCAGATAATGCCGCCCAGTGCAACAAAAGTGGAGTAGATGCCCATGACAAACGAGCGCTGCTTTCCGCCGAAATAGTCAGCGATCAAGGCGTCGGTCGAGTTCTGCACGGCGCCGAGACCAAGGCCCATGACAGCAGAAGCCGCTAAGACCTGGCCGAGTGAGTCGTGGAACACCAGCACCGAGGCGCCTGCCAGCATCACGATAACGTGACCGACAAGCGTCGTCTTCTTCTTGGACACGCGAGAGGCGAGCTGTGAAGAGACGAGCATGGCGGACAGCGCCATCATCAACGGGATGATGCCGATGATCATCTGGACGGCAGCGATGTTTTCGTTGGGAAACGCCGCCGCGACAGAGGCCACGATGGGGACGGGCACCAACATGCCCATAATGCACATGGCGGCAGCATAAATGCCCACCAGGTACTTGATCTTGGTTTTATCCATGATCCATCCTTACACCTAGAGAAAAGGGTCGGAGCGGCCAGGCATCACCAGCGGCCGCCCCAAACACAGCACTATTAGTCGTTAAATCCGGTGAACACGGGTTCTCCGCTGTACACGAGCGCTTCCTCAACACCATCGAGCACGCGACAGGCACCAGCGGCCATAGCCTCGAGCTCAAACTCACCCGGATAGGCAGACACGGGGGCGATCCAAGAGCAGCATTCCTCAATCGAGGCAACGAGCTCCTTGCTGTGGACCATGCCGCCTCCGAGCAAGATGCCGTCGACGTCGCCCTTCAGCACACAAGCCATCTCGCCAATCCACTTGCAGATTTGGTAGACCATTGCATCCCAGGCGCGAGCTGCGGCCTTATCGCCCGCTGCAGCACGTTCGCATACCTCGATGGCATCGGAGGTACCCAAAAGATCGACAAAGCCACCGGTCTTCATGCAATGGGCGCGGGCAACGTCGAGACCATGCTCCGCCGTATACTTCGCGACCTCGATCGCGGGGACCGAGCCACAGCGCGTAGGCGCCATGGGACCTTCGCCGCCAACGATGTCGTTGCCGTCGACCATCTTGCCCTTAAGGTGGGCAGAAATCGAAATGCCACCGCCGATATGACAGACAATAAAGTTGCACTCGTCGTATGCGCGACCGAGCTTTGCCGCATGGCGGATGGCGGTCTCTTTAAGATTAAGGGCGTGCAGGTGCACGTTTCGATACACGCCCTTAATGCCCGTCATACGTGCGAGGTCGCACAGCTCATCGGTATCGGGAGGATTCACCACAAAAGAGGGCTTGCCCGTCTTTGAAGCGAACTCATGGGTAATCTGGGGACCCAGCTGCGCCGGGTGCTGAATGCCGTTCGCACCGACGCGGGCATGCTCGAGCATGACCTCAT
>CAKWZF010000114.1:0-5248 GCA_934865005.1 uncultured bacterium | reverse complement strand
ATATCGCCGTGCTCGCCATCAGCGCCGCCCTCATCATCCTGGGATTCCTGTTCTAGCTCATCGTCAGCACCAACCGCCTAATGCAAAAGGCCTCGGCTCGCACCAAACGAGCCGAGGCCTTTACTGTTTCCCCAGATAAAAACCTACCAAAATATACCTGTCCCCTTTTGGCAGGTCGAGGGCTATTGGCGGTAGGGGGCGCCGCTGCGAATGATGGATTCACGCACCAGGACGTCCATGGCGTCGAGGGTGATCTCGGGCATCTCGCGGTACTTCTGCAGCACCGAAAGCTCCGTGCAGGCCAGGATGACGCGGTCGCAGCCGCTGCGGGCGAACTCCCACATCACGCGGTCGAACTTGTCCATATCGGGCTCGCGTCCGGCCTTGACGTCGCCGTAGATGAGCGACATCACGTCGGCCTGACGCTTCTCGCTGGGGTAGACAACCTCGACGCCCACAGCCTCGCATTCGCGCCCATAGACGCCCGCACCCACGGTTCCGTCGGTGCCCATGATGCCAATCTTGTGCACCGGCTCGGCCGGCATACTCAGGTTGGGGTCGAACTCGCACTCCCCCATCACCGCACCGGCCAGAGCATAGCGCACCGACTCACGCGGCATGTGGATAATCGGCACCTTCGTAAACGACTGGATCTGGTCGTAGAAGTAGTGCGACGTGTTGCAGGGAATGGCAATGTGCGCACAGCCCAGCGACTCGAGTGCCTGGGCACACTCTTTCATGGTCGCCAGCAGCTTGGCATGCTCGCCGGTCTTAATGGCCAACGTGCGGTCGGGCATGGTCGACTTGGAGAGCACCACCATGTCGATATGTTCCTGATCGCAGGCAGCAGCCGTATGACGCACCACCTGGTCGTAGTAATACGACGTGGCCTCGGCGCCCATGCCGCCGATAACTCCCAGCTTTTCCATCGCCGCCTCCTTGGTGACGCTTGCGCAATTGCGCGTATCATACCCGCGCCCGCCCGATGCAAACCGGACGGGCGCCGCGCTCATCTACTTGTAATACGTCTTGAACAGCTTAAAGTGGCGCAGCTTGGTGTGCCACATGCGCAGCCAGCGGTTAAAGACAAAGTCGCCCTTCATAAACGAAGGGTCGGCGCCCTTGCCTTCCTTGTCCAGGCGATGCACCTTAGCGCGCAGCTCGGGATCCTTGACGTACTTGTCGACGACACCCATGGGGACGACCATCCACAGCGCCTCGTCCTGCGCCGTCACAAACTCCGGCTCAAACGGGCGGTTGAACACATACTCGTCTACCACGTACTTGGCAACGTTAAAGCCGCTGTTGGTGACATAGTAGTTGCTGCGGCCCTGACGGGTATTGAAGTCGAAGAACTTAAACGAGCCATCGCGCTCGTCATACTTCACGTCAAAGTTGGAATAGCCCACAAAGTGAAGGTCCTCGAGCAGCTTGCGCACGCCACCCATAAGCTCGTCATTGGGCTCGGTGATGATACAGGCATGGTTGCCAACGCCATGGGGCTGATGCTCCTCGAGCAGCACGTGGCCCAGGCACATCATGCGTACCTTACCGTTGCGATCGGAATAGCTGGTGAGCACGCGCATGTACTCGTCGTTGCCGGGCACGCGGTCCTGCAAGATCAGGTCGTCGGTGTAGCCGCTGGCATACGAATCGCGAATGACCTGTTCCAGCTCGGCGCGGTCGGCAATCTCATAGGCCTTCTTCTGGCCCTCGAACTCATGTTGCCACCACATGATGCCGTCGGACGGCTTCAGGATCATCGGGAACGGGAAGTCGATCTGGTCGAGCACTTCGGCCGGCGCCTCGCCTTGCGCATTGAGCATCTGCGCAGTAAAGGTAAAGGTGTGCGGATACGGCACGCCATGCTTCTCGCACAGCTCGTAGAAGATCTCCTTCTTCTGGCACTGCTCGAGCATGCTGTAGGGTGCATAGGGCGCAACGATGTTATCCGCCAGCTCATCGGCATCCTTTGCCTGGGCCACCAGGGCAACATAGTTATCGCCGCAGCCCATCAGGACGATCGTCTTATCGGCATGCGCCTGGGCAATGCCGTTGACGGTCTCGAGCATCACGGGCATGGTATCGATGTCGACATTGGGCGTGTAGTCGATAATCTGGCTTCGATACGCAGGGCCCGTCTGATACTTGCCAAAGACCAGACTCTTGACCTGATACTCTTCGTAGAAGGCGCGCGCCACCGAATAGGCGTTGATGTCGCCACCGAGCAGCACGGGAATGAACTCGCGCTCTGTAAATTGCAATGCCATGGAAACTTCCTATCATGAACTGCCCGCACAACGGGCGGTCTTAGTGCAACCGATTCATTCTAGCGTGCCAAACCGCCAGCACCCAAAGTTCCACCGTATCTATGGCAATCGGAGGATCAGACTCGAGCAAAGACGGCCCTCACCGCTGTACGACAACGGGCAATGAACCTACCGTTGTTGTAGGATTCAACATATTGTCATCCTCAAAGCGAAAGGCGCACGCGTGCCCCAAGAACATCTGACCGACAACCCCATCCTTGACGCTGCAAAACGCGAGCTAGCGGAACGTTCTCAAACGACCGCTCCCCTACGCACCGCCAGCAACGCCTACGAAGGACCCGCCCGCATCGTTTCGATCAACACGTCGGCGCACAAAGGCACACGCAAGTCACCCGTCTCCGATGGGCACGACACCGTCATTGAGCAGTTTGGCCTCGCTTCCGATGCACACGCCGGGCACTGGCACCGCCAAGTCTCGTTTTTGGCCGCAGAATCAATCCAGACTGCCCAGCATCGCGGGCTCGATGTGCACGAAGGCGACTTTGGGGAGAACTTCACCACACAAGGTATCAACCTGCTTTCGCTCCCCCTGGGCACACAGCTCAAGATCGGCAACGACGTTCTGGTCGAGATCAGCCAGATCGGCAAGGTCTGCCACACCCGCTGCGCTATCTACTATCTCGCCGGCGACTGCATCTTTCCCCACGAGGGCGTTTTCGGCGTGGTACTAAAGGGCGGAGAGGCCAACGCCGGTGACGAAATCCAGGTAGTCAAGCTCGGCGACGCCACCTGTTCGTTCACCCCCGCCGAGGCCCTCGAAGAGATTGAGCAGGCTCGCCAGAAGGGCACGCTGTAGTTATAAAACCCCACGTTGAGATGGCTTTTACAGCCCAAAACTCCTCTCAAACAGAGCTCTGTAACGTTAAAGTTGAACTCTATGGTTTCTCAACAATTCATCATAACTGCAGGTCAAAGCCAAAGCCTCAAGTTCAACTTGACCCTTTGGAACCTTTAAGGTTCAAGTTGAGGTCGAAAGCAGTAGTAGAATACCGTTCGAACCATAACCTACGATTGATTGCAGAGGGACTGGATGCAGCATTCGAATCATCGCACCGCAGCGTTCATTGCGTCGAAGCCGGCTCGTATCATCACGAGCGCCGTGCTCGCCGTTGCGCTGACGGCCACGCCGATGCTCTCCCCCGTTGCGGCGTATGCCGCCTCGCAGGCAACGCAGGACCAGCTTTCCGCAGCCCAGCAGAAGATCGAAGCCGCCACGAGCGCCTACAACGACGCCCGCACCAAACTCGATGACCTGCAAAAGCAGATTGACTCCAATGAGGCAAGCATCGAGGAAATCGAGGCCAAGCTTCCCGAGCAGCAGGCCAAGGCAAGCTCCGCCATGCGCGATCTGTACAAGTATCAGAAGGGCACCAATCCCATCGTGAGCTTCCTGGTCAACGCACAGAGCCTGGGTGAGTTCATCACGACCTGCAAATACACCAACCAGATCACGAGCTCGAGCGTCGACGAGATCGAACAGCTCAATAACATGCAAACCGAACTCGAGCAGAACAAGGCTGAGCTCCAGCAGGCCAAGTCTCAGCTTGAGGCAGAGCAGAAAAACGCCGAGGATGCGCTGGCACAGGCCCAGCAGCTCCGCAGCGAGGCACAGGCAAAAGCCGAGCAGGAAAATGCCGCCGAGCTTGCCAAGCTTGAGGCCGATAAGGCCGCTGCCGCCGAGAAGCTCTCGGGCGAGGGCGTAAGCGGCAGCAATTCCAGCAGCCAGGCCACCAACACCAACACCACCATCGACACCACGGTGAACAACGCCAATACCGGTAGCTCCGATTACGATTCGTTCATTAATGAGTGGACGAGCCGCATCGACAATTATCTCGCCGGCTCCCCCATGGCAGGCCAGGGCTATAACTTTGCCGTCGCCGCTTGGAATACCGGTGTCGACCCCCGTTGGTCCCCCGCCATCGCCTGCATCGAGAGCACCAAGGGTGCTTATTGCGCCAATTCTTACAACGCCTGGGGCTGGAGTGCCCGTGGCGGCGGTTGGCGCAGCTTTGGCAGCTGGAGCGAGGGCATCTCCGCTCACGTTGCCTATCTGGGCGCCAACTACGGCTCCACCCTTACCCCGGCAGCAGCCAAAAAGTACTGCCCGCCCACGTGGCAGGACTGGTACAACAAAGTCGCCGCTCAGATGAACCGCATCTAAGTGCGACTGCAAAGGGCCCCAATGGGGCCCTTTTCTTTTAGGTAGCGGAGGTATCGACGACGCCGGTCGCATTGGCAACCGCGACTATGACGATCATGCATAGGAGCAGCACACCCAATGCCTTGAGCCAGAGTTTCGCGAGTTTCTTGCCGCGATAGCTGTCGAGCAGCGCGAATCGCCGACGAAGACGACGCTTGTCGAACAGCGCAAAATGCATAAGCACCATAAGGCCATCGACAAAGAAAAAATACTCGATTATGAGAAGCCACGTCGGGTAGCTTTGGTTTGCTCCCGTGGGGTGAAAGACGGCAAAGTGACTTCCGGCAAAGAACACAAGCAGCGAGAAGAAGACGAGCGTATTCCAAATGCGCCCCAGAGACTCCGGAACGCGAGAGAGCAGACCGCATGCAGTGGAGGCGGCAGGCCTAGGAAGCCCTGTGGGGTTCTGGAGTCCTTGGGGCGTCAACACCGTCTCCGAGGCCGGAGTACGGACAAGCACAGGCGCAGGAGGCCGCACGGGGCGACTTAGATCGTATGCCGCGCGCGTCGCCCGTCCCAACGCTTCCGCGCTCGCAAAACGCTTGGCCGGGTCGAGCGCCATCGACATGCAGACGGCATCGGCAAGTGGAGTGGGAATGCCGCATGCCTCACATTGCTCGCGCATGTCGAGCCCTGGTTTAGGGTCGACTCCCGTCAAGCAAAAGAACAACAGGGCCCCAAGTGCGTAGACATCGCTGCGCACACTCGTCTGCCC
>CAKWZF010000113.1:0-5359 GCA_934865005.1 uncultured bacterium | reverse complement strand
CTCGGGGCTCGTGTGCTCGGCGGCATACCAGGCCTCAAAGGTGGCCGGATCGCTCAGGCGATAGTCGGCCGAGAGGTCAATGCAGGAGACTCCCGCGGCAAGTAGGGCGGGCACCTGGGCCATGGCAGCCGTGTGCGGCACGGCCAAAAATACCGCGTCACAGTTCTTGAGCTTGGGGGCATCATGCGTCGTGAAGACAAGATCGCTTACGCCGGTGAAGCTCGGGTACACCGCAGACAACGGCTGGCCGGCATCGGCGTTGGACGTAATGGCGACAAGTTCAAACTCGGGATGACCGAGCACGAGGCGAATGAGCTCGGCTCCGGCATATCCAGCCGCGCCGACGATTCCAACCTTCAAAGACATATCAGACTCCTTGTCTGCGATTTATGCACCGATGCGCATTTCGCAGCGGCCGTTATGAAGTGGTTTGAAACTTTAGCACCAAAGATGCATGAATACGTAAATGGCTTGCATATTCATGCATTGAAACATTCCCGACACATTCGCTTGAAGGAATTGACAAATGGAGCGGGCCCCGTATTGACCGGCGCTCCTAACGGCACCGGGCAATACGGGGCCCGCCCATGCGAAAACCAAGTTGTTAGGATGAGCCAGCCGGCTAGAGCTCGACCGGCACCCATTCGTCGTGATTGCAGATAAAAGCCTCGGGATCCTCGACGCTAAAGAAGACGAGCGTGGGGTCGTTAGGCCCCTCATAGTGCTCGCCCAGGTGCTCTAGATGCTTCCACCCGGCTTCGCGCATTTCGTCTAAAGCCCGGTCATCCAAGCCGGCACGCCCGCGCAAGATGAGCCAACCATGGCCCGGCCACCAACTCGTGGCCTCAAAGCGCTGGTTTTGCAGCAGCTCCTGCCACACATCTTTGGTGCGCGCCGTCACAAACCACAGCTTGCCGTCCTGAATCTGTGCAAACGAGAACGGACGCACATGCGGCTGCCCGTCCACACTCGTCGCCAGATACCACGCCGGCACCGACGTCAGATACTCCAGCACCGTATTCAATCCGTCCACGTTTCCTCCTGTACTAGCTAGTTTGGGAGCCTGGTTTGTGCGAGCTAGAGCTCCTGGCGCTCCTCGCTGCCGTCGATATCACAGAAGCGCGCGGCAATATTGCGGACCGAAAAGAAAGCAAGGCGGCCGTCGTTGGCACTCTCGTGTTCCTCGCCAATGCCCACCATGTGCTTAAAACCCGCTTGACGCACCTTGTCGCTCGCAACTGCGTCGTCCTCAAGTGCGGCTTCGCCGGTCAATACGATCCAACATTCCCCCGGCTTCCAGCCCGAGAGCTCAAACTTGGGATTCGCGCTCAGCTCCGCCCACACATCTTTGTCGCGCGACGTACAAAACCACAGTTTACCGTCATCGACCATGGCAAACGAAAACGGCCTCACGCGAGGCTGATGCCCGTCGGCTACATCGGTCGTGGCCAGATACCACGCCGGAATGCGCCTGAGATACGAACAGGCGCGCTCAAGCTGAGCCGTGCGGTCGTTGTCGATCATAGGGACCCTTTTCTTGCGCTCGAATCGCGCCTAAACAAGTTGAAGGTTGATGACGATGACGCAGATGAGCAGCAACGCCGTCACCACCGCCGCCAACGCATCGCCACGGCCAAACGTAAGTGCATGCAGACGCGTGCGTCCCTGTTCGCCGTGATAGCAACGCGCATCCATGGCGGCCGAAAGCGTCTCGGCATGGCGGAACACGCCGGTGAACAGCGGGATCGCCACACTGCCGAGCATGCGTACGCCACCGAGCGGACCGCCCGTCACGCGCGCACCGCGGCTTGCCTGTGCATCGGCCGTCTGCTTCATCTCAGTGGCAAACTGCGGCATAAAGCGTAGCGCGATACCCATGATCATGCCGAGCTCGTGCGCAGGAAGTCCCACACGCGCAAACGGCGCGAGCAGGCGCTCAAAGCCCGCGGTGAGGTCGAGCGTCGGCGTGGTGAGTGTAATGGCGCTCATACCGGCCATCATCAACGTCAGGCGGCACGCCATAAAGGCGGCAGAACGCAGTGAGCCCTCGCTTATCTGCAGAAAGCCGAGCTGCCACAGGATGCGCCCACTCTGATCGGTAAACAAGTTGAGCACCGCGACCACGACGACGATTGCCAGCAGCGGCGCCATCGACGACAGAACGCGACGAACCGGCACCCGAGACACGGCATAGGTCAGCACAACGAAAATTGCGACCGGGGCCAGTCCGCGGAAGCCACTGACCGTGAGCGTCGTGATCAGAAACACAAAGCCCAAGAGCAACTTGGTTCGCGGGTCCAGGCGGTGGATTGCACTATCGCCGGGATAGTAGCTGCCAAACGAAAACGCCTCCATCAGCAGCCCTCCTCTCGCGCGACCGTCTTGGATTTAGCAATGTCCGAGACGTTAGAAGAACCGCCCGAGCGACCGATTAGCAGGTCCACCAACTCGTCTGCCAGCGACTCAACCGTATAGAGCCCGCCGCGACGCAGCGGCACGCCCGCCTCCGTAAGCGCCAGCGCCATACGCTGGGCGGCGGGAACGCCCAAGCCGATCGACTTGAGCTCATCGGCATGCGCAAACACCTGCGCGGGGGTTCCCTCGGCAAACACCGCACCTTCGTTCATTACGACGATACGGTCGCAGCAATTGGCCAGGTCATCCATGCTGTGCGAAACCATGACAACGGTCAGGCCCTCGCGATGGAGTCGACCGATGAGCCCTAGGAAATCCCTGCGCGCAGCCGGATCGAGCCCCGCCATGGGTTCATCGAGCACCAGGACTTCGGGCTCCATGGCGAGCACGCCGGCGAATGCCACACGCCGTTGCTGACCGCCCGAAAGCTCAAAGGGACTCTTGTCGCCGACCGTGGAAAGGTCGAGGCCCACGCGCGAGAGCGATGACTCGACACGACGGTCGACTTCATCTTGCGGCAAGCCAAGGTTGTGCGGACCAAACGCCACGTCCTGCGCCACGGTTTCGGCAAACAGCTGACGCTCAGGATATTGAAACACCACGCCGACCTTGGCCTTAACCGCGGCGGCGTCTTTCTTGTTTGACAGATCGAGCCCCAGCGCGCGAACGGATCCCTCCTGGGGGCGAATCAAACCGTTGAGATGCTGGACCAGCGTCGACTTACCCGAACCAGTATGACCTGCCAAGCCCAGGAACTCGCCGCGACGCACCGTCAGCGATACATCGCGCAGTGCCCACGGGCTGCTTGGGTCGTTTCCCCAGAGAGCCTGTTTGTTCGATTTGCCCGCAGTGGCCGAGCGCTTGTGCCAGCGGTGGCGCTCGCACGGACTGAGCGAATAACTGTACGAAACATGGGATAGTTCGATGACGGGCTCCGACGCGTTGTCCTCGTTGTCTACCGGAACAGCGCCGTCAGCGATTTCCAACTGGGATGCGGAAGACTGTCCCGCGGTGTCTGCCCCACTTCGCTCGGCATAAGCCTGCGCAATCTCAGCGACCATATCCACCTCGCGCACCTGCGCATGAACAGGCACGCCCTTCGTACGAAGCGCCATGCCCAGACGACACGACTCCGGCATATCCAGGTTGAGCTGCGCAAGCTCATCCGCCCGCGTCAAAATTTCCTCGGGCGTACCGAGCATGGCAACGTGCCCCGCCCGAAACACCGCGACACGATCGGCCTCGGCGGCCTCTTCCATAAAGTGCGTAATCATCACGATGGTCATGCCGCGAGCGTGCAACGCGCGGCAAGCCTTCATGAGGCCCTTACGTCCACGCGGATCGAGCATCGAGGAAGCCTCGTCCAATATGAGCACGCGCGGTTCCATGGCGAGCACGCCGGCAAGCGCCACGCGCTGCTTTTGGCCGCCCGAAAGCGCATGGGTCTCGTGGCGCTCAAAGCCCACCAGGCCCACGCCCTTCAGCGCCTCGCGTACGCGCTGCGCAATTTGCGCCGATGGCACGCCAAGGTTTTCGGGACCGAACGCAACGTCATCTTCGACAAGCGTTGCCACCAGCTGGTCGTCGGGATTCTGGAATACCATGCCCACGGTCGAACGAATGTCGTAGACCAGCTCGGGGTCGAACGCATCCATGCCGTTGATGCGTACCGTGCCCGCATCGGATTGCAACAGCGCATTCAGATGCTTGGCAAACGTCGACTTGCCCGACCCATTGCCACCGAGGATGCAGAAAAACTCACCGTCCTCGATGTTCAGATCGACACCGTCGAGTGCCGACACGGCACCGTCATAGCTAAAGGAAACGCCCCGACACTCAATCATGCGCGGCCTTTGACCTGGTCCTTTTTAGGCGTGATGAGGTTGGAGACCGCTTTATACACCGCCAGCGTCAACACCGAGTTAAGCACGGTCTTGATAAGGTTGAACGGCAGCACGGCAGGAATCATGAGCGGGGCGATCACATCGACCGAGCCATACCAGAACCATACGCCAATGGTAAGGTTTGCGACCATAGACAGCGCCGTAGCGGCAATGACGCCGAGCACCAGGCCAATCACGGCACCCTTATAGGTATGCATCTTCTGGTAGACGATAGCCGCGGGCAGAATGTAGCCCAGCGTGGCAACCAGGTTCATAAGCGCGCCGACCCAGTCACCCGTGGTGAGCGCATGGATAACGATCGCCATGGCGGCAACAGCGGTACCGGCGCTGGGACCATACGCAAATCCACACACCATCGCTGGCACCAGCGACGGGTCATACGTCAAAAACGGCGCCGAAGGAAGGATGGGCAGCTGCACATACATAAACAGGGCGCCCAAGGCGCACATCAACGCCATGGTAACGAGCTGTTTGGTGCTCCACCTATTCGTGTTCTCAAAATGGATATGCTGCGACTGTTCAGACATAAGATCACCTGCCTCTTTCATCCGGACTCTAACCGTTGGTACTGGGATCTCACCAGTTCAGCCGGCACGCGAACCAACGCACACACGGGTCGCGGACTCATCGGCTCGGTCGCAGGCATCTCACCTGCGCCACGGTACCCCTTTGGCACCGCCCGATTTACCGCCAGTGGGGAATTCCACCCCGCCCTGAAACAGCAATTGCAAGTGTAGCACGAGCAGGTTTTCGCGCAAGTATGCCAAGGGTAATTTGTGGCGGAGATCAGTTGCCGCAACAACCACGTTCCCCACCCATCCCAAAGTAACGCGCCTTTCGCGGCAAAGCCGCGAAACAGCGACCGGGACACGTATCCCCATCAGCCACGATCTCCGCCCACGCCGACCTCAAGGCCGTAAACGCAGGGAATCCGGGGGCGTGACGGGGTTTCTCTCCGGAACATTCCGCAGGACGCAAAGAGGCTCCGCAGCGCGAAGCGCGATGCGGAGCCTCTTTGCATGTCCGAGGACGTTCCGGAG
>CAKWZF010000112.1:1428-5363 GCA_934865005.1 uncultured bacterium | reverse complement strand
CGCGATCGCGCAAATTAACCAGAAGCTCGACTCCATCCAGGATTCCGTCGACGAAATGTTCGAGTATATGCGCCAGCGCGACAAGGCCAACATGCGCGGCAACCTTAAGACACTCGCAGACATCCTCAACGGCTACGGCCTCAACTACGACAAAGCCGTTTACATGGCCAATGCCCATATGGAGGTGCTCGACATCAAACAGGCCTCCGGGCAGGACATGGAACACTTCCGTTCGCAGGCACAAGCGGACCTGAAAAAGAAAGGGTTCATCGAGGTGCGAGACGACGTGAAAAGGCGTCTCGACCAGGTTCTCGACTATCTCAAGGACTACCAGCTCGCCACCTATATCCACGTGTTCTCGCTGTTCCTCGAGCCCATGCTCACCCAGAACTTCAAACCTGCAAAGCTCGCAGACACTGCCGCAAAAATCGAAGCGGACTCGCTTGCGTACCGCGAGCTCTACACCGAGTGTTACGACGCACTCGAGACGAGCGCCGCCGACACTATCGACGTGGCACTTCTGGACGGCATCGCCTCCGCGGGCAAGATGCTCGGTCGCGCCATCGCGGCGACGCCCATCGGCGAGTTCACGCCCATAGACGAGGCGCTTGAGGGTGCAGGAGAGGACATCGGCAGGTTCAACGACGAGCAATCCGAGAAACTCATCGAGAAGCTCCACCAGGCAAAGACGCCCGACGTCGCGCCGTTCAGGCAGAGCATAATGGAGATCGACACCCTCTACAACCGCCCCACGCAAATCGCTGTGGACGCCGAGAACGTCTACATCCTGCCTGCCAAGCAGCAGGAAGAGTAGCGATACGCAACAGGCACGCGCCACACAGACAGCTAACGCCTCCTACCTCCCCTCCGCCTTCAGCTTCAGCAGCAGGTCTCCCAGCTCGGGGCACTTGCTAGAAAGGCGCGTCTGGGGTCGCTCGCCCATCCCCCACCGCTGGCGGATCTCCTGGGCGCGCAGGCTCACGCGATAGTCCCCGTCCATCATCTGCTTGAGCAGCTTGGCGGTCACGCGCGCATCGGCCAGGGCGCTGTGGGCGTGACCCGTCGACTCGTCGAACTCGATGCCAAACCACGCTGCCGCGTCGCCCAGCGAGACGCACCCGTGGCTGCCCACGTCCATGATCGAGGTGTAAAACGCCTGCAGGTCGGCCCAGTCCGTAGGAAATGCGGAAAGGTCGATGTGCTTTGCCTGGCACTCGGTCAAAAGCTGTCGACGGTCCGTCCCGCTCCAGCAAACTATCTGGGCGGAGTAGCGACCGATCCAATCACTGAGCCTTCTGATCACCACATAGAGCGGATCGGCCATCGCGGTGTCCACGGCTGATATCCCCGTAAGCTCGCGGACGGGAAACGCAACGCCTTCGGTAAAATCCGTCTGTACAAACTGCGAGAACTCGCCCATAACGTTGCCGTGGTAATCGAGCTTGACGGCGCCGACCTCGATAATCTCATTACGCAGTCCACGGCGTTGGCGCTGCTTTGGCACCGGCGCAAACTCAAAGTCCAGCACTATCTGGCGCGCAAAGTTCGTCGTATCGATAGCCGAGATACACGGCGTCTTTTCAGCTGACACGGTTAGGGCCTTTCTCCGTCAACTGCCACTTGCTACATAGGCGGCTACATTGCCGTAAGGATAGGCGCTCGTGCGGACATGAAAGCGGGGCGCAATACCATGCGCTGGTCGCACGCCATGCAGACGGCCCCAAGAGAATCGCCCGCTCTATTCAAATGCATGAAAAAGATTTAGGCCCGGTGACTAGAATCAGCGGTCATTCCGGGCCCATCAGAGCTCGTAGAGCTCTTGGTTGCTTTGGTCTCGCTCTTCACGGCGCTTATCGAACTTTCCGAGGCACTCAAGCAGCATTCGAAGCATAACAAGTCGCTGCCATTAAGGCACTGACCTCTTGACCAAGCAACGGCGCTGCCCAGCTATCACCCTTGGGCTGCCGTCAACTTTATTCTATCCGCGAGCATCTGGTTTACCAAATGGATTTTCGGTAAAGGAAGCACGGCACGCCCGCAAAACCACTACGCCCCAAGTGCCGCCATGGGAATCACCGCCACGCCGTCGTCGCGTGTGTAGGCAATGCTCCCCTTTCCAACCACGACCGCCAAAAACGCCGGCGCGGCATTCTGGGCGGCAGGATTGGAGAGCACTTTCCTCTCCAGCGCCTTGAGATTTCTCGCTCCATCGTCTGCTTTCGCATCACTCAGCTTGACCTCGATGGCTCCCCAGCGCCCGTCGTGCTCAACGATCAGATCGACCTCAAGGCCCTTCTCATCTCGGAAATAATGGACACTGTTGTCGACACCGCCGTAGGTGGAAAGGAACACGCGCACGTCGCGCAGGACGAGATTCTCAAAGAGCATCCCCAGCGTTTGCATATCGCCAAGCAGCCGCTCAGGGGTAGCCCCCAGCAACGCCGCCGCAAGTGACGGGTCACAGAAGTAGCGCTTGGGGCGCACGCGAACGCGGGCCTTCGAGCGCATGGGCGGCTCCCATCCGCACAGGTCCTCGGTCAGCTTGAGCCTGTTGAAGAGGTCCAAGTACGCAGCGATGGTCCTCTCGTCGGGGCCCGCCTCACCGTACGAGGCGTCCTTTACGAGCGTCTTGTACGTGACAGCCTGGCTCTCGTTCATGGCAAGAGCTCGCAAAAGGCCGTGTGCAAGCTCGGGCGACATGCCCTCGTCCAGCACGTTGACGTCGAGCACCGAGTGCACGTACTGGCTTGCCGTCTCTCGCGCAAGATCTTCCGAAAGCCCAAGATTTGCAGGCCAACCGCCCCTGCAGCACCAGCGGGCGACGTCATCCACCGTGCTCTCGCGACGCTGAGGGGCAAAATCCTCGCCCTTAAAGAGGCTTGCCAGTGACACGAGCGGCTCGCCGTCGCCCGACTCACACAGGGCCATGGGGCGCATTGACAGACGGGCGATCCTACCCGTGCCGGAATGACGAACATGGCTGCGCTCCTCGCTTTTGAGCGCGGTCGAGCCCGTGAGCAAAAGTGTCCCCCGTTCGTTGCCGCTCGCGTCCACGAAACGCCGGGCGGCATCCCAAACCTCGGGCACCTCCTGCCATTCATCGACCAGGTGTGGCGCATCGCCGATGAGCGCCAGGCTTGGGTCGACCTCTGCCGCCGCACGCTGCGCAGGCTCATCGAGCCTGGAGACGCTCGCCGAGCGAGAGAGCGCCGTCCAGGTCTTGCCGCACCATTTGGGGCCGTTGATCTCCACACAGCCAAACGCCCGCATAAGGGTGTCGAGGCGCTCCTCTATGAGCCGGGGCCTATATCCCTTTTGGGTCAATCTCTTTGGTGCATCCATAGACGGCCGTCCCTCTCTATCACGCGATATGCGAAATTACGCCATTCTCAATGCTGATTTTACGCTACTTTCAATGTAGTTTTTACGCTACTTTCAATGTAGTTTTTACGCCATTTTCATTGAAGGTTTTACGCTTGGCATCCTTAGCGCGACCCATTCCGAGCATCACATCAGAGCGTGCTCGGTTATCTCCGCTCGCACATCTCGGCAAACGAAATCAGCTTGGCATCTCCCCTGCTCGCCGCAGCTTCCTGACATCCTTGCGTAAAGCCTCGCTTCGAGAAGATCGCATAGCTTTTGTGCTGCCGCCTAAAGAGCTCGCTTCGATGCACGAGCTTTTGCAGCACGTCTTCGCCCACCGGTTCATTGCGCCATTTGCATTCCGCAAACAGCGCAGTGCCCTCGCCATCGTCAACAATCAAGTCGATTTCTTCCTGCGTATGCGTGCGATTATCCGTCCCCCACCAGCGCCCAACGCTTGCCGGAACCACATCAAGCTGGCCCGCCCGCGCGAGTTCGTACACGTATTGTCTGCATATAAGCTCAAAGACCGTACCCAGTTAATACGATAAGTGTCTCTCAATGCGCTTATA
>CAKWZF010000112.1:0-1418 GCA_934865005.1 uncultured bacterium | reverse complement strand
GCTCTTTACGTTGCTCGCAGGGATTCCCGTAGAGCTCGCAATCTCCGAGATCTTCGAGCGCCCCTGAGCAATTGCTTGCACGATCGCATCATATTGCTCGGGATTGCGGCACTCCTGCAATAGCAGGTTACTCGGCTCCTCAAAGAGATAGCCCGTAGGAGTAAGAAAAAGACGTTTGATGTTGTCCTTGAGCGGTGCGGCAGGATCGACTTTCTCGATATATGCAGGAATGCCACCCGTCATGCCATAGCAAACTGCAGCGTCTTCGCGACCCATGCTCTGCCACAGGCCGAGGGTCGTCATAAAATCGAGCGGCATGATCTTAAACTGGGCCGTACGCCTACCGTATAGCGGACTCTCGTAGCCCAACACCTGCTCTTCCATAAACGAAAGCGACGACCCGCACAGGATAAGCATAAGCTTGGTCTCTTTGTACAAGTGATCGATCTTGTCTTGCAGCAACGAGCTGATCTCGGGATTCGATTGGGCGAGATAAGGATACTCGTCGATCACGACAATCAAACGTTCCGTGCGAGCCATGGTAGCCAATGCATCGAACGCCTCGTCAAAACTACGAAACGACACGCCAGCAACACCAACGGAGCCCGCAAGTATCGCCTGGCTAAAGCCATGCAGGTTTGCCTCTGCATTGGTACGACGAGCTTGAAAGTAAATAGCCTTCTTGCCTTGGATAAACTCTGTGATAAGACGCGTTTTGCCCACGCGACGGCGGCCGTAAATCACAGGCATCTCAAAGGAGCCCGTGCCATACAGTCGATTGAGCTCGGACATTTCCACTGTTCTTCCGATAAACATAGGGCCATCCTTCCTTTGCGTTATAGCTAGCTATATTATACCTTCCTATAATATAGCTAGCTATAACGTAATTCGACAAGCGGCGCACGAAAAGGGGCGGTGCACCACCGTACGTGGACCGTTTCGGAAAATGTACCCGTTCTGGAGCCAAAAACTGGGCCGTAGTTTCCGCCAAGCATCCCATCCGGAAAGCGCGTCCCGTTCCGAGTGGCAATTCCGGGACACAGCTTCCGCATGCGGCCCCGTTGGGAAAGTTCATCCCGCTCTGAGGGCTCGTTCCGGGATGCAATTTCCGTTTGAGGCCCGATCTGGAAACGGCATCCCACTCTGAGGCCGAAATCTGGGATGTAGTTTCCGCTTGAAGGGCGATCCGGAAAGCACGTCCCATTCCGAGTGGCAATTCCGGGGCACAGTTTCCGCAGATACAAGGCGACAGTCCGCCGCCCTTATCACATGCCTTCAAATATGCGATCCAGAAACACAAAACAGCAGATAGAATGCTCTTTTTCAAAAAGTACACGTCTCGAAACTTACCAAGACTTCATATCTAGCTACCGTTCACGGTCGCCGATTACCGCCCACCGATTCAAACAAGAAATATG
>CAKWZF010000111.1:0-5440 GCA_934865005.1 uncultured bacterium | reverse complement strand
GCACGAGACAATCTCGGGGCCACGGCGACGCAGGCCCAGCGACTGCAGAATACCCCAGGCAACCGGCGGCTCCTCAACCGGATCGGCCGTGAGAGAGACGCGCATGGTGTCACCGATACCCTCAGACAGCAGAATACCAAGGCCCACCGAGCTCTTAATGGTGCCCTGAAGCTTGGTACCCGCCTCGGTTACGCCCAGGTGAAGCGGAACGTGGGGAATCTCACGCGACAGGGCTCGATAGGTATCGAGCGTCGTTTGCACGCTATGGGCCTTGGCCGAAAGCACAATGTTCGTAAAGCCGCGGTCCTCAAAATGCTTGACAAAACGCTCGCTCGACATCACGAGCTTCTCGGGCTGCGTGAGGTCGTCGCGCTCGGCGATATCCTGCTCAAGCGAACCGGCATTGACGCCGATACGAATCGCACAGCCCGCGGCACCAGCAGCATCGATCACCGCGTCAACCTTGGCCCAATCGCCGATATTGCCGGGATTGATGCGCAGCTTGGCAGCACCGGCCTCAACGGCACCAATGGCGAGCTTATGGTTAAAGTGAATATCGGCGACGATCGGCACCGGAGACTCGGCACAGACGATGCGGAAACCCTCAAGCGCGGCCTCGGTGGGCACGCTCACACGCACGATATCGCAGCCAGCCTGCGCCAACGCGCACACTTGCGCAAGCGTTGCCTGGGCATCAGCGGTATCGGTGCAGGTCATGGATTGGACCACCACCGGCGCACCGCCACCGATCTGCACACCGCCCACATGCACGGGGCGCGTCAAATCGCGAGGCAAAGGATGGGATAAAGACAATCCAAACACTCCCCTACAGAATAAATCGAAGGATGTCGGAACGAAGCATATAGACAAACAGCAGCGCAAAGAGCGCGATGCCCACATAGCTCACAATCGTCTGGACCTTGAGCGGAAGCTCGCGGCCCACAATCTTTTGAATGATCTCGATGACCAGCTTGCCGCCATCGAGTGGTGGGATGGGCAGCAGGTTCATAAAGCCAAGCGAGAACGAAATGAGGGCGGCAAACGAAAGGAACGTGGCAGGACCGGCAGCAGCAGCCTGTGAGGACATAACGCTAATACCCACGATCGAAGAAGACTGATCGAGAATCTCCATCGTATGCTGCGGCTGGAGCAGGCGCATCACGCCCTCCGCGGTCTGCACAACATAGGAGAATGACAGACGTGCCGAGGTGATGGGGTCCAAACGGACTACCTCCGTAGAAGCATACACACCTAGGCGCTCGTCCTCTTTGAGCGCAACCGTGGTCGAATGCTGCTTGCCGTCACGCTCGTACTCGATGGCGATATCGTCCTTACCGGCGGCCTTGCCGATAGCATCGTAAACGTTCATCCATGTGGAGCACGATACACCGTCAACCGAAAGGATCGCATCACCGGCCTCGATACCCGCCTTGGCGGCAATAGACCCCTCGTCAACCTGACCGATCACGTTGGTATCGATCGGCACGGTGACACCCGCAATGGAATAGATGCTCATAAGCAGCAAAAAGCCCGTCAAGATATTGACGAGAATGCCCGCGAGCAGCATAAAGGCGCGCTTGAGAAAACCCTGGCCAAGATAAGTGTGCGAACGCTCTTGCGCCAAGAAATCAGCCTCGCCGCACGGCAGCTCCCACACATCGCCCTCGGCAGTCGCATGCTCTCGATCGAACCGGCGGCCGTCAAAGGTGGTGTAGCCCGCCGCGTCTCGCGGCAGCGTCTGATACTTGGTGGGATAGTAGCTCGGTAAGGGCTTCTCCCCTTCCTCATACCAAGGTGCGATGGAGCCCCAGCCCAGCAACAGAGCACAAGCCTCGAGCACATCCTCCTCGGAAAGCTCGAGCTCAACAGCAAGGTCGGCCACGGTCACGCGACCATGACGATAGATAGCCGCGAGCACGCGATCGGCACACGAGACGTCGGTCGGATCCATACCGCAAATGGCAGCGTAGCCACCCAGCAGCAGCGGGGTCACGCCAAACTTGGTTCCAATGCGACGCGACGTGTAATGGATGTCAAAGCGGCACGGCAGGCCCAAAAAGAACTCGGTCACACGGACGCCGCAGGCACGCGCCGCCAAAAAGTGGCCGCCCTCGTGCAAAAACACGAGGACGGAAAGCATCAGCAGGCCCCAAAAGACCGATGAGAGAACGCTCAGAACAGTATCCATAAAACGAAAAAGCAATCCTTATGGGTTAGGAACGGCTTGCGACGAGCACCTGCGCAGCCTTTTCACGCGCCCACGCATCGATGTCGCGAAGCTGCTCAAACGAATCGACAACCTGCATATCGTGGGCATCCATGCAGGATTCCACAATGCGATCGATATCGGTAAAGCTGCAGCCATCGCGCAGGAACGCATCGACAGCGACTTCGTTGGCGGCATTGAGCACGCACGGCATGGTGCCACCCGTCTTGCCGGCACGCTCAGCCAGTGCCAGACAGCGGAAGGTATCCATGTCGGCAGCATCAAACGTGAGCTGCCCCAGCTCGCGGAAATCGATACGAGGCGCCGGGGTATCCCAACGCTCGGGATACGAGAACGCGAACTGGATGGGAATACGCATGTCGGAAGCACCGAGATGCGCCATCACAGAACCGTCGGCGAACTCGACCATAGAGTGAATCTTGGACTGACGCTGCACGACCACGTTAATGAAATCGAGGTCGCAGTTAAACAGATGCATGGCCTCAATACGCTCCAGGCCCTTGTTCATAAGGGTGGCGGAGTCGATGGTGATCTTGGCACCCATGGCCCACGTGGGATGTGCGAGGGCATCGGCACGCGTCACGCAATCGAGCTCGTCGCGTGTGCGGCCAAAGAACGGACCGCCCGAGCAGGTGAGCCAAATACAATGAGCCTCGCGCGGGTCCTCCCCCAGATAGCACTGGTAGATGGCGGAGTGCTCAGAGTCGACTGGAATAAGCTGGCCCGGTTGCGCCAACGGCATAAGCAAGTCGCCACCGACGACGAGGGACTCCTTGTTGGCAAGGGCAAGACGCTTATTCGAGGTCAAGGCCGCATGGCTCGCCTCGAGACCGGCGGCGCCCACAATAGCGACAAGCACGCAGTCGACATCGTCGCGACGCGCGAGCTCGCAAACCGCCTGCGCGCCAACGCCGAGCTTCGTTCCCTCGGGCAACTCCTGCAGCACGGCGTCATCGCCATGAGCGACATCGGCCACGGCAACCGCCGAAACCGAGAACTCGCGGGCAGCGGCAACAAGCTCGGAGGTACTGGAGTTAACGGACAGCGCCGTCACCTGCAGGCGATCGGCATGCTGGCGGCACACATCGAGCGCCTGGGTGCCGATGGAGCCCGTACAACCCAGGATGGCAACACGGAGGCGTCCATCGGGGCCATACGTCGTCTGGAATGACATTACAGCACGCCTCCGATCATCAGCATCAGCTGCGCGGTGATGCAGCCGAAGATAAGCGAATCGCTACGATCGAGCATGCCGCCGTGGCCCGGGATAAGGTTGCCGGAATCCTTGACGCCCACGCCGCGCTTGATGCGCGACTCGATAAGGTCGCCGATAACGCCCAGAATGGACACCACCACGCCGCACAGCAGCGCATAGGGAAGGCTGAGCTTGTAGAAGTGCGTCGCCCACAGGATGAGCCAAATCAAAACTGAGCCCAGGATGCCGCCAACAAACCCCTCCCAGCTCTTTTTGGGAGAGATCTTGGGAACCATCTTGTGCTTGCCGATACGGCTACCCACGATGTAGGCAAACGAGTCGGAGACCCAAAGGGACGCGCAAACGCCCACCGAAAGCAGGGCGCCGGCAAAACCGGGCACGGCATCGCGCAGCAGCACGATAGCCGACAGCATAAAGCCAGTGTAGATGGGGCCCATGAGCGTCACGGCCACATCAGAGATGCGGGTACGCGGCGACCAGACATACCAAATACCCACAGCGAGCATCAGGGCAAAAAGCAGGGCATTCAGCAACATCGAATCGCCCAACGCCGACAGCGGAAAGAGTACGGCGGCAGCGATACCCATGCGCTCGTTAGCCATCTTACCATCGAGCCTTGTCATACGGAAAAACTCATAGCAGCACAGACCGCTCATGACAGAAACAAAGATGGCCGTGGGCACGATACCCAAAACCAGGCACAGGATAAAGACAACGGCGTAGACGATACCGGCGGCGGCACGGGTAATAAAGCCCGCAAGCCACGAACCGGTGCCATTCTTCGCTACGGGCGCTCCCGCAGCGACAGCCTTGCGCTCAGATGTCTTGGGAGCAGTTGCCTTGGGACGATCGGACACGATTAAGCCTCCTCGGTCTTGCTCAGACCACCAAACCTACGGTCACGGCCCTGATAGGCCAAAATGGCGTCGACAAGGCCCCAACGATCAAAGTCGGGCCAATAGGTATCGGTGACGTAGAACTCGGAATAAGCCACCTGCCACAGCAGATAGTTCGAAAGGCGCAGCTCACCAGAGGTGCGAATCACAAGCTCAGGATCGGGACGGCCGGCGGTATAAAGGTGGGAAGCCACCATGTCGTCATCAATTGCGGCAGGATCGATCTTACCGGCGGCAGCGTCGAGTGCGATCTGACGGACAGCGCGGGTAATCTCGGCACGCGCGCCGTAGTTGACGGCAAGCGCCAGCGTCATGCCGGTGTGATTGGCGCACTCGGCAAGACCGCGTTCAAAAACGTCGCGGGTCTTCTTGGGCAGCGCGGAAATGTCACCCAAAAAGACAACGCGCACGTTTTCGCGCTTCAGAAGCGGCAGCTCGTCGATAAACGTCTTGGCAAACAGGTGCATCAAGACGTTGACCTCATGCTGCGGGCGGTTCCAGTTTTCGGTAGAAAACGCATAGGCCGAAAGCACGTCGACGCCCAGACGCACGCAGGCGGTAATAATCTCACGAAGGGAGACGATACCCGCCTTGTGGCCCTCGGTGCGTGCAAGACCGCGCGATGTGGCCCAACGACCATTGCCGTCCATGATGCAAGAGATATGGTGCGGAATGTTATTGAGGTCAAGGTCGGAAAAACCGACGCCCGCAGGGGCGTCGGCAAAGTACTCGACCAGTTTATGCTCGTCGTATTGCACCTTAGATCTCCATGACCTCGGCTTCCTTCTGCTTGAGCAGGATCTCCTTCTCCTGCTTGGCGATGTTGGCTTCAGCCGTGGTGATCTCAATGGATTTGCGCTGCTGCTCCTCCTGGATGCGGTACGCCGCGTCGGCCTCGGCCTTTTTGGTGTCGGTGGCCTTCTGCAGCTCGGCCTGCCGGATGGCAAGCTCCGTCTTTTTCTCCGCGATCTCCTGTGCGGCGGCGACCTCGGCGTCGTTGGCTTCCTTCTGGGCGATGGCGCGTGCCTTGGCGATCTCTTTCTCACTCACGGCGCGGGAAATGGCCGCGGCCGTAGAGGCGTTAATCACCACGCAGCCCGC
>CAKWZF010000110.1:1200-5548 GCA_934865005.1 uncultured bacterium | reverse complement strand
GCTTTAAATTCCTCGGTAGCTCAATGGTAGAGCACGCGGCTGTTAACCGCGCTGTTGTAGGTTCGAGTCCTACCCGGGGAGCCAGGTTGTAAAACCCGTCGCTTATGCGGCGGGTTTTTTCATGCCGCGATCGCCGTTCGCGAACGTTACCATATCAACATTTCGTGTCGAGGATGTAATCCCGAGGCCCGCCACCTCAACATGCCGCGGTCGTTGTAGAATATTGCAATGATTGCTCCCACGACATGGTGCCGCGAGCACCAAGAAAAGGAGATTCTTGTGTCTGAGACCATTAACGGCAGCCTGAGCGTCTCGAACGACGTTATTGCCGATATTGCCGGTTATGCCGCGATGACGTGCTATGGCGTTGTCGGTATGGCTGAGCAGCTCCAGGGCGCCGAGAGCGTGCGCCTGCTTGCCGGTCAGCGCCTCCGCAAGGGCGTGCTTGTCTCCGCCGACGAGAACGGCCTTACGGTCGATCTTCACGTCGTGCTCGAGAACGGCGTCAACATGAAGTCCGTCTGCCACAATCTTTCGAGCTCCGTTGCCTTCACCCTGCAGGAGATCGCCCAGATCGATCCCGCCAGCCTTAAGATCGGCATCCATATCGACGCGCTCAAGAGCCGTCTGAACTAGCATCCGAAAACGGAGATTCAAATACCCATGATTGCAAAGACCATTCGCACCTGTTTTCCGATCGCTGCGGCTGCCGTTTCCGACAAGGCCGAGGAGATCAACAAGCTCAACGTCTTCCCCGTACCCGATGGCGATACCGGCACCAACATGTCGCTCACGCTCGCCTCGGTGACCAAGGAGCTCTCTGTCCTTCCCGCCGATGCCGATATGGAGGCCATCGCCGGTGCCATCACCCACGGCTCTCTCATGGGCGCTCGCGGTAACTCCGGCGTTATTACCTCGCAGATTCTTCGCGGCGTGGCCGAGGGCCTTGTCTCTGCCGACGAGCCTATTACGTCCGCCAATATTGCCTTCGCCTTCCGTCGTGCCGTCAAGGTCGCCTTCCAGGCCGTCCGCAAGCCCATCGAGGGCACGATCCTCACGGTCCTGCGCGATGTCTCGACCAAGGCCGATGAGTGCGAGAAGAAGAAGTTCTCGGCCGAGGATGCGCTCGATGCTATCGTCGTCGAGGCGTACCAGTCCGTTGCTCGCACGCCCGACCTGCTGCCCGTTCTGAAGGAGAACGGCGTGGTCGACTCCGGCGCCTTTGGCTTTGCCATCTTCCTGGAGAACTTTGTTGCCGCCGCGCTTGGCCGCAGCACCGTTGTCGAGGATTTCTCCGCCACGTTTGATTCCGCTGGCTCTGCCCGCGATGCGGCCCTTGGTCGCGTTGAGATCGAGGCCAACGACGACTGGGAGGGCTCGGAGTTCCGCTACTGCAACGAGTTCCTCTTTAAGGCCGACGCCCCGTTTGACGAGGACGAGTGCCTTAAGTTCCTGGGTTCCATGGGCGACTGCGAACTGCTCGTGGGTGCCTACCCCGATTACAAGATCCATGTGCACTCCAACACCCCCAACCTGGTGCTCGAGCACATGCTGCAGCTCGGTCAGATTTACGAGGTCTTTATCCACAACATGGAGATGGAGGCCCACGACCGTACCGCCAAGATTCACGAGGACCAGGAAAAGGCCGCCGAGCCCGCGAAGGCCCTGGGCTTTGTCGCCGTTGCCGCCGGTTCCGGCGAGGCCGACATCCTTAAGTCCCTCGGCGTCGACGTGATCGTGTCGGGTGGCCAGACCATGAACCCCTCGACCGCCGACCTGCTGGGCGCGGTGGACCAGGTCAACGCGACCTCGGTCATCATCCTGCCCAATAACGGCAACATCCGCATGGCTGCCGAGGCTGCCGCTTCTGCCTGCACGGACAAGAAGGTTGCCGTCGTTCCCACCAAGACCGTCCCGCAGGCGTTCTCCGCGCTGTTCGCGGTCCTGCCCGATTCCGAGCTCGAGGACGCCGTCGCCGCCATGGTCGACGCCATCAGCGAGGTCCGCGATGGCGAGGTCACCCGCGCTGTGCGCGACTCCAGCGCCTCCGACGGCTCGCCGATTCACTCCGGTGACGTCATGGGTATCATCGCCGGCTCCATCGACGTGGTCGGCTCCGACGTGAAGCAGGTCACGCTCGACTGCATCAACCGCATGCAGGAGGAAGAGGAGGGCGACGCACTGACGATTCTGGCCGGCGAGGAGCTGTCCGATGAGGCCTTCCAGGAGATCGTCGACGCTATCGAGGAGGCTCAGCCCGACTTGGAGATTGACGCCCATCGTGGCGAGCAGCCGCTCTATCCCGTGATTTTCTCGATCGAGTAGGCATCTCGTCATGTCCGAGCTGTGCTCCGTGCCGCGCGTCTCGGAGCGCTTTGCCCAGAGCAATGCGCTCGATGAAGATATCGCGCGACTCAAATATGTTTCGGGTAAACGTGAGGAGGCCCTTCGCCGTCTGGGAATTCGGACGGTGGGGGACCTCCTTCTCCATATCCCTCATCGATACCTGGACTTTACCCGTTCGTGGTCCATCGAGATGGCGCCCATCGGTACCATGTGCACCATCATCGCCACGGTCGACCGTATCGTCCAAAAGCAGCCGCGTCCGCGCATGCAGGTGACCGAGGTCTCACTCGTTGACGAGACGGGCGTGCTGCAGGTCGCCTTTTTCCGCCAGCCCTGGATTGCCCAGCAGCTTAAGCAGGGCGACCGCCTGGCCGTGATGGGCAAGGTCGAGTTTGCCTACGGCTTTAAGCAGATGGCCTCGCCGCACTTTGAAAAGCTCGAGGACGGGCGTGCCGCAGGCACCATCCTGCCGGTCCATTACGTGAGTGATGGCGTGAGCCAGGCGTGGATGCGCCGCATCGTAAGCGGCGCGCTCGAGGTCGTCGGCAATCCGTTCGATCCGATTCCCGCGCCGCTGCGCGCAAAGCGGAAGCTCATGAGCAATGCCCGCGCGTTGCGCTCAATCCATTTTCCATCGAGTATGGCAGAGCGCGACATCGCGCGTCGTCGCCTGGCCTACGAGGAGTGCCTCTACCTGCAGCTGGCGTTGCGTCTGCGCAACGACGGCGGCCTGGTCGATGTGGTGCCCTATGCCCACACCGCGGGCGAGCACCTGGCCGCGCTCAAGCAAGCCCTGCCGTTTTCGCTGAGCGACGAGCAGGAGGACGCGTTCCAGGATATCCTGCGCGATATGTGCGATGACGGGCGTGTGATGAACCGCCTGCTGTTGGGTGATGTCGGTACCGGTAAGACCGCCGTTGCCGCCTGCGCACTGGCTGTGGCTGCCGATAGCGGCACGCAGGCCTGCGTTATGGCGCCCACGGGCGTGCTGGCGCGCCAATATGCCGATAAGACCGGCCCTCTGCTCTCACAGGCCGGCATGTCCTGGGCGCTTCTGACGGGTGCCACGCCGGCTGCAGAGCGCGAGCGCATCCATGCACAGCTGAAATCGGGCGAGCTTAATGTGCTCTTTGGCACCCACGCGGTGCTTTCGGATAACGTTGCGTTCAAGCATCTATCGCTCGTGGTCATCGATGAGCAGCACCGCTTTGGTGTGGGCCAGCGCAACGCTCTGCGCGCGAAGGGCCTCGGTGCCGATCTGCTCGTTATGACGGCAACGCCCATCCCGCGTACGCTGGCGCTTTCGGTCTACGGCGATCTGGATACGAGCATCATCCGCCACCGGCCTGTTCCGGGTGCCGGTGTGACCACGCGCGTGCTCACCGAGTCGAGCCGCGACCTCGCCTATGGCGCCATTCGCGAGGCGCATGAAAAGGGTCAGCAGGCCTACGTGATTTGCCCGCTCGTGGAGCCGAGCGATTCGGCCGATGAGTTGGAGGACGTACCCGGTATCGCCCGCGACGAGGAGGGCCGCGTGACGGTCCCCGTGCCGCTTCACGATACGGCAACCGAGCTCGACCGACTGCGTCTTGCGTTGCCGGGGCTTACCGTCGAGCGCCTTCACGGCCGTATGCCGGCGGGGGAGAAGGATCGGGTCATCGATGCCTTCAAGCGTGGCGAGATTGACGTGCTCGTCTCGACTACGGTGGTCGAGGTGGGCGTCGACGTGCCCAATGCCACCGTCATGGTTATCGAGAACGGTGAGCGCTTTGGTTTGGCTGCCCTGCACCAGCTGCGCGGTCGCGTGGGCCGTGGCAGCGTGTCGGGCACGTGCCTGGTCATGACGCACTCCAAGGGCAACGGCGGCGCATCGGCGGCACAAGACCGTCTCCAGTCGCTCGAAAAGACCTCGGACGGCTTTACGCTCGCCCAGATGGACCTGCGCCTGCGCCATGAAGGCGAGATCCTGGGTTATCGTCAGCATGGTGGTGTGACCCTGCGC
>CAKWZF010000110.1:0-1190 GCA_934865005.1 uncultured bacterium | reverse complement strand
ACCCTGCGCTTTGTCGACCTGGACGCCGATGAGGACCTTATCGAATGGGCCCATTTGGACGCGGTCGAGCTCTTGCGGTATGCTTGCAACCTTGACTCTGTGGCGACGCGTCCCTTGCGCGACGCGGTCGCCATGCGTTATCGACATATCTTTAAGGAGGTCAGCGGAGGATGAGAATCATCGGCGGCGAATGGCGCGGTCGTAAGATCGAGGAGCCCCGTGGTCGCGATGTCACCCGCCCCACGACTGATCGCGTGCGCGAGGCGTGCGCATCTATGGTCATGTCGGCATTCGATTTCGATCTGGACGAGGTCCGTGTGCTGGACGCCTTTGGCGGCTCCGGTGCCCTAGGTATCGAGATGCTCTCTCGTGGGGCCCGCTCGCTCACGACGTTTGAGATCGATCGCAACGCCGCGCGGCTCATTACCAAGAATATCGAGTCGCTCTGCCGTGACCGTGCGCGTTGGCGCGTGGTAACGGGCGACATGCTGATGAGTGCCTCGCGCGGTCGTGTGCCGGGCGGCCCCTTTGATCTGGTCCTGCTCGACCCGCCGTATGCTTTTGGCGCCGAGCCGGTCGAGGAACTGCTGCAGAATCTGGCTCAGCAGGGTCTGCTTGCGCCTGGCGCTTATGCCCTGTTTGAGCATGCCTCCGCCGATGCGGGCGCGCATCCGGCAGGCTTTGAGACTGTACGTGAGAAGCGCTACGGCATTACCTCGGTCGACCTGCTTCGTTGGGTCGGCGATGACGACGGTGAGGACGATAGTGCCGTCACCGATGCCGATAACAACGATGCCACGACGTTTCAGGAGGACGCCCATGAATGACACCATCAACCGCGTGATCGTCCCGGGCACCTTCGATCCCATCACGTTTGGCCATATCGATGTGATCCGCCGCGCCCGCCGCATCTTTCCCAGTGTGATCGTCGCTGTTGCAGAGTCGCAGGGTAAAAACGGTGTGGGCACCACGTTTATGCTCGATGAGCGCGTGGCGCTGGCCCGCGAGGCGCTCGGTAATATCGACGGCGTCGAAGTCCTGCCCTTTACCGGCCTCTTGGTCGACTTCGCTCGTGAGCAGGGGGCGGGGGCCGTGGTCAAGGGCCTGCGCGCCATGACCGACTTTGAGTATGAGCTGCAGCAGGCCGACCTCAATTATCGCTTGGATAGCGAGCTGGAGTCCATCTTTGT
>CAKWZF010000109.1:516-5658 GCA_934865005.1 uncultured bacterium | reverse complement strand
CGGTAACCTTGCCCGCAGTGGCTTCCCAAAAGCGCGCGGCCAGGCGGCTCACCGTAGACTTACCGGAACCCGAAGGACCGACCAGCGCCGTGACCTCGCCTTCCTTGGCGGTAAAGCTCACATCGGTAAGAACTTTCTCGCCGGCGCGTCCGTCCTCGCCCGCACCATAGCCAAATGCCACGTGATCGAACACCACATCGTGGCCCGCGGGCTCAAATTTCTCGCTGCCCCGCGCCACAGGCTCTTCCATGATGGAACGCATGCGCTTGGCAGACGACTCGGCGGCAAACAGCTCGGACACCAGCATCAACGCCTGGTCAAAAGGCGCATAGATGCGGCTCACCATAAGCAAGAAGGCAAACATCACCAAAAAGTCGACCTGCCCGGAGGCGACCATCGCGGCACCCGTGACCCGCGTGGTGCCAATGCCCAGACGCAGGATGGCAAAGGCGGAGTTGACCAAAAGCCCGTTAGCGAGCTCGCCCTTGGTGGTCTCACGCTCCTCGGCATCAATCACGGCGTTGAGCCCCTCAAGATAATGGGCCTCCTGGTTGGTGGCGCGGATCTCGCGAACGCAATCGAGCGTCTCTTGAATCGCCTCGGTAACCTTGACCTTCTCGGCGCGCACGCGATCGAACACCGGGGTCATGGGGCCGCGTGTTAGATACAGCACGGCAAAGGCCACGGGAACGCTCCAAAACGCCGCGATCGCCAGCTGCCAGCAAAAGAACAGCGACGCCACGAACACAATGGCGCTTGCGATGATGGCACCCCAAAGCTCTCCCAGCACGTGGCTGTAGGCGTGCTCCATGGCCTGGACGTCACCCATGATGGTCTCGGTTAAATCGGCCAGATCACGACGACCAAAAAACGACAACGGCAGTTTGCGCAAGCGCTCGGCGATCTCCATACGCTGCTTGCCGCACTCCTCGTAAAAGATGCAGTAGGTGTAGTAATACTGCTGCCAGTTAGAGGCAAAGAGCAACACGAAAAAGACCAGGAGGCCGCCCACGATCGGCAGGGCATCCGGCAGGTCAGCCCCGCTGGCGAGATGCTCGACAAAGCCGGCCATAACCAGGAATAAAAGGCCCATGCCGGCCATGGTAATGAGATTGGTAATCGTGGTCCAGAAAATGCCGCGTTTTACGCCGGCGACGCCTTTATCGGATAGGAAATACTTCTTTTGGAATGAGGCGAACATTTAGGCCTCGCCTCCCTTCGTGATAGCGGCATCCGCGGTCGCTGCAGTGATTTTCCAGCTCGCGGCCTGTTCGTATTCGGCCCACATCTTGGCGTACAGGCCGTTTTGGGACAGCAGTTCGGCATGGGTGCCAGCCTCCCACACGCTACCTTGGTTGAGCACCACGATTTGGTCTGCGCCCACCACAGTCGAGAGTCGGTGCGCAATCATAATGACCGTGCGGCCCGCCGCCAGCTTGCTAAAGGCGCGCTGGATGAGCGCCTCGTTCTCGGGATCGGCAAACGCCGTGGCCTCATCGAGCACCACGATAGGCGCGTCTTTAAGGATCGCGCGGGCGAGTGCCACGCGCTGGACCTCGCCGCCCGAAAGATATGCTCCGCCGGCACCGAGCATGGTATTGATGCTCTGTGGGAGCTTGGCCACAATGTCGTCGCACTGAGCTGCGGAGAGGGCCGCACGCACTTCGTCGTCAGTGGCCGTAGGCTTGGAGGCGCGCACGTTATCGGCAAGTGTTTGCCGGAACAGCTGGTTGGTCTGGAACACGAAGGCGACCTGGTCCATAAGCTCGTGCGGATCCATGTCGCGAACGTCCACACCGCCTACGAGCACTCGACCCGAGGAAACATCCCAAAAACGCGGGATCAGGCTTGCGCAGGTTGACTTGCCGCCGCCCGAAGGACCTACAAGTGCAAGGGTACTACCAGCGGGAACGCTGAAACTTACATGGCTAACGGCAGGTGCTTCGGCACCCTCGTACGTAAAGCTCACGTCCTCAAATCGCACGTCGCCGCCGGCAGGGTGCTTGGGTTGGGCAGGCACGGAGAGCTGCTTGGAATCCATGACGCTTCGAATACGAGCCAGCGAATCGGCACTCATCTGAGAGGCCTCGCCCACAAACATGAGCTTGGTCATGGCCGTCGGCACCACGGCCGAAAATATCGCGTAAAACGTGAAGTTTGCCATAAAATGCGCGAAGTCCGTCTCGCCCGGCGCCAACAGCAACGCCACGGGCAGCAAGAATGCCACAAGACCATTGAGCGCGGTAAGGTTGAGTACCTGCGGACCTCGGCAGAACGTGCCCGCATAGTTTTGTGCCATGTCGGCGTATTCGGCGATCGCATCGTGGAAGGCCTTGAAGGAGTAGACCGTCTGCTGAAACACCTTGACCACGGGGATGCCACGTACGTATTCGGTGCCGGTCTTGTTCATCTTGACCAGCGCTCCCATGTAGGCCTTCATGAACTCGGCGCCTTTGCCGCTCATCATGGTGGCCATGGCGCCAAACGAAACGACGACCGAGATAAGGCATGCCGCCCCCAAACGCCAATCGAGCGCGAAAAGCAGCACGAGCAGACCTGCGACCATGGCGACGGCGCCTGCGATATCGGGCAGCATGTGTGCGAGCAAAGTCTCGGTGGAGGCGGCGCATCCGTCTACAATACGGCGCAGCTCACCGGTGGCGTGCGTGTCAAAGTAGCCAAGCGGCAGCTTAAGCAGGTGCTCGCTCGTAGTCTTGCGAATATTGGACGCGCAGCGAAACGCAGACAGGTGCGTGCACATGAGCCCCACGAAATAAGCTACGATGCTTGCCAGCGCAAACCCCACGGCCCACCAACCGTACATCGCGATGTTAGTAGCTTCGCTCCAGTTGGGCGCCACGGCGATCAGATCGCGCGCGACAAGCCAAATGCACACGTACGGTCCAAAGCTCAGCAGCTGCGAGAGCGCCGAGAGCGCCATGCCCAAATACGTTAGGAATTTACGGTCGCCGGCATATGCAAGCAGCTCGCCGATACCGCCGCCTTCCCTTTTTGATCCCTTTGCCATGAGATTCCTTTCTAACGGCTTGAGAGTTAACCGTAATGAACTTATCATTGATGTGTTAGCCACGGCTCACAATCAAGCCAGGCGTGGACGTTTCTGCAAAGGAAAGGGACGCTTTTGCAAATACGGCGGGCAGCGACCGACATAACCGAGCTCTACGCACCGCAATTTGAGCAGTTTGGCTTGGAGCTTACCGGCAAGGGCGCCGTCTTTACCGGCGAGGTGGCAAACGACCGGGCGCACGGCCGCGCATGGATCATGCCTCTCTCCCCTGCCTGCATCGTCATGGAGCATTTCATCACCCCGACGCACGATATGTACCTGACCGAATACACACCCGAGCCATACGCCTGCGTAAGCGAGGTCAGCGCGCCCACACTTACATGCATGCCCGAGGCTGGCATAACGCCCGCAAACCTCAAACCATTGCATGGACCGTGGCCAAACAATGCCGTTTGCAGCTTTATCCAAGATAGCTGTGGCGAGGAATTAAGCCCGCTGTTTGCGGGGGAGCTTTATCACTCGCGCTCGGTGCTCTTTTTGCCTGGATATTTTGACGAACTGGAGCACCGCTATCCCACCGAGTTCGCGGGAATCTTTGAGGCGTTTGCCGAGTCATGGCACGAGGAAGCGACGTCTGCCATCTGCCACACGCTGCGCCGGATCAACGAGGAACGCGCCCGCACCGTAGGCGGACACGTCTATATGCAGGGCATCGTGGAGACCATGGTCGCGGAGCTCGCCTGTTCGCGCGCGGCCCACACGCAGGCGCGGCAGGCGGCAGACACACGCGTCAGCATAACCATTGCCGAAGAAGCAACGGCAATGATTGAGCGCGCGCTCGACAAAGGCAGACGTGTGGGTATCAACGAGGTGGCCGAGAGGCTCTACACAAGCCGCTCCAAACTATGCGCCACCTTTAAGGCCCAAACTGGCGAGTCCCTGGGCGCCTACATTCGCAGACGCCGTATGGAGCGAGCACAGGACCTTTTGGCCGACAGCGCGCTCACGATAGCGCAGGTGGCAGAGCGTCTAGGCTACCCTCAGCAGGCCGCCTTCGCCCAAGCCTTCAAACAATACACCGGCACCACCCCCACCGCTTGGCGAAGCAAGCATCGCTAAGGCCCAAGCTCCCTGGCCGTAACGGAGCGATTAATTAGCCGCCGCCCGTCAGCTCACCCAGGATCTAAACGTCAAGATGCGCACAATCAAGCGCCTTTTTGATAAGAGGGACAGATCGATCAGCCAAATACAACGGAATGTTGAGCACCCCGTCGTCGAGCTTTAGGTTCTTAAGTGAGTAGCGGACCCTCAATGGAGTCGTCTCCGCATGCTTGTCGGCATAGTACTTAAGGCTCTTGGAATGAACGACCTCTCCCGATTTGACCTCGACGGGAACGATTTCGTTTCCGACTTGAATCAAAAAATCGACTTCGTGCTTCGGCTTCTCGTTTGTCCAGTAACGCGGAGCAGCATCTAACTGTGAAAGTAATGCCTGAAGCACATAGTTCTCGGCGAACGAACCTTTGAACTCCGAAAATAGCGCATCCGAGATGGCAAAAGCGGACGCATCCAGCCTTGCCATGCGGCGCAGCAAGCCGACATCAAGACAGTAGACTTTAAATGCCTTGAGGTCATCGTACGCAGAGAGCGGCACACCACCGGCAGCATTAAGGCGAACCGCCGTGATGAGCCCAGCATCGGCAAGCCATTCCAGAGCATCCTCGTATTCTCGAGCACGAGCCCCCTCGCGCACCGCACCCCAAACGAACTTTTTGTTCTCGCGCGCCAACTGAGCTGGAATCGAGTTCCATATTTGCGAAAGCTTGGCGAACTGCGCACGGCCACCATGCTTGGCAAAATCGCGCTCGTAGGAATCCAAGAGATCAGACAACACCTTATCGACCTGAACGATATCGCCCGTCTCCGCCCACCGGCCAAGAGCCTCTGGCATGCCGCCGCATGCAAAATAACGACGAAGATGCTCGACGAGACGGACATGGAAGAAATCGGGCACTGTCTCGATCTGATCCAGGCCGCCAAGGTATTCGTCGTAGTTTGCAGCGCCCTCGGCTTTCAGAAACTCGGAAAAGCTCATGGGGCGCATCTCCATGAAC
>CAKWZF010000109.1:0-506 GCA_934865005.1 uncultured bacterium | reverse complement strand
CTTTCCCACCGGAAAAGCGCTGGTCTCACGGGGCAAGCGAACGCCCAACAAAGACCCTGCGCATGCGACGTGATACTCGGGGGCCTCGTCACAGAAGTATTTAAGGGCGCCGACTGCAGAAGGACAATCCTGGATCTCATCAATAATAAGCAGCGTTTCGCCGGGATCGATAGGCTGTCCAAGTGCCAGGGAAAGATTTGAGATGATCCGTCGAGGATCGCGCGTACCTTCGAAAAACTGAGCGTACTCGCTCTGTACCCCAGGTGACGGCTCCTCGAGCGTCAGATACACAAAATTGAGGTACGAGGTTCGGCCGAACTCCTTAAGCGCCCACGTCTTTCCAACCTGGCGCGCCCCCTTAAGGATAAGCGGCTTACGATATTCTGACGCTTTCCAAGCGTTAAGCTTGGCAATGATATCTCGCAGCATGACCGAACCTCCCGCAAAGAAACTTCCGTAAACGTGATATTTCCCACATTTTACCCTAGGTAAAACGTGACATTTAT
>CAKWZF010000108.1:0-5678 GCA_934865005.1 uncultured bacterium | reverse complement strand
AGCCAGGACTGTAGAGCAGCAAACTTAACCCCTGTGCCGCCCGGCCCGGGAATCCGCCCATGCGCACAGGAAGGGATCCCTTTTGTGTAGGGTTTGCGGAAATGTGCCCATTTTGGGATACGCCCGGCGGCGTGGTCTGTTGACGGCACAGCTAACGCCACGTATCCTATCGAACTGCGTGTTTCGTAGGGGGATGCTGACCCCTCGATTCAAGCCGTTGCACTTTACAGAAAGCTGGAATCATTCGAGAAGGAGTACGCTTTGCCTACTATTAACCAGCTGGTTCGCCAGGGCCGTCGTTCCGTGCCCAAGAAGTCCAAGAACGCTGCTCTGCAGCACAACTCCCAGAAGCGCGGCGTGTGCACCCGCGTCTTCACCACGAGCCCCAAGAAGCCGAACTCGGCTCTTCGTAAGGTTGCCCGTGTTCGCCTTGTCAACGGCATCGAAGTTACTGCTTACATCCCGGGTGAGGGCCACAACCTGCAGGAGCACTCCATCGTGCTCGTCCGCGGCGGTCGTGTCCGTGACCTCCCTGGTGTCCGTTATCACGTCATCCGTGGCGCCTACGACGCTGCTCCGGTCCAGAACCGTATGCAGGCCCGTTCCAAGTACGGTGCTAAGCGCCCCAAGGCCAAATAAGCCAGATAACGTTTTGATACTTTCGCCGTGTGCCGCCTAAGCGCCGCACGGTAGACACTTAAGGAGATTTCACATGCCGCGTCGTGCAGCAGCTAATCGTCGTGAGGTTCAGCCTGACGCCGTTTACAACAACCGCCTGGTGACTCAGCTCATCAACAAGGTCCTTCTTGACGGCAAGAAGGCCACCGCTGAGCGCATCGTTTACACCGCTTTCGAGATCGTTGCCGAGAAGTCCGAGGGTGGCGACGCTCTCGCTACCTTCAAGAAGGCTATGGACAACGTCAAGCCCACGCTCGAGGTTAAGCCCAAGCGTGTCGGTGGCGCTACCTATCAGGTCCCGATGGAGGTCAACTCCCGTCGTTCCACCGCTCTGGGTATCCGCTGGATCGTCAACTTCTCCCGCGCTCGCAAGGAGAAGACCATGGCCGAGCGTCTCGCCAACGAGATCCTCGACGCTTCCAACGGCCTGGGCGCTTCCGTCAAGAAGCGTGAGGACGTCTTCAAGATGGCCGAGGCCAACCGCGCGTTCTCTCACTATCGTTGGTAAGTTAAGGTAAGGAACTAACATGGCTAAGCCTAAGTACAAGCTTTCCGATACCCGTAACATCGGCATCATGGCCCACATCGATGCCGGTAAGACCACCACGACCGAGCGTATTCTTTACTACACCGGTAAGACCCACAAGATCGGTGAGGTCCATGAGGGCGCTGCCACCATGGACTGGATGGTTCAGGAGCAGGAGCGCGGCGTAACCATTACCTCCGCTGCTACCACGTGCTTCTGGAACAAGGACGGTAAGGACTACCGCATCCAGATCATCGACACCCCGGGCCACGTTGACTTCACCGCCGAGGTCGAGCGCTGCCTGCGCGTCCTCGATGGCGCTGTCGCCGTCTTCGACGCCGTTGCCGGCGTTCAGCCCCAGTCTGAGACCGTTTGGCGTCAGGCTTCTACCTTCAACGTCCCCCGCATCGCCTTCATCAACAAGTATGACCGCGTGGGCGCTGACTTCTTCAACGCTATCGAGACCATGAAGGATCGTCTCGACGCTAACGCCGTGGCCGCTCAGGTCCCGATGGGCGCCGAGGACAACTTCTGGGGCGTCATCGACCTGGTCACCATGACTGCATGGGACTTCAAGGCCGACGAGAAGGGCATGACCTACCCCGAGCCGATGGACGAGATCCCGGCTGAGTTTGCCGACATCGCTGCCACCAAGCGCGAGGAGCTCCTCGACGCTGCTGCCAGCTTTGACGACGAGCTCATGGAGAAGATTCTCATGGAGGAGGACTTCACCGTCGAGGAGCTCAAGGCTGCTCTGCGCAAGGGCGTTCTGGCCAACGAGCTCAACCTCGTCTTCGTGGGTTCCGCCTACAAGAACAAGGGCGTTCAGGAGCTGCTCGACGCTGTCGTCGACTACCTGCCCAGCCCGCTCGACGTCGAGGCCGTCACCGGTACCGATCCGGACACCGGCGAGGAGATTCAGCGTCATCCTTCCTTCGACGAGCCCTTCTCCGGCCTGGTCTTCAAGATCATGACCGACCCGTTCGTCGGTAAGCTCACCTATGTCCGCGTTTACTCCGGCCGCGCCGAGTCCGGCTCCTACGTGGTCAACGCTTCCAACGGTCAGCGCGAGCGCCTCGGCCGCATCCTCGAGATGAACGCCGCCGAGCGTATTGACCGTGACGACGCTGCCGCTGGCGACATCGTCGCTTGCGTCGGCTTCAAGAACTCCACCACCGGTGACACCCTGTGCGCCGAGGGCAAGGAGATCGTCCTCGAGAAGATCGAGTTCGCTAAGCCCGTTATCGACGTTGCCATCGAGCCCAAGACCAAGGCCGAGCAGGACAAGATGTCCCTGGCTCTGACCAAGCTCGCCGAAGAGGACCCGACCTTCCAGGTGTCCACCAACCACGAGACCGGCCAGACCATCATCGCCGGCATGGGCGAGCTGCACCTCGAGATCATCGTCGACCGTCTGCTCCGCGAGTTCAAGGTTGACGCTAACGTTGGTAAGCCCCAGGTTGCCTACCGCGAGACCGCTGGTCACGACGTCGAGAAGGCTGAGGGCAAGTTCGTCCGTCAGTCCGGCGGTCGCGGTCAGTACGGCCACGCCGTCATCAAGCTCGAGAAGATGGAGGAGGGCTTCGGCTACGAGTTCGTCAACGCTATCGTCGGCGGCGTCGTGCCCAAGGAGTACATCCCGTCCATCGACAAGGGCATCCAGGAGGCCCTGAACACCGGTGTTATCGCCGGCTTCCCGGTCCTCGACGTTAAGGTCACCCTGTTCGACGGTTCTTACCACGAGGTCGACTCCTCCGAGGCCGCCTTCAAGATCGCCGGTTCCATGGCTATCAAGGACGCCCTCAAGAAGTCCGATCCGCAGCTGCTCGAGCCGATCATGGCTGTCGAGGTCGAGACCCCTGAGCAGTACATGGGCGACGTTATGGGCAACCTCTCCGGTCGCCGCGGCAAGATCGAGGGCATGGAGGATCGCAAGAACAGCAAGCTCATCCGTGCCAAGGTGCCGCTGGGCGAGATGTTCGGTTACGCTACCGACCTTCGCTCCCAGACCCAGGGCCGTGCATCCTACACGATGCAGTTCGACTCTTATGAGCCCGCGCCCAAGTCCATCGTGGACGAGGTCATGAGCAAGAACGCCTAAGTTCGAGCTCCCTGTTACGTAATCCGCGAGAACATCTCTCGCACTCTTTGGAGGTTTAAGTTGGCTACCCAGAAGATCCGCATTCGCCTCAAGGGCTATGATCACGAGGTCGTCGATCAGTCCGCGAAGCTCATCGTCGAGACCGCTCAGAAGACCGGCGCTCGCGTTTCCGGTCCTGTCCCCCTGCCCACCGAGCGCAACCTGTACACGGTTATCCGCTCGCCGCACGTGAACAAGGACTCCCGTGAGCAGTTCGAGATGCGCACCCACAAGCGCCTCATCGACATCCTCGACCCCACCTCGGGCACCGTTGATTCGCTCATGCGTCTCGACCTCCCCGCTGGCGTCGACATCGACATCAAGCTCTAAGCGATATCGCTCATAGCTTATAGAGCCCCGCTGCCATCTTGGTAGCGGGGCTCTTTTGTTTTGAGTTTAGATTTTGGGATAGCGAATTCGTCTGCCGAGCTGATGGCTGCGGCGCCCTATTCGCTCAGGGGGCGCAAGGACGCTTCTTCGAAGTGGAAGACGCACAAGCCGCTCTCGGTCTCAATGCTTGCGCGGCCGCAATCGTCGACCGTTCTAAATATGCCGCGTGCCAGCTCGTCTCCAGCGGGGGAGCGGGCGATAACGTGCTCCCCAATCCAATTGAGGTGTGCGACATATTCGTCGTGGACGGGCGCGAGCGGTCCGGCGTTTTCTTCCATGGCGTTGAGGCGCTCTGCCCAGGTATCTACAGCGTCTATAACTGCGTGATAGACCTCATCGAGGAGCATGTCGACGGCGGGAACGCTCTCGTTGAGGTCCGAGAGGCCAATTGCCGCCAGGCCGCCATCGGGCACCTCTTGGGGCGTGTAGTTTACGTTGACACCAATGCCGCAGACGGCGAAAGGTTTGCCTTCGTTATCGCGTGCGGCCTCGACCAGAATGCCGCCGAGCTTGCGTCCTCGCGCGACCAGGTCGTTGGGCCACTTGAGGGCTATTTCGCTTGCAAGGCCTTGCTTTTCGAGTGCTTCGAGCACCGCTAGGCCGCTGACGGCGGCAAGACCAGAGTACTTTGCGGGATTAACGCATGGACGCAGGACAATCGAAAGCAATAGGTTGCCGGCGGTTGAATCCCACTTGTGGCCGCGCCGGCCGCGTCCTGCCGTTTGCGCGCGGGCGGCAAGTCCTGTGCCGTGCGGCGCACCCTGTTTTCCTGCCTCGAGCAGGTCATCGTTGGTCGATCCGGTTACATCGACAATCGTTAATTGGGCATCCATAGCGGCTGCTACCTCCTTATTGAATAAGTGAATGACGCAATGGTGTCGAGAGATAGACACAATGTGAAGCCTTTGTCGCATTTGGACAATTTAATGTTAACACGTCAACAAAGACTGAAATGCGTTATCCTCTCTTGGTCGATGTAAACACGTCAACAACTCAAAGGAGGTTAGTGATGGGTTTCACGATTCTTGGAACAGGTTCGGCACTTCCTGAGCGCAGTGTTTCCAATGACGAGCTGTCTGAGTTCCTCGATACCTCGGATGAGTGGATTTTTACTCGCACAGGTATCAAGAGCCGCCACGTCTGCACCACCGAGTCACTTGACGACCTTGCCGTAGCAGCGAGCGAGCGGGCACTCCAGGTGTCCGGAATCGACGCGAGCCAGCTGGATCTGATCGTCTGCTCGACGACGACGGGTGACCACCTTGTTCCCGCCGAGGCGTGTGCCGTTGCTGAGCGACTAGGCGCGACGTGCCCTGCCTTCGATGTCTCGGCGGCTTGTGCCGGCTTCGTATTTGCGCTCGATGTCGCCGAGGGCTATATCGCCCGCAGCCGTGCCGAGCGCGTGCTTGTTGTTGCTGCCGAGCAGATGACGCGCGCGCTCGAGTGGACCGACCGTGCCACCTGCGTGCTATTTGGCGATGGGGCAGGCGCCGCAGTGATTGAAGCTGGGGGAGACAACCCCCTTGCCGTTGAGCTTTCGACGGCGCCCGACGTCGAGACGTTGCGCGTTCCCGGTCTGGTCGGTACCTCGCCGTTTAAGGCTTCCGCAGATAGCGCGAGCGTGCTGTCCATGAATGGCCGCCGCGTGTTCAAGTTCGGCGTCAACGCCATCTGTGACACGGTCCATAAGCTTGCGATCGATGCGAGCATTTTGGTCGAAGACATCGATCATTTTGTATTCCATCAGGCTAACGAACGAATCCTGAGCCAGGCGGTCAAGCGTCTGGGCGTGCCGGACGAGCGTGTGGTTCGCACGTTGCGCGAGACCGGCAACATTTCGAGCGCATGCATTCCGCTTGCCCTCGACCGGCTGGCAAACGCCGGTGCACTTCACACGGGCGACACGATCGCCTTGGTTGGATTTGGCGCCGGTCTGGATATAGG
>CAKWZF010000107.1:0-6101 GCA_934865005.1 uncultured bacterium | reverse complement strand
GCGTACAATGCAAACACGTTTTCGGAGGGCGCGCTTGAAAGAGGACGCCCTCCGTGGCAAGATGGGAAACGTCCGAGGCCAAACAGCTTCGGGTCACCGTGGACGGGCAGGGGCCTCGACGCGCCTAGACACGAGACACATACATTACGCGACCTCGCCCTGGTGGCCGCACACGTTGGTTGCGGCCGACGCGGGCCGCGGGCAAGTGCTTGTAAGGGAGCCTTGCCTCTCTTGTACGAGAAAGGACGCGTAATGAAGATCATTAAAGCTAAAGACTACGAGGATATGAGCCGCAAGGCCGCTAATATCATCTCGGCCCAGGTTATCCTCAAGCCCGACTGTGTGCTGGGTCTTGCCACCGGCTCCACCCCGATCGGTGCCTACAAGCAGCTCGCTGCTTGGTACAAGAAGGGCGACGTCGACTTTGCCGAGGTCAGCACCTACAACCTGGACGAGTATCGCGGCCTTTCGCACGACGATCCCCAGAGCTATCACTACTTCATGCGTGAGAACTTCTTCGATCACATCAACATCGACCTGAACAACACGCATGTGCCCGACGGTTCCAACCCCGACGCCGCCGCTGCGTGCTCTGAGTACGACAAGATCGTCGCTGACGCCGGTTACCCGGATCTGCAGCTGCTCGGCATTGGCAACAACGGCCACATCGGCTTCAACGAGCCCGATGACCACTTCTCCAAGGGTACGCACTGCGTCGACCTCACCGAGAGCACCATTCAGGCCAACAGCCGCCTGTTCGACAGCATCGACGATGTTCCCCGTCAGGCCTACACCATGGGTACCCAGACCATCATGTATGCCCGCATGATCCTGGTCGTCGCCAACGGCGAGGCCAAGGCTCAGGCCGTGCACGACATGTGCTATGGTCCGGTTACGCCCGAGTGCCCGGCTTCGATCCTGCAGCTGCACACCAACTGCGTTGTCGTTGCCGACGAGGCCGCCCTTTCGCTCTGCGAGTAGCGCGAATCCTGCAGCTCGACATAGCCTTGCCTAAGGCCTCCGCTTTGCGGGGGCCTTTTTGCTATCCCTGTCCGCCCACTTGACCAAAAACTTGCCGCAAGCTTGACGAATGCTGGATGTCCAACAGCTTGATTCATTCTATACCAGATTCTATGCAAAAATGCCACTAGAAGGCCGTAGACGGTAGCGGGTGCTAGGCGAGTTGAATGACATGGCTGAACCTTGTTCATCTGCGTTACACTGCCGCTTAGATGGGACAAGCTGACAAGCTCATTTACCTGCTTAAAGACCGATTAGTCGGGGGATTAATAACAATCGGCCCTCGCTGTACAAAAACTTGCCGCTTGCGTACCAAAAGACAACCTAAAACACAAGGTTGCTCTATTCATAGCGCGGCTTGTATGGTCTTGCGGCTACAGTGTCCATACGGTCGAGTTGAGGAGCGGGCATGGTAAACGATTTGAGCGGTATAGACGAGCTCGAGCTGATGCCGCTGGGCGGAGGCTATATGGTGCGACGCGAACGCTTGATGAATGAGCTTATCGCCAAGGGCCGAAAGGCCGGCATCGTGGTTCTTTATGCGCCCGACGGGTTTGGGAAGACCTCGGTGCTGCTGCAGTACACCCATGAGGTTAAATGCGACCCGACGCGAGGCCCCGTGCGGATTATCGAGGCCGATCGCGCCACTGGGCGCGAGGTGTTTATGCAGCTCGAGGTGGTTACCGAAGAACTCAAAGACAAACCGCACTCCCTTATCGCGATTGATAATGTGCCAAACCTCGATCAGCACGATACCGAAGACCTCATCGACAGGATTCGCGGCCTGCGCGCTATGGGGGTAGGGGTCTTTATCTCCTGCCGTCCTTCAAATCGTCAGCTGATTCATGGGCTGGGCGATTCGGTTAAGATCAATGCGCAGATGCTCAAGGTGCATGCCTATGAGTATTCGGCGTGGGCATCGGCGTTTTCGATCAGCACATCGCTCGACTTTTATCAGCTCACGCAGGGCGTGCCCGAGCTCGTTTCGGCATTGCAGACGGGTCCGTATGGCCAAGGCGACGTAGCCGGTCTGCTCGAAAACGAGATTGTCAACGTATATGGCGCGGCACTTGTCGATCTGGCTTCGCTCGACAATAATGCGCTGTTTTGCGTGGCATGTCTCATGGTTTTGATGGGCGAGGGCAATATCGCAGAACTCGAGGCCTGTGGGGTGAGGCTGTCGATGGTCGACCAGTCCTATTTTGTGCGCGACTACCCGATCTTTGGCTTGGATCCCGCCGAGCGGAGTTTTACGTGTCTGGGCACGGAGGATAACGGACGCTTGCGCTTGCGTAAGTTGGTGGCCGAGGTCCGCCCCGAACTTGTTCCGAGGGCGGCCCGGATTTTGCTTAAGGCGGGCCGATGCGATGCGGCGATGGGCCTGGCGGACGCCTTTTTGGACCGTGAAGCGGTCCTTGAACTTGCTGGGCAGTATGGGATCGATCTGGCTCTGACGGGGCACGGGGCCGATATCTGCCGAGCGGCGCTGGGCACGATCGATGCCGACGATCCGGCTCCAGAGCCAACGCCTGCCGAAGCGCTTGGCGTATATCTGGCAGCGGTCAGCGTGTCCAATACAAAGCTCGCTCGCTATATGGCATCGGTCGTCGAACGCGGGGGCGAACGGGCGGCCTGCGAAATAGACCCTGTCTCATGGAGGGTGGCCCAGACACTGACAGCTGTTTGCTATGGGGACAACGGACTTGGGCTTCCTACGAACCTGGCCGTGCCAGAAATCGAGACATCCCATACCGCACTCGATATGTTGTCTGCGCATATCGAGGTCAAGCGCTGTCTGACCGAGCGGGGAAATGACGGCGGCGTTCTACAGCAGCTCAAAACGAGCAGGGCCTACGACTGCGAGCTCGACATCGCGGGGATTGTTATACGGGCCGATAGCATGCTGGTGGAGCTCTTTGATGGGTCGTTTGCGGGAACCGACGAGCGCGACGACGAGATGACGGTGGTGCGGGAGGCGCTCGACGTACGTGGGCTTAAGGCGATGGCTATCTGGGTGCGCATGGTGTTGGCGGCACGGCGGCTCCTTTCCGGCTTGCCGGTAACCGACGACGCGGCGTTCAACGAGCTCGATCGTTTTGCTGTGCGCATGCGCGACAACCAGATTCAGCTGTTTGGCCTGTTGCTAGAAGGCTGGCAGTCGCTGGCAGAGGGACGGCCGGTTAATGCAAAGTTCCGTGCGGTCCAAGTGCTCAAACTTGCCGAGGAGCCGATTGCGTACATGCGCGATAACGCATTGCTGCTGGAACGCGCGGCATATCTGCGTAACACCTCGATGGTTTCGGTGCGCGAGGAAGCGGAACTACTCGATATAAGCCAGACGCAGGTTGGTGGCGCAGAAGCCTGGATGGTGGCGCTGCATTTGGCCTGTGCGGGCCGAGACAGCGATCTTGCGGCCTGGATGTCCATGAATCGTGCGGGGATTCTAGAGCCATCGTATCGGCTCTTTGCGCGCCTTGCCATGCATTGTCTGGGCGAGCCGGCGGGCAGGATACGCAAGAAGCTTCCCGTGCGCGAGCTGTCGCGGTACTCGCTGCGCGACGATTTGGAAGGGGAGGGCGAGCGCCTGTTCCAGGCTGGCGAGGTTGAAGCCGTTGATACCATCGACCATATCGAGATTCGCATGTTTGGTGCGTTTCGCGCCGAGCGCGACGGGTTTCCCATCACGGACAAAATGTGGCGCCGCAAGAAGGCGGCGACGCTTGCCGAGCGGCTTGCGCTGGGCATGGATGCGCTCGTCGATCGTGAGACGCTGGCCATGGAGCTGTGGCCCCATGCCGAGTTCAATAGTGCCCGCAACAACCTGTACTCGACGATATCGCGCTTGCGGTCGGCTTTGGGACCGACGCCGGATGGCAAGTCGTGTGTGCTCATCCAAAATGAATGCATCGGACTCAACGGCGACTACGTCAAGACCGATGTACGGCTGTTTGATCAGATAAGCCGCGAGGTTTTGGGAAATCGCACGGGTGCGCGCGGACCCCATTTAGTTGAGCTGTGCCTTAAGATTGAGCAGCTTTATGCCGGACCGCTGTATGTTCCCAATGGCTGTAATCCCACCTACTTTTTGCGCATGCGACGCATTATGCAGTCAAAGTACATCGATTGCATGATTAAGGGAGCAAATGCCGCTCTAGAAGAAAACGATCTGCAGTCGGCGATTTGGCTGGCGGAGTCGGGGCTTCGACAGGAAACGGCGCGTGAGGATATGGTGCGCTGCGCCATGCGCGTCTACAGTGCGGCGGGGCGGCGGCGCGATATCGTCGAGCTGTACAGCGGGCATATGCACCATCTGAGGGAGCAGGTCAATGGCGTGCCCGAACCCGAGACGCGGCGTCTATACGAGCGCTTGGTGGAGGGGCGGCTCAATCGCGTGTTGGTCGAGCGATAAAAAACGGGCGCCCGAAGTACTTGGGCGCCCGTAAGCTTGCTATATGTTGGCTCGCCGGATCATTGGCTCTTAGACGAGCTTGATCTTCTCGATGTCCTTGCGCGAGGACTCGCGATACAGTGAGAACTTGCGGCCGATGACCTGGACGACCTCGGCGTGGCAACGCTCGGCGAGCTCCTCGGCGGCCTCGCGGGCGGAAAGGCTGGAGCCATCGAGCACGGAGCACTTAACGAGCTCGTGCTTCTCCAGGTAGGCGACCGTCTGCTCGACGGTGCCCTCGTTGACATCGGACTTACCGATGATGATGGCGGGGTTGAGGTGATGGGCCATGCTGCGAAGCTGCTTGACCTGTGCTCCTGTCAGTGCCATGGGTTCTCGCTTTCTATGTATGGGGCGCCCCGCGACGGGGCCTTAATTTACGTGAGCTGTCCCACGATAGCGCAGGAACGGTGCGGTGTGGAGCGCGTTTGCCCAGTTCAAAAAGAATGCGGATGCCGAGTGAGTGGGCAGTGCGGGCTGCGAACAGGCTATGAGCTGGGCGCAGAGACCGGCTCCCATGCAATAAACGCCCAACGAACCTTGCGGACATGATCGAGCATATAGCGCCCCTGCGGCACGCCCTTGGAGCCCGGCTCACCGGCATGGGGGTTCTCAATCATGTGTTGAGCGATATAGTCGCGCAGGCGGTCAACCTTATCTTCGTTACCGTGCTCGAGCATGCGGGAGAAGTCTGCCACGCCCGCCTCAAGGCTATCGAAAGTATCGCGACGAGGCGATTCAAAGTATGTAACCTGCGGCAACGCACCCATCTGAATGAGGATATTAAAAGCATACACAAAGCCATTACTGCAGGTAACCGAGGCACCGATGGCGTTCATCAAGTGCAGATCATAGCGCGGGCTGGAGTTGGCGACCATCGTGACAGCGCAACGCCGACGAGCCGTACGGTCAAGCTTGACAAGTGCGCCTTTTAGGTTGGTCGTGGTGACAGAGCGACTGGCAAAGGCAACATCCACCGCTTTCGCGACCGGTCCAACCAAATCCCAATCATCATCCCAAGCAAGCTCAAGCGGTGTAATGCGATCATCGAGCCCATAGTACTCAATGCCGGCATCAAGCGTGCCCAACATGGCAGGGGAGAAATCAGCCGCAATCACAGGATGCCCAGCCTGAGCAAGCGGAATAGCAATCGACCCAGCCCCGCACCCCATATCGAGCACCGACTCGCCGGGCTCAAGCGCCAACAGTTTAATAAAATCCCGAGCATACGGGGCAGTCTCCAATGGCCGAAAATGCCGAGCCCGCTTATCCCACTCAAAAGGATCATCAGCCCGTCGCCGATCAGCTTGCAGACGCATCCATTCGCCATTCCAATCAGCAGAAAGCAGCTCAGAGCGAGCATCCCCATCAACCACGGGCCAACCTCCTAGCAACAAAAAAGCGGCTCCTCCCAAAAGAAGAGCCGCAACAAGCATATATCAGAAAGAACCGATCCAACGCCAAACCGTCGTATCAGCAAAGGCGGGCAGAAGCGAAGCGACTGCCACTGAGCCAGAACCCAGCCAAGGTTGAGATGTGCGGGAGCCCCGCCGCCGGGCGGCAGACATATAAGGTCGATCGCGAGTTCCGCACGAGCCGGAGAGCACTTAATGTGCTCTCCGTGCGAGTCAGG
>CAKWZF010000106.1:2249-6290 GCA_934865005.1 uncultured bacterium | reverse complement strand
AAAAGCTTGCGCCTGGCCTTTGGCGGCGCGACCGAGATGGTGGAATTGTGTGCAGCCAGGGTTGCCGTTGACCGACGCCGGGGTCCCCGCCATAATACTTTCGGTTCACGCACGAATCCGCTGCCAGAGACAGCCGGCGCAAACGGGTCTTACCCGCGAGCTTAATGGGACTTCCCGCCAGCCGAGGTGGTCGAGTAGATATGTCTTCTCGCCCCCGTCGCTCATGCAGCGCGGGGGCTTTCTTTTTGGACATGCCCCCGTCACGTCCTTGTGGCGGACCGTGCCCGGAAAGAATTCGAGGAGGTGTAATTCATGCCCCAGCAGTACAAAATCGACAAGGTTGCAGAGATCGAGTCCCGTATCGCCGAGAACGCCGGTCTGTTCGTCGTCAACTACAACGGTCTGACGGTTAAGCAGGCTCAGGAGCTGCGTCATCAGCTTCGCGAGTGCGGCGCCGAGATGAAGGTCTACAAGAACAACCTGGTCAAGATCGCCCTCTAGAACCAGGAGCAGCCCGAGATCGACGAGATTCTCGCCGGCCCCGTCGCTTATGTGTTCTACGAGACCGAGCCGGTCGAGGCCGCTAAGGCCCTTAAGGACTTCTCCGCTAAGTCCAAGGGCGTCCTTGAGATCAAGGGCGGTATCTCCGACGGCAAGGCCGTTTCCGCTGATGATGTTAAGGCTATCGCCGAGCTGCCCACCAAGGATCAGCTTCTCGGCCAGATCGCCGGTCTCATCTCCGGTTTCGCTCGCGACATCGCTGTCTGCGTCAACGGCGTTTCCTCTGGTCTCGCTCGTTCGATCCAGCAGGTCTCCGAGCAGAAGGCAGCCTAGTCGCTGTTTTCACCCGCGGCGGCAACGCCGCACCCCTGGCGCATTCGCGCCGTGTTTTAACTGATCTCCGTGCACAGACACGGAAACCGAAAGGACTTAGAAATGGCTAAGCTTACCACCGATGAGATCATCGATGCTCTTAAGGAAATGACCCTTCTCGAGGCTTCCGAGCTCGTCAAGGCTATCGAGGACACCTTCGGCGTTTCCGCCGCTGCTCCTGCCGCTGTTGTCGCCGCTCCCGCTGCTGCCGCTGCTGAGGCCGAGGAGAAGACCGAGTTTGACGTCGTGCTCGAGGGCTTCGGCGACAACAAGATCCAGGTCATCAAGGCCGTCCGTGAGCTCACCAACCTTGGCCTGAAGGAGGCCAAGGAGGTCGTCGAGGGCGCTCCCAAGGCTGTTCTCGAGGGTGCCAAGAAGGAGGACGCCGAGGCTGCCAAGGAGAAGCTCGAGGCTGCTGGCGCTGCTGTCACCCTCAAGTAATCAGGCTTTCTCGCCAGATTTCTTTGCAGACGGGGTTCGCATTGCGAGCCCCGTCTTTTTTGTTTTTCGGTCCCTCAACATCGGTTGCTCAAACTGCCATGTTCTGTGATTTGCGTCGTATCGGGTGTCCTGCCGTTGGGCAATAAAATTGCACCATTCGAGCAATAATTTGCGTTGACCTGCTGAAGAATTGTCTTTGCCTTGTAGCGACATATAGTTCCAGCGGTAAGATGCTTGGGTATCGCAATTTGGTCTGCGGCTGTGCGCCGCACGCATGGGGCGCTTTTGCGCCTGCGAAAGGATCTTTGAATAACATGAAGGCAATCATCCCCGCCGCCGGTCTTGGCACGCGTTTTCTGCCTGGCACCAAGTGCACGCCCAAAGAGATGCTGCCGGTGCTCGACAAGCCCGTCATTCAGTACGTCGTCGAGGAGGCGCTCGACCCCGAGGAAGTCGACGACGCCATCATCGTTACTTCTCCCGGTAAGCCCGAGCTACTGAACTACTTCCAGCCCGATCGCTCGCTCGAGAACCTGCTGCGCGAGCGCGGCAAGAACGCCTATGCCGACGCCGTCGCTCACGCTGGCGGTATGCCGGTCGACTTCCGCTATCAGTACGAGCCCAAGGGCCTCGGCCATGCTATCCGCTCTGCTGCCGACGCCGTGGCAGGGGAGAACTTCCTGGTTCTTCTGGGCGACTACGTTGTGCCTAACCGCGACATCTGCGACAAGATGCTCGCCGTTTCCAAGGAGCACGGTGGCGCTTCGGTTATCGCCGTCGCTGCTTGCTCGCCCGAGGAAGTCAGCCGCTACGGCGTTATCGCCGGCGAGCGCGTCGGTTCGCTCGAGGGCGCCGAGGACGTTGCCGATGCAGAGCCGGGCGCTGTCTGGCGCATCGGCGGTCTGGTCGAGAAACCCGCTCCCGAGGCGGCTCCGTCCAACCTGTACATCGTCGGTCGCTACCTGCTGAGCCCGCTGGTCATGGACCTGCTGGCAGATCAGCAGGCCGGCAAGGGCGGCGAGATCCAGCTCACCGACGCCATGGCCCGTTCGCTCGACCGTGAGGCCATGTATGCCGTCGTCATCGACCCGCTGTCGGGCTACGACACCGGCACTCCCTCTGGCTGGATGGCCACCAACGCCCTCATGGCTGCAAGCGATCCCCGCTTTGCCGATGCCTTCTGGGACGCCATCGACGAGCGCGGCGGATTGATGCGCAAGTAAGCCTTCGGACATCGACATTTACGGGCGCGGACCTCGGTTCGCGCCCGTTTTTTATAAGAGCTGCGATTGCCGGCTCTCTGTTCACAGAAAATATATGAACATATGTTCGATACACATACATCTACCTGCGTGTTTTCTGTCGAAAAACTTTGCTACTCCAAAAACTCAATCGCGTCAAGGCTTTTCTTGCCCAACGGTCGCTACCTGATAAACTATTAGGTTGCGATAACTGGCGAAGCTATGCCTCGCCAACCCACCGAGCATTTCCGTGAAGGAGGAAAAACCTGGTGACCTACGCATACACTGCCACTGAGCGCAAGCGCGTCAGCTTCTGGAAAATCCCGGAGGCCATGGAGCTCCCCAACCTTATCTCTGTTCAAAGGGAATCCTTTGAGCGTTTTAAGGACGAGGGCCTTCGTGAGGCGTTCAAGGAATCCAGCCCCATCCAGAGCCAGAACCATGTTCTCGAGGTTACCTTCGGCGAGCATCAGTTCGGCGACCCCGCGCACACCGTCGAGGAGTGCCGCGAGAAGGACATGACCTATCAGGCCCCGCTTCTGACCGACGTCCGTCTCACCAACAAGGAGACCGGCGAGATCAAGGAGCAGCTCGTCTTTATGGGCGACTTCCCCATGATGACCGATCAGGGCACCTTCATCATCAACGGTACCGAGCGTATCGTCGTCTCGCAGCTCGTCCGCTCCCCGGGTGTGTACTACAGCTCCGAGATGGATTCGGGCAAGCAGATCTACAAGGCCCAGATCATCCCGTCCCGCGGTGCCTGGCTCGAGTTCGAGGTCGACAAGCGCGACCAGCTCATGGTCTCCATCGACCGTAAGCGCAAGCAGAGCGCCACGATGTTCCTGCGCGCCCTTGGCATCGCCGTCACCAACGACGACATCATCGAGCTGCTCGGCAACTCCGATGTGATCAAGCGCACCCTGGAGCGCGACACCGCCCTCACTCGCGAGGACGCCCTCATCGAGATCTACCGTCGCCTGCGCCCGGGCGAGCCTCCCACCGTGGACGCTTCCCGCAGCCTGCTCGAGGGCCTGCTCTTTAACCCGCAGCGCTACGATCTGGCCCGCGTCGGTCGCTACAAGGTCAACAAGAAGCTCAACCTCACCACCGAGGAAGAGGTCACGGTGCTCACCGACGAGGATATCGTCGCGACGCTGCGCTACCTGCTGTCCCTCGCTGCCGGCGAGCAGGGCTTCAAGGTCGACGACATCGACCACTTTGGCAACCGCCGTATCCGCACCGTCGGCGAGCTCGTCGCCAACCAGTTCCGTATCGGCATGAGCCGTATGGAGCGCGTCGTCCGTGAGCGCATGAGCTCCCAGGACATCGACGAGATCACCCCGCAGTCGCTCATCAACATCCGCCCGATCGTGGCCTCCATCAAGGAGTTCTTCGGTTCCTCGCAGCTCTCGCAGTTCATGGACCAGGCGAACCCCCTGACCGGTCTGACCCACAAGCGCCGTCTGTCCGCACTCGGCCCCGG
>CAKWZF010000106.1:0-2239 GCA_934865005.1 uncultured bacterium | reverse complement strand
TCTTGCCGGCCACAAGTCCGGCTCCAGCCGCCGCACCAACGTGCCGACGGCCGTCCGCGACGTTCACAACTCGCACTACAGCCGCATGTGCCCGATCGAGACCCCCGAAGGCCCCAACATCGGCCTGATCGGCTCGCTCGCCCTCTACGCCCGCGTCAACGAGTACGGCTTCATCGAGGCTCCGTTCCGCCGCGTCGAGAACGGCGTTGCCACCGACCAGATCGACTGGATGACCGCTGACGAGGAAGAGAAGCACGTCATCGCGCCGGCCAACACGCCGCTCGATCCCAAGACCAACGAGTTCATCACGACCGATGCCGAGGGCAAGCTTGTCCGTCCGCACACCGTGATCGCCCGTACCCGCGACTTCGACGGCTCCTTCGGCGCTCCCGCCGACGTGCCTGTCGAGGACGTTGACTACATGGACGTCTCGCCGCGTCAGATGCTCTCCGTCGCAGCCACGCTGATCCCGTTCCTGGAGCACGACGACGCCAAGCGTACGCTGATGGGCGCTAACATGCAGCGTCAGGCCGTGCCGCTGGTTCACCCTGCCGCTCCCTATGTCGGTACCGGCATGGAGCGCCGCGCCGCCCTGGACTCCGGCGAGGTCACCCTGGCCAAGAACGCCGGCGAGGTCATCTTTGCCGACGCCGCCAAGATTATCGTCAAGCATGCCGGCGGCATGGACGAGTATCACCTGGCCAAGTACCAGCGCTCCAACCAGTCCACCTGCATCAACCACCGTCCGCTCGTGCGCGTCGGTGACACCGTTGAGCAGGGCGAGCCCCTGGCTGACGGTCCTTCGACCGATCATGGCGAGCTCGCACTGGGTCAGAACCTCACCGTGGCATACATGCCGTGGGAAGGCTTTAACTACGAGGACGGTATCGTCGTGTCCGAGCGCCTGGTGGCCGAGGACCTGCTGACGACCATCAACATCACCCGTCACGAGATCGACGCCCGCGACACCAAGCTTGGCCCCGAGGAGATCACCCGCGAGATCCCGAACCTCTCCGAGGACATGCTTGCCAACCTCGACGAGGACGGCATCATCCGCATCGGCGCCGAGGTCGGCCCTGGCGACATCCTGGTCGGCAAGGTCACGCCTAAGGGCGAGAGCGCTCTGACCGCCGAGGAGCGCCTGCTGCGCGCCATCTTCGGTGCCAAGGCCCACGACGTCCGCGACACCTCCCTTAAGATGCCTCACGGCGCTTACGGCCGCGTCATCGACGTCGTCCGCTTTAGCCGCGAGAACGGCGACGACCTGGCCCCCGGCGTCAACGAGCAGGTGCGCGTCTACGTCGCCCAGCGTCGTAAGATCCAGCAGGGCGATAAGATCGCCGGCCGCCACGGCAACAAGGGTGTTATCTGCAACGTTCTGCCGGTCGAGGATATGCCCTACATGGCTGACGGTACCCCGATCGACGTTATCCTCAACCCGCTGGGCGTTCCTTCGCGTATGAACGTCGGCCAGCTGCTCGAGTGCCACCTTGGCTGGGCTGCTGCCTGCGGTTGGGATACCGAGAATGCCGACTCCGACAAGTATGTCCCCGGTCCGTTCTTCACCGCGACGCCCGTCTTCGACGGCGCCAAGGAGGACGAGATCGCCGAGGTCATCCGTCGCGCCAACAAGAACATGCTCAACAAGGCCACCGCTGCCTTTGGCGATCACATGCGCCCCGAGTTTGTCACCCAGCTTGACGAGCGCGGCAAGACCCGTCTGTTCGACGGCCGCACCGGCGAGGAGTTCCGCGAGCCCATTACCGTGGGTACGTCCTACATCCTCAAGCTCGGCCACATGGTCGACGACAAGATCCACGCCCGTTCGACCGGCCCTTACAGCCTGGTTACCCAGCAGCCGCTGGGCGGCAAGGCTCAGTTCGGCGGCCAGCGCTTCGGCGAGATGGAAGTTTGGGCACTGTACGCATACGGTGCTTCCAACGTTCTGCAGGAGATCCTGACCGTCAAGTCCGACGATACCGTGGGCCGCGTCAAGACCTACGAGTCCATCGTCAAGGGCGAGAACGTTCCTGTCCCGGGTATCCCCGAGTCCTTCAAGGTTCTCGTCAAGGAGATCCGTTCCCTCGCGCTGGACATCGAGCCCATGCACGATGCCGACGAGGACGCCTCCGCCCCTGTGACCGCCGAGGAGACCTCTGCCCTCGATGACCTGGCCGCGCTCGCCGGCGTTGATGCCGACGTCGAGGCCCAGGATGCCGAGACCGCCGAGGCACCCGAG
>CAKWZF010000105.1:787-6354 GCA_934865005.1 uncultured bacterium | reverse complement strand
CCTTTCAACTTCGGCGGCATGACCAAAAGGTCAATGCCGCCTCGTTTCAAGGCACCTTGCTCGCTCTGGCGGGCTTTCGCTGCCGTTGCCAAGGCATCGGCGTTGCCGGACTAGTCATTGGGGACGTTCATACGGACTAGTCATTGGGGACGTTCATAAATGACTACTTAGGAATGAGCGTGGATAATCTCCCGTTTTTGGCCTGTGTGCGGGCTCAAAGTGGGAGATTATCCGCGCTCGTTAGATAGACGTCCGAAAATCCACGCTCATTCGGTTAGCGCAGGGGCAAGCTGCTTTTCGCCATGGTGCCACACGTGAGCCTGGCCTCCTGTGTCAGATTCTAATAACGAGTTTCCGGAATAAATAGTTATTAGAGTTGAAACGGCCGACCTAATGACGAGAAGTCGTTATTAGGTCGGCCGTTAGTCATTGGGGACGTTCTTAAATGACTACTTGAGCCCGGGCAGGCGGGTGTAGGGGAACGAGCGCTCCAGGAATTCGGCACAGCGGGCGTAGTCTTTGGCGAAGTAGCTGCTGTAGAGCGAATCGAGCACGTATTGCACGGCGATGTGGCTTGCGAACTGCGTGATGCGGTGCGTCATGCTCTCGTGATCGCTCACCGTAAGGTAGGCGGCAAAGCCGGGGTGAATGCGCGCGCAGTAGGGCGTGCCGATGATGATGGCCGGGACATGCCGGCTGCTGAGGATCGGCAAGATTTTCTTGAGGTTGGGCGCAAGGCCGCTGTAGGAGATAACGATCGCCACGTGGTCGGCGCCCGAGGCGAGCGCCGTGCGCACCTGTGCCTCGATGTTGTCGTAGCATGTGGCGCTCTTGCCGACGGAGAGCAGGCGATCGCGGAACATGCCAGCCGGATAGAGGTTGTGCGAGCCCGTGTAGATGTCGACCTGTCGGGCGTTCGCGATGAGCTTGACGGCGTGGTCAAGCTGCGTGGGGTCGAGCAGCTCCTGCGTTTCGGCCAGCGTGGTCTGGTAGAGCCCCTCCATGCGCTCCATGACCTGCGCAGGGGTGGATGTAGCGTCGAAGGGAAAGTTGATGTCCACGTCGCGGCAGTTTCCTGCCTCGGTCGCCAGGCGGATGAGCTCGACCTTGAGATCTTTGAATCCCTCGAGGCCGAGTTTTTTGCAAAAACGGTGGACGCTCGCGACCGAAACGTTGGCGCGCGCGGCAAATTCCTCAATCGAAAACCTGCGGATGTCCTCACCGATGGCAAGGGCTGCAATGCCGTGTTGTTGCTCGGTGGGGGTGGGGCCCTGCGCCTCGGTGTTCTTGCGTTTGATATCCATGCGAACTCCCACACTCGCCAAACCTACCAAAAAGGGACGGGTTTATTTTGGCACGTTTCGGCCGGTATCAGGAAGTATCAGGGATGGGGCGGCGGTCCGTGGGCGCGAAAAGAAGTGTCGGGTTTGGTGTGCCCGCTTCTGCCCGTCCCGTGCGCAGGCGATACTCAGCTTATCGACCCGCGATGCAAAGGAGACGCTCGTCCCACGAGCACTACCGGGAAGGGCTCGCAATTCGAGTCCCCACCTTAGCATTTGAACCATTTGGCACTATAATCACCATAGGCATGCGCAAAACGTTGCGCTTAATCAAGAGGAGAAAACGTATGGGTCTGTTTGACATGTTCAAGAAGAAGGCTGAGCCCGCGGCTGCCGCTGCTCCGGCCTCCATCTCTGCTTCTGCTGGCGCCGACGTGCTGTGCTCGCCCGTCAAGGGCAAGGTCATCAAGATGGCCGACGTGCCCGATCCCGTCTTTGGTGGCGAGGTTCTGGGCAAGGGCTGTGCCGTGTGGCCCGAGGATGATCTGGTCTACGCTCCCTGCGACGGTAAGGTGACCGTCACCATGGGTCACGCCGTGGGTCTGCAGTCCGATAGCGGCATCGAGGTTCTGGTGCACGTTGGCGTCGATACCGTCAACATGAACGGTGACGGCTTCGAGGGCTTCGTCAAGGCCGACGACGTCGTGAAGGCCGGCCAGCCCATCCTCAAGATCGACCGCGCCAAGATCGCCGCTGCCGGTTACAAGGACTGCGTCGTCGTGGCTGTGTCCAACACCGCCGAGTTTGCCGATGTCGAGCTCGCCGTCGAGGCTGAGTCCGCCGTCGCCGCCGGCGATGTCATCGTCAAGGTCGTCCGCAAGTAAGCTGTAGCGGCCAGAGGATGTGCAAGGGTGGTCGGGTTTTCCGGCCACCTTTTTTATTGCACCGCGGGAAAGCGTTTTATTGCACGTTGGGCGGGCTTGCAAACCGTTCGGACGCTAAAACGAACCGACCGCGTCTTCGCGTTGCCGAGGGTGTTCATAAGTGGATAGTATGGGCTTACTTATTACAACGTGTGCCGCGTCCGGGAAGCGCGGTGCCGCTCATTGGGAGGAACAACATGAAAAAGAAGCTGCTGCTTGCGCCCCTCATGGCCGTCTTGGTTGCATGCGTGGTCCTGCTTTCCGGTTGCGGAGGCCCTTCGGTCGAGGAACTCATCACCGAGGATCTTACGACTCAGTTTGACGAGGTCAAGAACGGTGGCGACGACTTCCTCTCTGGTCTGGAGGAGGCTTCGGGCGACGAGTTCGAGCAGCTGGGTATCGATCCCAAGGAGTATGCCAAGACCTATCTCGAGGGCTTTGACTACAAGATCGGCGACGTGACGGTCGACGAAGACAAGGGTGTCGCGACCGCCGAGGTCTCTATCACATGCAAGTCTATGAACAAGATCGTCGAGGACTTCTCCACCCAGTATCAGGAGAAGGTCGCTGCGCTTGACACGGTTCCTTCCGATGACGAGCTGTACAAGATGGCCGGTCAGGTTATGGTCGATGTGACCAAGGCCACCGAGCCCAGGAAGACCACGGTTATCTTCAAGTACACCTGCAACGACGACGGCGAGTGGTCTGCCGACGACTCCGTCAACTCCGAGATGATGGATGCAATGCTGAGCTAGTTCGTTGCGGCGTTTTACCAAACGCCGCAACTGCTCGACGCTGCGCGGGCACCAGAGCGACAACTTGTCATTCAAAGAGGACGGTATGACCAGAAGGTCTATGCCGTCCTCTTTTCATGCCAATTTGTTCGCTCTGGTGTCCGCTCGCTGTCCGTCCTCTACCTGCGGCGTTGCCATTGTTGGGGTAGTCGTTGGGGCGTTCTTGTCTGACTAGTCGTTTAAGAACGTCCCCAACGACTACTTTCCGCGCAACAGCATTGTCGCAGCTGCGTTAAGCAGTGTCGCTCGTTACTCGCCCAGGATCAGCGCTGCGAGCTCGTCCTGGGTGTCCACCACGTAGTCGGCGCCGGCGGCTTCCAGCTCTGCGCGGCCGCGGAAGCCCCAGCTGACGCCCGCACTCTTAAGGCCGGCGTTGTGGCCGGTCAGGATATCGACATTGGAATCGCCTACGTAGAGCGTGGTCGCCGGGTCGGCGCCTAGCTCTTCCATCACATGCAGCGTGACGGGTGCTTCGGGCTTGGGCGGAAACGCATCGACACGGCCCTGCACCAGCGCAAAGCGCTCGGAACCAAAATACTTTTCGATAAGCGGAGCCGCCGAGACGTGGTCCTTGTTAGTGAGCACGGCAAGCTGCACGCCCGCGGCGCGCAGGCGGTCGAGCATCTCGATCGTACCGGCATAGGGGGCGGTGTGGTCCTCCTTGTGCTCGCCGTAGTAAGCCCTAAACTCGGCAAGCGTTTGCTCAAACATACGGCTGTCGCCCGCATACTCGGCAGGCATAAAGCGCTCAACCAGCTTGAGCATGCCGTTTCCCACCTTGTAGCGGTACTCGTCAACGGCAAACGTGGGCCAGCCGTGCGCCTCGCAGGTATGGTTGCCGGCGGCCGCCAGGTCCTCGAGCGTGTTGAGGATGGTGCCGTCCAGGTCAAAGATCACATGGGAAAAAGCTGCTGCCATGGGTGCTCCTGCCGCTTGAGTTGTAAAACGCACCCCATGATACTGGGCATGCGTGTCGGGCATGTTTGGAATCTGAATATCTTTAATAGCCCTGAGCCTTTGTCGTTAGCAAATTCTCGGCAGCTGCTCTCCTACGAGCATGTCGAGGATGCGGGTCGAACCCCAGCCGGTGCGCACGCGCACGGCGGGGCGGGCGCCCTCGGCAAGTGGCAGCACGCGGCCGACGATGGCGGCATTCTCGCCGTAGCGGGCGGCGCGCATGGCGCTCAGCGCGGCATCGGCTTGCTCGGCCGGCACGACGGCAACCATCTTGCCCTCGTTTGCCACCTGCAGCACATCGTAGCCGAGCATCTCGCAGGCCGCCTGCACGTCGGGGCGCACGGGCACATCGTCCTCGTCGATCTCCATGGCAACGCCGCTGGCCTGCGCAAACTCGTTGAGCGTCGAGGCCAGGCCACCGCGCGTGGGGTCGCGGAAGCAGCGTGTGTCGGGTGCTGCGGAAAGCACATCGGCAATCAGGTGGTTGAGCGGCGCGGCGTCGCTTTCGAGGGTGCTCGAAAACGCCAGACCCTCGCGTTGGCTCATGATGGCGATGCCGTGGTCGCCCAGTGTACCCGAGACCAGGATGACATCGCCAGGCTGGCAGTTTGCGCCACTGAGCGCCACACCCGCGGGCACTTCGCCCACGCCGGCGGTATTGATGTAGACGCCGTCGGCCCCGCCGCGCTCAACCACTTTGGTGTCGCCGGTGATGATCGCCACGCCCGCTTCGCGCGCCGTCTCGGCCATGGTCTGCACAATCTGACGCAGCTTGTCCATGGGATAGCCTTCTTCGAGGATAAAGCCGCACGACAGGTAGCGCACGTTGGCGCCCGAGGTCGCGACGTCGTTGACGGTTCCACACACGGCGAGGCGGCCGATGTTGCCACCGGGGAAGAACTGCGGCGAGACTACAAAGCTGTCGGTCGACATGGCGATGCGCCCGCTCGCGGGCAGCGCGGCGACGCCGGCATCGTTGCCTTCGAGCAGCTCGGGCGAACCAAAGGCATCTAAAAAGACCTCATCGATGATGCGTTTCATCATCTGGCCGCCGGAGCCGTGACCCAGCAGGACGGTGCTATCGGTAACGCTATGGGACATATCGAAAACTCCAATCGTGGGTGGAATTATATGGGTGAGGCGCAGCGTCGACTGGTTCGCCGTTCGTTAGAACGGCGGAACCTATTAGCCTCGGTAGCGGAAATATGCTGCGCAGCTGCCCTCGGAGCTCACCATGCAGGGGCCGACGGGATGCTCGGGCGTACAAGCGTGGCCGAACAGGGGGCAGCTGCTCGGCGTAATGGCCCCGCGCAGCACGTCGCCGCAGCGGCACCCGCGCGGCTCAACCGTCGGCTCAACGGGCACGTCAAAGCGAACGCGGGCATCAAAGCGCGAGAACTCGGGGCGGATGGAAAGGCCCGAGTTGGCAATCGGCCCCAGCCCGCGCCATGTGGTATCGCACGGCTCAAATACCTGCTCGACCAGCTGGCGCGCCACAGGATTGCCGTCGGCATTGACGCCGCGACGGTATGCGTTGTCGATCGCGGGTTGCCCCTCAACAACCATCTGGACCAGCATGCAGATACCCTGCAAGATGTCGACCGGCTCAAATC
>CAKWZF010000105.1:0-777 GCA_934865005.1 uncultured bacterium | reverse complement strand
GCCCGTGATGGTGGCGACGTGGCCCGGCAGGATAAAGCCGTCGATGGCGGTCTCGGGGTCGTTGGCGATGGCGCGCAACGCCGGCGGCGTGGTCTTGTGGGCGCAATAGACCGAGAAATTCAAAAGCCCGCGCGCCTCGGCCTCCAAGATGGCGGCGGCGATGGTGGGCGTCGTAGTCTCAAAGCCCACGCCCATAAAAATGACCGGGCGATCGGGGTTTTGCTCGGCAATGTCGAGCGCGTCGAGCGGGGAATAGACGATGCGGATGTCGCGTCCTGCCGCCTTTTGCGCAGCGAGCGAGGTGGATGATCCGGGCACGCGCATCATGTCGCCAAAGGTGGTGATGATGGCTCCGTCTATGTTGGCGAGCGCGATTGCGTGGTCGATGTCGCGGTTGGCGGTGACGCAGACGGGGCAGCCCGGGCCGCTCAGCAGCTTGAGCCCGGCCGGCATAATGGAGCGAAAGCCATAGCGCCCGATGCTCACGGTATGCGTGCCGCAGACTTCCATAAGGTTGATGGCGCGGTCGCCGACAAGCTCATGAATGCGCTCGATGAGCTCGCGAGCCAGCTTGGGATCGCGGAATGCCGAGAAATCGATACCGGAGCGCGCCGGCTGCTCGGCCGCCACTAGTATGCCTCGGCCGGGTTGGTGGCAAGCTGGTCTTCTTCGACCAGCTCGGACATGGCATTAACAAGCTCGAGCGTCTCTTGCGCTTCCTGCTCGTCGACAATCTGGATGCCAAAGCCGGCGTGCACGAGAACATAGTCTCCTACC
>CAKWZF010000104.1:0-6472 GCA_934865005.1 uncultured bacterium | reverse complement strand
GACGAGAAAGGAAGCCAATGGAATCGACTGATGTACTGGTAATTGGATCTGGCATTGCGGGCCTTTGCGCCGCCATCGAAGCGGCATGTACAGGTGCAGCCGTCACTGTGGCAAGCGCCGGCAAGACCATGAGTGGATCGAGCTTCTTCCCGGGTACCTGGGGCCTCGGCCTCATCGGTCCCGTCGACGAAGACGACGAGCAGGACCTCATCGGCACCATCCAGACCGTCGGCGGCGGTGTCGCCGACCTCGAGCTTGTCCAGACGTTTGTGCACGACATTCCCCAGGCAATTGAATGGCTCGAGCAAGACCTGGGCGTTGAGCTCCAGCGTCCGCAAAGCGCTGAGAGCGCTCAGCAAAAGCAGTTTATCCCCTGCTTTGACCACAAAACGCGCATGTGGCGCGGCCTCACCCGCAAGCCCCTTGAGGACGCTCTGACGGCCCGGATCGAGTCGCTCGGCATTCGCCTGCTCCCCCGCCATGAGCTTATCGACCTTATTGAGGACATGAACGGCAGAATAACCGGAACCGTGCTCTACGACCTCACCGAAAATCGAATCGTGCCCTTTGCTGCCAAGGCCACGATCATCGCAGCCGGTGGCACAGGCGGCCTGTTCGAGCGAAGCCTCACTTCCGCCGACGTGCTCAGCTCATCACAGGCCATCGCGCTGGCGCACGGTGCGTCCCTTACTAATATAGAGTTCATGCAGATGATGCCCGGCTTTATCGAGCCCAAGCGCAACCTTGTCTTTAACGAGAAGACCTGGCGCTACGTCACATTTGACCAACCGGTCGATATTGCCGACGAAAAGCTGGACGATCTGCTTGAGCAGCGATCCGGATATGGCCCCTTCACGTCGCGCTTGGTCTCCCGCGCCATCGACCTTGCCATCGATCAAGCGGGTGCCGAAGGCCTGGCACTCCACTACGACTTCCCCCGCGAGGATATCCCAGAGTTTGTGCAGACCTTTGCCACCTGGCTACAAGACGAGCACGGCATCGCCCCGACTGACGAGATGCGCGTTGCGATGTATGCCCACGCCGCTAACGGCGGCATCAAGATCGATAAGACCGCGCACACGAGCGTTGAGGGCCTCTACGCTTGCGGCGAGGCGACAGGCGGCATGCACGGCGCCGACCGCATTGGTGGCTTGTCAAGCGCCAACGGCATAGTGTTTGGGCGCATCGCGGGCGCATCGGCAGCCCAAGCAGCGCAGAATACACCTGAGGAGGCCCTGAAGGCGGATATCGCCCTCCCCCAGTACGGCATTGCCACAACAGTCGCCGAACGCCTGACACGCAGCCTTAAGCACACGATGAGTACCCATTGTATGATCAACCGCACCGAGACGGGCCTATCCGAGGCACTACACGAGCTTGAGGGCTTAAAGACGGAGGCAACGACCTTGAGCACACAGAAAGCCCAGGACAGCGAAGTCGCAGCCCTCGCCCGCCTGCAATCGCAGATTCAACTAGCACAGGAAATGGTCAAAGCCATGCGTAAGCGAACCGAAAGTCTCGGATCGCACTATCGAGCGGACTAAGCTGAGCACCCATCTAGAACAAAGCACAACTTCTCGATATTTATTGAGCCTCGCAACCTATATTCGGGGCTCAATCTGTTTGCATACGTATTTCCTCAACTCCATGCCCTTTCGCGTTCGACCCCATGCAAGGTCAACAAAAAAGACGGCCAACCGAAGTTGACCGTCTTAACTTGCTTTGGTGGGCCGTCAGGGGGTCAGTCTGCTGCGCAGGCGGCCGCTGCGGCGCCAAGGCGCCTTGCGCGCTGCGCTGGCAAACGCTTACGCGTTTTTTCAGCTCCGCGCCCTTTCGGGTTCGACCCCATGCGAGGTTAACAAAAAAGCGACCAGCCTAAGCCAGTCGCTTTAACATGCTTTGGGTGGGCCGTCAGGGGGTCGAACCCTGGACCTTGGGATTAAGAGTCCCCTGCTCTACCAACTGAGCTAACGACCCAAAGCTAAAGTCCGTTGTGACGGACTTTAGAGGAGATATCGTGTGGTGGGCCGTCAGGGGGTCGAACCCTGGACCTTGGGATTAAGAGTCCCCTGCTCTACCAACTGAGCTAACGACCCGATATCAACACGAAGCAAGAACTGGGGTGGGTAAAGGGACTCGAACCCTCGACCTACGGGACCACAACCCGTCGCTCTAGCCAACTGAGCTACACCCACCGTGTCCTGTGCGCTTCGCGCTCGACTATTATTGCAAGGAACGCCACGCGATGCAAGCCCCAATTTTCAAGAATTTTGAAAAGAGTTTTTCGAGACCATTTCGAGCAAATCCCACCGGTTTCATAGGAGTAAACTTGCCCCACTGCAAATCCTCGAAAGGACCGTCATGAAAGAACTCTCCAACCGCACGGCAAGATTTACCGATTCGGTCATCCGCCGCATGACACGCATCTCCAATAAGTACGGCGCTGTCAATCTCTCGCAGGGCTTCCCCGACTTCGATCCCCCGGCGCAGCTGCTCGATAGCCTCAGCACCATAGCCAGCGACCCCAAGCCGCTCTATCACCAGTACTCCATCACCTGGGGCTCCCAGGCCATGCGCGAGGCGCTCGCCGCCAAACAGGAGCACTTTATGGGCATGCCGGTGAACCCCAACGAGAATATCGTAGTCACCTGCGGCTCCACCGAGGCCATGATGGCCGCCATGATGACGGTCACGAACCCCGGAGACAAGGTCGTCATCTTCTCGCCGTTCTACGAGAACTACGGCGCCGACACGATCCTTTCGGGTGCCGAGCCCATCTACGTGCCGCTCAACCCGCCCACATTCGACTTTGACCGCGAGACACTCGAGGCGGCCTTCCGCGACAACGACCCCAAGGCCATCGTCCTGTGCAACCCTTCCAACCCCTGCGGCAAGGTCTTTACGCGCGAGGAGCTCACCTTCATCGCCGACCTCTGCAAAAAGTACGACGCCTACTGCATTACCGACGAGGTATACGAGCACATCGTCTACGCGCCCCACGAGCACGTCTATATGGCCACGCTGCCCGGCATGTTCGAGCGAACCATCAGCTGCAGTTCGCTGTCTAAGACGTACTCCATCACCGGCTGGCGTCTTGGCTACACCATCGCTCCGTCCCAGATCACCGAGCGCATCAAGAAGGTCCACGACTTCCTCACCGTGGGTGCCGCCGCTCCCCTGCAGGAAGCCGTTGTCACCGCCCTCAACTTCGACGACAGCTATTACCAGGAGGTCCTCGACCTCTACACCGCCAAGCGCGACCTGTTCTGCCAGGGGCTCGATAGCATCGGTCTTGAGCACAACGTGCCGCAGGGCGCTTACTACGTCATGATGGACATCTCTGAGTTTGGCTATGACAGCGACCTCGAATTCTGCGAGGACCTCGCATCCAAGGTGGGCGTGGGCGCCGTGCCCGGCTCGAGCTTCTTCCGCGAGCCCGTCAACCATCTGATCCGCTTCCACTTTGCCAAGCGAGACGAGACGCTTAACGCGGCGCTGGAGAACCTCAAGTCGCTACGTGATAAAATCAAGCCGCGCGGGTAAGGACGGCCCAGCAACTAAAGCAACCAAAGAAGCCTCGCACCGCCCGCCGCGTTGCGAGGCTTCTTTTTATAACGCTTTCTTAAATAGTTTAGAGCCCTATACTTTAGTCACGGAGCAACTCGTCCCAGAGAGAGGAATACTATGGCAGAACAGCAGCTTATCGGAGCGCTCGAGGCCGGCGGCACCAAGATGGTCTGCGCCACGGGCTATGCAGACGGCACGGTCCTGAAGCGTGAGCAGATCGCGACCACGACCCCGCAGGAGACCGTCGAGGCCGTCAACGCGTGGTTTGCCGACAAGGGCATCGCCGCGCTGGGCATCGGCGCCTTTGGCCCCACCGCAGTCAACCCCGCGTCGCCCCAATACGGCAAGATCCTGGAGACGCCCAAAACGGCATGGCGCTACTTTGATCTGCTGGGCACCATCCAAAACGAGCTCAATATCCCCTGCGGCTACGACACCGACGTCAACGTTGCCTGCTTGGGCGAGGTCACCTTTGGTTGCGCCCAGGGCCTCACCGACGTGGTCTACCTGACCATCGGCACCGGCGTGGGCGCCGGCGTGCTCTCGGGCGGTAAGCTCGTGCACGGCATGATGCATCCCGAGGCCGGCCACATCCTGGTCACGCGCGACCCGCGCGACACCATCGGCGAGCATAGCGCCTGCCCCTTCCATGACAACTGCCTCGAGGGCCTCATCGCCGGCCCCGGCGTTAAAAAGCGCTGGGATGGCAAGAGCGCCGGAGACATGGCCGATGACCCGGAGGCCATGGACCTGCTCGCAGGCTATCTGGCACAGGCGCTCATGACCTACACGCTGTGCTACGCACCGCAAAAGATCATCATAGGCGGCGGCGTGGCCGACCACACCCCCATCGTGCCGCTCGCACGCAAAAAGTGCGCCAAGATGCTCAACGGCTATATCGTCACGCCCGAGGTCAACGACATCGATTCCTATATTGTCAACAACAGCCTCGAGGGCAAGCAAGGCATCATGGGCTGCCTGGCCCTGGGCGCACAGGCGCTTCAGTAGCAGACGCACCCACAGGGCGTGGCGCGCCCGGGAAATCCAACCTACGGAACGACGCCACCACGCCTCATATAACCCCTCAAATAAAAAAGGCCGCCTAGGACCAAACAATACGTCCTAGGCGGCCTTTTTAGCGCACATCAGCCACCGTAAGAGATATCGGAGCACAACGCCCGTTGCCGCTCCACAGCAGTCGATCATCACATCGGTGATCATGCCAGCGCGTCCCGGCACAAAGAGCTGAATCGTCTCGTCGATCGAAGGAATCAGCAGCAGGAACACCGCCGTGGGCAGCAGCACGTCAAAGGTGCGCCGGCCCTCAAAATCAAAGGCATGCGTTGCCAGGATGCCGAGCACCATATACTCGGTAAAATGCGCGCACTTGCGAACAACAAAGTTGGTCACCCATTCATATGGAAGTCCCACGCCGTGCAGGAAACCGCGGATAGCTTCCATGACCGTTAGGCTCAGCGAGCCCGACCCCGAGCCGGGAACCAGCGAATTGCCCCAGATCAAGAGCGCCATCAGGCAGGTAACAACCGCCCATTTTCGATTGATCTTAACCATGCAGAAGTTATGCCTCCGCGCGGAGCGGCGCGAAGCTGGCGGTACCGCCCTCGATAACGCTCAGATAGGCACGGCCCGTACGCTTGGCGGTTGAGGACTGCAGGCGCTCGATCTCTTCCTCGAGGATCTGATTGACGCGCTCGTGACGACGGTTTTCCATAATGCCGGCGGCAATAGCCTCGGCCCGCTCGATGCTCTCGCGCAAGATACGGGCAGTATCCTCGGGGAACACAGCACTGTGACGGCCGACATAGGCGGGGGCAGCAGGCTGAGGGGCAGCGACGGGAGCGGGGGCCGTAACAGGAGCAGGCTCGTCAATCTCATCCAGGATCGCGGTGGCGGCGGCCCACATGTCCTCGTGGCCCGAGTAATCGGCCATGGGGACATCAACCTCGAGCGAGGCATCCGGAAGGTCGCCGGTGTCGATGCGATCTTGGGCATCAATCGATGCGGTGATGGCTGCAGGCTCATCGAGGTCATCGAGATCGATGTCCGCGGCACCGGAGATGATAGGCATGCTGGCGAGGTTTGCATTGTACGGCGCAGCCTCAGCCGCCTGCTGCTGGGCAGGAGCGCCCCACAACGAGCTTTCGGCGGCACGGCGGGCGGCAACGGCCTCCTCGTCCGCGGCCATGGCTTCATCAACGTACGAATTGTCGGCAGAAGCATTCGCGTCGCCCGAGGTAGCGCTGTAGGCGTTATTGGCTGCCGCGTTGGCAACGAGTGCCACGAAAGCCGCCGTGCTGCCCGCAGGGGCGGCCTGGGAGCCCGACACGGCGCGTGCCGCGGCGGCGATGTCGTCGCGATTGAAGGAGCCGGTCTGCCCGCCGTTGGTGAGCTCGTCGATGGCGACTTGATAGACGTCGCGCGAGTGTGCAGGGTCGCAGCTCACCGGCGAATCGTCGTCGAGCATACTGTCGATCATGGACCAAGCCTCGTCCTCGTCCATAGCATCTGCGGCTCGAGCGATGGTAGGGACACCATCATCGGCATGACGGCGCTGGAACGCACCGGTCAGGCCGGAAAGGAATGCCGAGGTAGACTGCTCCGCCTGAGCCTGAGAAGCAGAAGCCGCAGCGTAAGGAGTCGCATCCTGCTGCTGAGCTGGAATCGAGGCGGTCTTGAACTCGCTTTGATGCTGATTGAGATTGACGGCACCACCCATGGCATCGGGCTGGAACAGACGCTCTTCACGCTGCGCACGATACTCGGAGATACCCAGCGAGGCGGCATAGATACCCACGCCCGCCACCGCGCCCACGGCGAAGGGAACCGCACCCGCCACGACCGTCTCGTTCACAGACGAAAACGGCAGCGTCGCGGCATACATAAC
>CAKWZF010000103.1:0-6509 GCA_934865005.1 uncultured bacterium | reverse complement strand
CCTATAAGCAGCTGCCCGTCAACCTGTACCACATTCAGGACAAGTTCCGCGATGAGTTCCGCCCCCGCTTTGGTCTGATGCGCGGTCGCGAGTTCATCATGAAGGACGCCTACAGCTTCTCCGCTACGCAGGAGAGCCTGCAGGAGGAGTACGACAAGATGAAGCAGGCCTATGCCAACATTTGCGAGCGCTGCTACATCAAGGCCCTGCCCGTCGTTGCCGACTCCGGCGAGATCGGCGGCGACACCTCCGTCGAGTACATGGCTCTGGCCGACGCTGGCGAGGCTTCGCTCGTCTACTGCGATGAGTGCGGCTTCGCTGCCGACGATGAGGCCGCAAGCACCAAGGTCGTTGTGACCGAGGGTCCTGGCGACGGTACGCTCACCAAGGTCGAGACTCCGGGCATGGGCACCATCGAGGCCGTTGCAAAGTTCTTCGGCTTCCCCGAGAACGGTACGCGAAAGTCGCTGGCGCTCATCGATGCTGAGGGCAAGCCGGTCGTGGCCATTGTCCCGGGCGACCACGAGCTCAACGATTGCAAGGCCGAGCATGTCTTTGGCAAGGGCTATCGCATGATGACCGACGAGGAGCTTCAGGCGAACGGTCTGCACAAGGGCTTTATCGGACCAGTCAACCTGCCCGAGGGCATTCGTCTGGTCTGCGACGAGAGCCTGCGCGAGTCCAAGCAGTGGGCCTGTGGCGCCAACGAGGTCGACTATCACTTTACCGGTGCCTGCCCCGAGCGCGACTTTACCGTCGATGAGTGGGCCGACCTGGTAACCGTCGTTGCCGGCGACCCCTGCCCGCACTGCGGCAAGCCGCTCTCCGCTGCCCGCGGCATCGAGGTCTCTCAGGTCTTCCAGCTTGGCACCAAGTATTCCGAGGCCATGGGTGCCACCTTTATGGACGAGGACGGCAAGGAGAAGCCGCTCATCATGGGTTGCTACGGTGTGGGCGTGTCCCGCTCGCTCGCTGCTGTCGTGGAGCAGCACAACGACGAGCACGGTATCGTCTGGCCGGTCTCCGTTGCTCCGTACGAGGTCGCGGTGATTCCGCTCGATCCCAAGAAGGAGGAGTGCGCTACCGTTTGCGACCAAATCGTCGAGGGCCTGTGCGCCGAGGGTATCGAGGTCGTCGTCGACGATCGCGATGAGCGTCCCGGCTTTAAGTTTGCCGATAACGACCTTATGGGATTCCCGTATCAGGTGGTGCTTGGCAAGCGTGGCCTTAAGAATGGCACCGTTGAGCTCAAGGACCGTGCCACGGGCGAGCGCGAGGACGTGGCGATCGACGAGGTCGTCGCCAAGGTTGCCGAGCTTGTTAAGGCGGCCCGCCGTTAATCGACGATTTCGCTTGTAGTTCGATATACGGGACGGCCCCGCATTTCTCCAGACCGGGGAGATGCGGGGCCGTCCTTTTATCTTGTAGCATCCTCGATATCTAAAAGGAAAACCCCACAGCCCATATGAGCTGTGGGGTTTCTTGTGCCTCCGATGCGAAATAAATCGCTCAGATATTACTGATAATCGACGACGTCGATCCAGTTCTTCAGGAACTCATCGTTCACGTTGCGCTTACGAGCGAGCTCGGAAGCGGCGACGATGCTCGTCCACTGACGCACGACCTGCATGGGCATGTCGGCGCGGTCGCAGTAGAGCTCCAGGTAGGCCTCGGCCTGATCCTTGCTGTTGAGGGCGAAGAGCAGGTAGGTGGTGGCAACGTCGGCAGCAGGGGAGCCCTGGGTGGCGTGTGCCCAGTCGCACACATAGAGCTGGCCGTCGTCGCCGACGATGACGTTGGAGGGGTTGAAGTCGCCGTGGCAGACCTTGAACTCCTTAGTCATGCCGTCCAGACGCTCCTGAAGGTTGTAGCGCGTGGTGGCATTGAGCTGATCAAGGCTGTCGATCATGCGGGCGAACTTGTCGCGCTGACGGTTGAGCAGCGGGGAGGTGTAGCCGTGGATCTCGATCTGGAGGTCGACGAACATCTCGAGGTACTCACCAAAGCGCTGGGGCTCGGCAGTCATCTTCTCGGCAAGGGTGGTGCCCGGAACCTTCTCGGTTACGAGCGCCCAGCCGTTGGCGTTCTCGAGCTGGGAAACCTCGAGAGCCTTGGGGCTGCGGATGCCGCACTCATTGATGCGAGCAAGATTCAAAGCCTCGTTGAACACGTCGGAGACAGGCTTGGTCTCGTTAAAGACCTTGACGATCTTGTCGCCCAGGTCGTAAACGACCTTGTTGCCACGGCGGACGAGCTCGGTCTTGGAATCGGGTAGCAGCATGGTTGCATCCTTTCAACGATGCGATAGAAGTGACGGCGGGGGTGTGTGAAACACCCGTGCACCCCCGCCGTTAAAAACCGTGCTAAAACTAGCAGACGGCGTAGTCCTGGGGCTCGCGGCCGTAGTAGGCGTCCAGGTAGAGCTCCTTGATCTCGCTCATGAGCGGGTAGCGCGGGTTAGCGCCGGTGCACTGGTCGTTGAATGCCTGCTCGGTCATCTCGTCGAGGGTGTCGAGGAAGTACTGCTCGTCAACACCGTAGTCGGCGATGGTCTTCTTGACACCGATGAAGTCCTTGAGCTCCTCGAGCTTCGTGATGAAGTTCTCGAAGACCTCCTTGTCGTCCTTGCCCTCGATGCCGCAGTACTTGGCCATCTCGGCGTAGTTGTGCAGCGCGTTGGGGTAAGGATACTGGGAGAAGGTACCCATCTTGACGGGAGCCTCGGCGGCGTTGTAGCGCATAACGCGGGTCAGGATGACGGCGTTTGCGAGGCCGTGGGGCAGGTGATGGAAAGCGCCGAGCTTGTGGGCCATGGAGTGGTTGAGGCCCAGGAAGGCGTTGGCGAAGGCCATACCGGCCATGCAGGAGGCGTTGTGCATCTCCTCGCGGGCATGCGGGTCCTTGGCGCCGTTCGTGAAGCTGGAGGGCAGGTTCTCGAAGACGAGCTTGGCAGCGCGCTCGGAGAGGCCCTTGGTGTAGTCGGAAGCCATGATGGAGACATAGGACTCAATGGCGTGGGTCATGACGTCGATGCCGGAGGCAGCGGTCAGGCCGCGCGGGGCGGTCATGCAGTTGTCGGCGTCGACAATAGCCATGTTGGGGAGCAGCGCGTAGTCGGCGAGCGGCCACTTGATGCCGGTCTCCTTGTCGGTGATGATGGCGAACGGCGTGCACTCGGAGCCGGTACCCGAAGAGGTCGGGACGGCGACGAAGTAGGCCTTCTTGCCCATCTCGGGGAAGGTGAAGATGCGCTTGCGGATGTCCATGAAGTCCATGGCCATGTCCTCAAACTTGCACTCGGGGTGCTCGTACATCATCCACATGATCTTGCCGGCGTCCATAGCGGAGCCACCGCCGACGGCGATGATGACGTCCGGCTCAAAGAGGGCCATCTGCTTGGCGCCGCGACGTGCGCACTGCAGCGACGGATCGGGCTCGACGTCGTAGAAGCAGTCGTGGGCGATGCCCATCTCGTCGAGCTTGGCCTCGATGGCGCGGGTGTTGCCATTCTTGAAGAGGAACTGGTCGGTGACGATGAAGGCGCGCTTCTTGCCCATGACGTTGCCCAGCTCGTCGAGGGCGACGGGCGTGGAACCCTTCTTGAAGTAGACCTTCTCGGGAGCGCGGAACCACAGCATGTTCTCACGGCGCTCGGCCACAGTCTTAACGTTGATCAAGTGCTTCACCCCAACGTTCTCGGAGACGGAGTTGCCGCCCCAGGAGCCGCAGCCCAGGGTCAGAGACGGCTTCATGCCAAAGTTGTACAGGTCACCGATGCCACCGTGCGAGGACGGGGTGTTGATGACGATACGGCAGGCCTTCATGACGTGCTCGAACAGGCTGATCTTGTCGGCCTGGGCGGGGTGCACGTACAGAGAGGCGGTGTGGCCCGGGCCACCGGCGAGCACCAGGTGCTCGGCCTTGTCGACGGCCTCCTGGAAGTCCTTGGCGTGGTACATGGCCAGGACCGGGGAGAGCTTCTCGTGGGAGAACTCCTCCTTGGCGGGGTCGGTGGAGGTGACCTCGGCGATCAGGATCTTGGTCTTGGCGGGAACCTCGATGCCGGCGAGCTCGGCGATCTTGGCGGCGGCCATGCCGGGGATGCGGTGATCGAGAGCGCCGTTCTTGAACATGGCGGCACGCAGGGCCTCCATCTCGGCACCCTGCTTGACGAAGTAGCAGCCGCGCTTCTGGAACTCGGCCTTGACCTGGTCATAGATGGTGTCGATGACGGTCACGGACTGCTCGGAAGCGCAGATCATGCCGTTGTCGAAGGTCTTGGAGTGGATGATGGAGTTGACGGCGAGCAGCACGTCGGCGGTGTCGTCGATGACGACCGGGGTGTTACCGGCGCCAACGCCCAGGGCGGGCTTGCCTGAGGAGTAAGCGGCCTTGACCATGCCCGGGCCACCGGTGGCGAGGATGATGTCGACGTCGCGCATGACCATGTTGGTCAGCTCGATGGAGGGGACATCGACCCAGCCGATGATGCCCTCGGGGGCGCCGGCCTTGACGGCAGCGTCAAGCACGAGCTTGGCGGCGGCGATGGTGCACTTGGCGGCTGCCGGGTGCGGGGAGATGATGATGGCGTTGCGGGTCTTCAGGCAGATCAGCGTCTTGAAGATCGCGGTGGAGGTGGGGTTGGTCGTCGGGATGACGGCGCCCACGATGCCGATGGGCTCGGCGATCTTGGTGATGCCGTAAGCCTCGTCGCGCTCCAAGACACCACAGGTCTTGGTGTTCTTGTAAGCGTTGTAGATGTACTCTGCGGCGTAGTGGTTCTTGATGACCTTGTCCTCAAGAACGCCGCGGCCGGTCTCCTCGATGGCCATCTTCGCCAACGGGATACGAGCCTTGTTGGCGGCCATGGCGGCCTCATAGAAGATCTTGTCGACCTGCTCCTGCGTGTACGTAGCAAAAAGCGCCTGGGCCTCTCGCATCTGAGCGAGCTTAGCCTCAAGCGCCTCTACGTTGTCCACAATTGCGGGAGTAGTGTTTTCCGGTGACTTTTTCACCATTTGTGTCTCCTTGCGATCGGAGATTTACCCTACGCCTTGCATGATAGCAAGAAATTATTCGGCGAACGGTCAGATTCCTCTAAAAGGCACACTAAAACGCTTCAACCAAATGAAACGATTCAACTAAACCTATCTGCCCAATGCATCGCCCCGCTTATTGGGGACAGACTTACATGAGTGCTTTCACTCATTTGGGACAGACATCGTTTTGCCATTTTGCCGTTCTGGGCCTGTTATTGCCGCTTATTGGATATAAATAGGTTGCAGGCTCAGCATTTCGCGTTGCTTCTCTCCTTTTAGGTGTTGCCTGAACAGTTTTGAAAGGAGAGATTATGCCCCGATGCGCCCGCCCCGTTTCGATCACCGGCTATTACCACGTCTTTGACCGCGGCAACTCCAAACAGATTATTTTTGAAGATGACTCCGACCGTTATCGTTTCTTATCGGATATCTCGGACAGGTTTGCGCGCCATGAAGTGGCGGTGTTGGCTTGGTGCCTTATGGACAATCACTTCCATTTGATGGTTGATGACCCATTTGACAACCTTTCAAAGGCAATGCAGTGCGCGCTGACGGCATATGCTAAGTATTTCAATGGAAAAACGGGGAGAACGGGACATCTGTTTGACAATCGCTATTCGCGGGTCGCGGTTGAGTCGGACACGCAGGCGGTGCAGCTGCTCGACTATATTCATCTCAATCCCGTGAAGGGTGCGCTTGACTCGCTCGATGCGTACCGCTGGTCAAGTTATAAGGCGTATCAGCTGGGCTATGATCCCTTCGACATCTGTGATGCGGCCCCTATGCTCGATATTGTCGGTGGCTCCCGTTGCTATTGCGAGCATCTCGAGGAAGTTGCCGGGCGCATCTGGTCAATGGAGGTTCTTCCACGCCGGCGGATCCCCGATGAGGAGGCCCTTTCCGTTGCGCGCGAAGTTCTGCCAAGCATAGATCCTGCACTGCTCAAAGCCCTGCCACGCCCCGAACGCGATGCGTGTCTGCTGAGGCTTAGGCGGGCGCATCTCACGGTCAAGCAAATTGCCCGCATCACCGGTATTGGCGCCACAAGCGTGACCAAGGCCACCACAGGCTGGAACGAGGCGGCGTGAGGCAGGTCAGGACCTGACCATGGCGCCGCATGCGTACGTCATGTCTGTCCCCAATGCGTGAAAGCACTCATGTAAGTCTGTCCCCAATGAGTGAAAACACTCATGTAAGTCTGTCCCCAATGAGTGCAAAAAGGCGCCCTCCGTAGGGGAGGGCGCCTTTGGTAAGTTCTATGTGAACGCGAGGTCTTTGACCCGGAGAGTCCGAGGTACTTGTTGGTAAGACCTTATTTAGGAGCGCGCAACCTTGCCGGACTTGAGGCAGGTGGAGCAAACGTTCATCTTGCGACGGTGACCATCGACGACGACGTAGACGCGCTGGATGTTGGGGCGGAACTTACGGTTGGTGACGCGGTGAGAGTGGCTGATGCTACGACCGGCAACC
>CAKWZF010000102.1:0-6624 GCA_934865005.1 uncultured bacterium | reverse complement strand
ATGCAGCAGGGGCTCTCAATGTTTTTATGTCCTGCTCATATCGTCTCTGCCGGCACCTGGGGACACTCCTTGGCCGTTGGGGGCGTTCTTAAACGACTAGTCTGGGCGGCGGCCGTGTGCTGCTGTCCGCGTGGCGGCGTATAATCGGCGGCAGATGACTTGGACGTTAGGAAACCATGACCGATAACATGCAGCAGATGGCGCTCGACACGCTCGGCGCCTATTTTGGCTACACCTCGTTTCGCCCGGGACAGGACCGCATGGTCGATGCGATCCTTGCCGGTCGCGATGCGCTGGGTGTTATGCCCACGGGCGCCGGAAAGTCCATTTGCTACCAGGTGCCCGCGCTCATGCTGCCCGGCATCACCTTTGTGGTGAGTCCGTTGCTGTCGCTTATGGAGGACCAGACCCGCGCACTGCTCGCGGCGGGTGCGCGCCCCAGCTATCTCAACTCCAGCCTTACGCTGGCTCAGCAAAATACCGTGCTCAAGCGTGCTCGTGAGGGGCGCTACCAGCTAATGTATGTGGCACCCGAGCGCCTGCTCGAGCCACGCTTTCTGGCCTTTGCGCAGGAAGCTGCGGCCGAAGGCGGCATTGGCGTGCCACTCGTAGCTATTGACGAGGCCCACTGCGTGAGCCAGTGGGGGCAGGATTTCCGCCCCGCCTACCTGCAGATTCGCGAGTTCATCGATTCGCTGCCGCAGCGCCCCATCGTGGCGGCGTTTACCGCCACGGCGACCGAGCGCGTGCGTGCGGACATTCAGCAGATGCTCGGCCTGCAAAACCCCGCGACGGTGGTGACGGGTTTTGATCGCAAGAACCTCTACTTTGGTTGCGAGGAGATGGGCGACAAGGCCAAGACCGCGTGGGTGCGCGACTACGTGATTGCGCATTCGAGCGAGAGCGGCATCGTGTATTGCTCGACCCGCAAGACGGTCGACGCGCTGGCCGCGGAGCTTGCCGAGGCTCTGGGCCCCAGCGGCATTCGCGTTGGCCGCTACCATGCAGGCATGGGCAACGACGCCCGTCGCCAAAGCCAGCGCGCCTTTATCGACGACGATATCCAGGTGATGGTTGCCACCAACGCCTTTGGCATGGGCATCGACAAGCCCAACGTGCGCTACGTGATCCACAACAACGTGCCCGAGAGCATTGAGGCCTACTACCAGGAGGCGGGCCGCGCCGGCCGCGATGGCGACCCGGCCAGCTGCCATCTGCTGTGGAACGGCAACGATTTTCGCATGCGCCGCTTTCTGATCGATCGCGGCGATGCTGCCGATGAGGCACTCGACGACGAGCAGCGTGCGTGGGCGCTCCAGAATCGATATCGTCTGCTCAGCCAGATGGAGGGCTACTGCAATACCACCGGCTGCTTGCGCGAATACACGCTGCGCTACTTTGGCGACGAGGCCGCGGTCGAGCATGCCGCGGCCGGTACGGGCGGCGTCGCCACGGACGACGTCGAGGGCTGCGGCAACTGCAGCAACTGCCTCACGCAGTTCGAGGTCGAGGACGTCACCGATATGGCCCGCGCTGCCGTGCGCTATGTGGCCATGCGGCCCATGCGCTTCGGCAAGTCGCTCATCGCCGACGTGCTCCACGGCGGCAACACCGAGCGCATTCGCCAGATGCATTTGGACGAGGACCGCGGCTACGGTGAGCTGTCGAGCGAATCGGTCGGGCGCATCAAGGACATCATCGGCCAGCTGTGCGGCCGCGGTTATCTGGCTACCTCGCAGGGACAGTACCCGGTCGTGGGGCTGGGCCCGCGTGCCGCCGAGGTCGAGGATGAGGCGTTCGCCTTTACCGTTAAGCGTCGCGCGTCCAAGCGCAAGGCCTCGGCCCGCGCCCGCCGTGCGGTGGATCTGCTGCGCGAGGAGGCCGAGCTGGATCAGCGCCCGCGCGTGGGTGACGATGCCGAGCTGTTCGAGCGCCTGCGTGCCCTGCGGAAGGAGATTTCGACCGAGCTGGAGATGGCGCCGTACATGGTCTTCTCCGACAAGGCCCTGCGCGGCCTGTGCCGTCTGCGCCCCCAGACGCGCGACGAGCTGATTCAGGTCAACGGCATTGGCGAGAAAAAGGCCGACGCCTTTGGCGAGCAGTTTATGACGGCGATCGAAGAGTTTGAGTCCGAGCATGCGCGGGATGGAGCGTAACGATGGCATTCGACGATAAAACCGAGCGCACTGAGGTATCCGCCGTGCCGCTGTACCAGCAGGTTATGGACGACCTAAAGGGCGAGATCGCGCGCGGCGTGTACGCATCCGGCTCGCGCATTCCTTCCGAGATGGAGCTCGCGAAGTCCTACGGCGTGGGACGCATCACCGTGCGCCGCGCCATCGAGGAGCTGTCGCGCGCGGGGTATCTCAACCGCCAGCAGGGGAGGGGCACGTTTGTGTGCGCGCCCAAGCTCAAGCGCAAGATTGTCCAAAAGGGTGACGTTCAGAGCTTTTCCGAGGGTTGCGCTGCCAACGACATGGTGGCCGGAGCACACCTGGTGTCGCGCACGGTGGTTGCGGCGACGCGCGAGGACGCGGCGTTTTTTGGGGTGGAACCCGGCTGCGAGCTCATCGTTGTCGAGCGCGTGCGCACGGCAGACGGCGTGCCCGTCATGCTCGAGAACAACGCCTTTGTGCTGGCCGACCATCCCTACCTGCAGACGCTTGCCGACAAGGACCTCACGGACAATTCCATCTTTGCACTCGTTGCCGAGCATTCGGGCCGCGCGCCGCTCAAGTCCGACCCTTGTACCGTGGAGATTGCGCTTGCCGATGTTCAGGCGGCCTCACTGCTGGAGGTGCCGGTCGGCGAGCCGCTGTTTTATATGGAGGCGTACTTTACCGATGAGGACGAGCGGCCCTTGCTGCTCGGACGCCAAAAGATCGTGGGCTCGCGCTACGTGTTCGACATCTAACGTCCACAGATAGAACAACATGGAACAAATTTGTCGCAATGGCTTCCACCGTGGCTGCTTGCGTGGTATATATAGAACAACATAGAATGACAGCAGGTACGAGCTGCCGTCGTTCAAAGCCGCCACACAAGGAGGAGCATCACCGTGAACGCACACGATCTGGTTCAGGAAATTATCGAGCGCAAGGGCAAGATTGAGAACGTCTTTTGGATCGCCTGCGGCGGTTCGATGATCGACCTGATGCCGGCCAACGAGCTGCTCAAGCGCGAGGCCACCACGTTTGCCTCGACGGTCTACACGGCGCGCGAGTTTTGCCTGATGGCTCCCAAGAGTCTTGGCGAGAAATCACTCGTCATCGCCTGCAGCCACAGCGGCAATACGCAGGAGGTCGTCGACGGTTGCGAGATGGCGCTGGCAGCCGGCGCCGAGGTCGTGGCCATGACCGACTGCGAGGGCTCCAAGATTGATAACGGCAAGTGGACCACCTGGGTCTATCCGTGGGGCGAAGGCGTGCCGCAGGCCGAGGTTCCGCAAGGCATCGGCGTCCTGATGGCTGCCGAGCTGCTCGACCAGCAGGAGGGTTACGAGGCACTCGCCGACATGTACGCCGGCCTTAAGCAGATGGATGCGCTGTTGCCCGCTGCCCGTGAGAAGGTCAACGCCGAGCTGGGCGATCGCTTTGCCGAGCTCTGCCAGCAGCATAAGTTCTTCTATATCCTGGGTTCCGGCCCCAACTTTAGCCAGACCTACGCCATGGCCATCTGCTCGCTCATGGAGATGCAGTGGCAGCACTGCTGCTATATCCACTCCGGCGAGTATTTCCACGGCCCGTTTGAGGCCACCGAGCCCGGCGTGTTCTACTTTGTGCAGCTCGGATCGGGCGAGTGCCGCCCCATGGAGGAGCGCGCGCTCGCGTTCCTCAACACGCACACCGATACAGTCATGGTGCTCGATGCACTCGAGTACGGCGTAGGCGAGGTGCCCGCCAGCGTGCGTTCGTTCTTGGAGCCGATCTTCTTCTACAACATGAGCTGCGAGCTGCGCGCCGCCCGCGGCAAGGTGTTTGACCACAGCCCCGAGGTTCGTCGCTACATGGGCATCGAGCAGTACTAGGTAACGGGAAAAGCATTCACCTTCGATTCGCAAGTGAACAGCGTGCGTAAAAAGCGGGCCGCGCCGGGGATTTCCGGCGCGGCCCGCTTGGTATTGCGCTTAGATTCGCGAGGTGTCGCGGCAACCGACGCTTACTTGGCGTCGTAGGCCTCGGCATCCCACCAGTCGAGCTGGGCGATGTTGTCGCGAATGTGCTGGCAGCTCTTGTGGAAGCCCTCGAGCTCGTGCTCGGACAGGTCGAGCGTGTAGACCTCCTCGACGCCCTCGGCGCCGATCACGCACGGCAGGGAGGTAAAGATACCCTCCTCGCCATAATGGCCGGTCATGAGCGTGGATGCCGAAAGCACGGCGTGCTCGTTGTGCAGCACGGCGGCGCAGACGCGCGCGGCGGAGTTGGCGACGGCGTACTCGGTGCACTGCTTGCCCTGGTAGGTCACATAGCCGCCCTTGCGTGCAAGCTCCTCGATCTCCATGTGGTCGAAGGCGTACTTGTCGGGGTTCTCGGCCTGAAGTTCGTTGAGGCTCTTGCCGGCGATGGTTGCGGCCTTAAAGGCGGCAAGCTGGCTAAAGCCGTGCTCGCCGATCATGTAGGCGTCGATGGACTTGGGGCTCACGCCGACCTTCTTGGAGATCTCGGTGCGCAGGCGGGCGGAGTCCAGGCCGCAGCCCGAGCCGATGATCTTCTTGGGATCGTAGCCGGTCAGGTGCCACAGCTCGGTGCACACGACGTCGCAGGGGTTGGAGATGCTCACGAAGATGCCGTCAAAGCCGGCGTCGACGATGCGCTTGGCAAAGGTGCGGGCGGCGTCGGTGGTGAAGAACAGCTCGCCGTCGCGGTTGCCGGCGGCCAGTGCGACCTTGCCGGCGGCGTTGACGATGACGTCGCAGCAGGCCAGCTCCTCGTAGTGGTCATAGCAGTTGACGATCTTGGTGTTATACGGGACAAACGAAAGGGAGTCGCGCAGGTCCTGGACCTCGGAGGTCACCTTGGCCTCGTTGATATCGCACAGGTACAGCTCATCGGCAATGCCCTGCATGAGCAGACTGTTGGCAACATGTGCTCCTACGTGGCCCTGGCCGACCACACCGATCTTACGCGTCTGGTACATATATGTATCCTTTCGGCCGAGTTTTTCGCGTCGAACCATTGTAGCGTCCTGCTGCCACTTTGCTAGGCTAAAGCGCCATAGATTTTTGGGCATGCCTTAATCTCTACTTTTGGAGTGATTTGGGCCGCTGACGGCATCGCTGGGCGATGTACTCGCGCGGATGGGGCCGCTCGTTGTACCATAGCTGCAACTGACTCGTAAGGAGCATCCATGCCCATTCGCATCCCCGACGCCCTCCCTGCCGCCGCGCAGCTCGAGAGCGAGAACATCTTTGTCATGACCGAGTACCGCGCGCTGCACCAGGACATCCGTCCGCTGCGCGTGCTCATCCTCAACCTCATGCCCACCAAGATCGCCACCGAGACGCAGATCATGCGCAAACTCTCCAACACGCCGCTGCAGGTGGAAGTGGACCTGCTGCGCACCAAGACGCACGAGGCCACGCACGTGAGCGCCGGCCACCTGGAGACGTTCTACCGCACGTTCGACGACATCCGCGACATCCACTACGACGGTCTGATCATCACGGGCGCGCCGGTGGAGCAGATGCCGTTCGAGGAGGTCGACTACTGGCCCGAACTCTGCCAGATCATGGATTGGTCCACCACGCACGTGCATTCCACGCTGCACATTTGCTGGGGCGCGCAGGCTGGCCTGTACCATCATTACGGCATCCAGAAGTACGACCTGCCGGCAAAGGCGAGCGGCGTGTTCGAGCATTATCTGGTGAAGCCGCAAAGCCCGCTGGTCCGCGGCTTTGACGACCGCTTCTATGCCGTGCATTCGCGCAACACCGATGTGCGCCGCGAGGACGTGGAGGCCGAGCCGCAGCTTGAGGTCGTGGCCGTGTCCGATGAGGTTGGCCTGTACATCGTCAAGTCGACCGACAGCCGTCGCTTCTTTGTATTTGGCCACCCCGAGTACGATACCGACACGCTGCGCCTGGAGTACGAGCGCGATGTGAAGCGCGGGCTCAACCCGGAGGTGCCGGCGCATTACTTCCCGGGCGACGACCCCTCCGCCGAGCCGCGCAACGTCTGGCGCAGCCAGGCTCAGCTGTTCTACACCAACTGGCTCAACTACTACGTCTACCAGACCACGCCCTACGACCTGGCCCGCGCCGGCGAGGAGCACTAGGCCGTCGGGAGGTGCGCCAGCCGTTAGGCGCTGATGATGTGGGGTAGCGGCAGGTCGTGGGCATCGGTGGGAACGCCGTCGACGCGTTGCTCGTCAAAGGCGATGCCGATGATTCGGCATGCGGGCGAGACCGTGGGTAGGTAGCGGTCGTAGCAGCCGCCACCGTAACCCAGGCGCGCGCCGGCGCGGTCGAAGGCTACAAGCGGCACGACGACCATGTCGAGTTCTTCGGCAGGTACGATAGGGAAACGGCTGCTGTCGATGGCCGTGGCCGCGAAGGCCCGCGTGGGGTGGGCGATAAACGGAGCCGCGGACGCATCGTCGACAGCAACTGCCCGCATGCACATGCGC
>CAKWZF010000101.1:4656-6784 GCA_934865005.1 uncultured bacterium | reverse complement strand
TTCTGATGTCATGCCCTTACAGTTGTACCTTGCACTTTACGCTATCAAAGTGCGTGCTGCAAAAACGTTACTGGAGGGCTTCTATGGCATCAGCTCTGTCCGATTTTCAACCGCAACCAGCGCCCCAGGCCACCGCGGCGGCGCAGGCCGCTATCGGTGACGGTCTTGTCGCAGAAGCTCAGGCTTTTGCAGACGAGCTCGCTGCATGGCGACACGATCTACACCAGATGCCCGAGCTGGGTAACAATCTTCCGCAGACGTCTGCCTATATCCAGGCACGTCTGGACGAGATGGACATCCCCCATACCACGCTAGTCGACGGTTCCTGCGTCGTTGGCCTGATCGGTGCCGGTGCGGCCGCTCAGGGCAATGGCACGTGCAAGGACGAGCAGGCCGGAACGGTCGTCATGCTCCGAGGCGATATGGATGCCCTTCCCGTTGTCGAGGAATCCGGCGAGCCCTTTGCATCCACCAATGGCTGCATGCATGCTTGCGGTCACGATATGCACGCGACGGCCCTGCTTGGTGCGGCGCGCCTGCTCAAGGCCCGCGAGGCCGAGCTTGTGGAGGCCAACGCTACCGTCAAGTTGCTGTTCCAGCCGGGCGAGGAGACCTTTGAGGGAGCACGCGCTGCCATCGCCGACGGCTTGCTCGAGAACCCGCGCCCTCAGGCGGCCTTTGCCATGCATGTCAACAGCCAGTCGCCGCTTGGCCTGGTGCTCTACGGCAGCCCGGCGCTCTCGGGTGTGTACGGTTTCCGCATCACGCTCCAGGGCAAGGGCGGCCACGGTTCCAGCCCCGAGATCTGCATCGACCCCATCACGGCCGGCGTCCACGTGCACCTGGCGCTCCAGGAGCTTATCTCCCGCGAGGTGCCGGCGGCCAAGGAAGTCGCACTTACCGTTGGTAAGTTCGCCGGCGGCTTGGCGGCCAACGTCATCCCCGACACCTGCGTGCTCGAGGGAACGCTGCGCGGCTTTGATGTTGAGCTCATGGCTCACCTAAAGACCCGCATCGCGGAGGTCGTTAACGGCGTTGCTACGACCTATCGTACGCCGGCGACCATCGAGACGCTTTCGGATGTTCCGCCGCTTGTACTCGACAGCGATATGACTCAGGCGTCGCTTGGCTACGTGGGCGCAGTGCTGCCCAAGACGGCTTTCTTGCCGCTTTTCCATGCCATGGCGAGTGAGGACTTCGCGCTTATCTCGAGCAAGATCCCAAGTGCGTACTTTACCGTGGGCGCGGCCGTAACCGACACGGACGAACACTTTGCCCAGCACCATCCCAAGGCACGTTTTAACGATGCCGAGCTGCCGCTCGGTGCCGCGGCCTATACCGCCGTCGCTTTGGGCTATATCGCCGACCACCGGTAGCACCCAACCTTGCCTTTCAAGCCTGCGGGCATGGCCGTAAGGCCTATGCCCTTGTCTTTCAAGGCAATCTTGGGCACTACCGGCGCCCGGCGCAGGCTATTCGTTTGTCTAAAAGGAGCAGTATGCCCCAGCAGCGTAAGTTCTTCCCCGGCTGGCTCGTGGTGGCCTCCGGCTTCGTGATCATGGCCACGTGTTACACGATTTTCGTCAACTGCATGAGCCTGTTCCAGCCGCTGATCGTCAGCAACCTGGGTATTTCCCTTGCGCAGTACAACGTCTCCAATGCCATCTCCACCGTGGTGAGTGTCGTGGGTTCGCTCGTTATCGGTCATGTTGCCGATAAGGTGAGTGGCCGCGTATTGGGCTCGCTTACCGTTATCGCTACCTCGGCGGTGCTTGCCGGCATGAGCTTTGTCGGTGAGCTGTGGCAGGTCTACGTGCTCTTTGCCGTCTCGGGCTCCTTTGCGAGCACCTGGATCGTGTGCTTGGCGTGCTCCGTGGTCATGCTCGTGTTCCTGCTGGTATCCGAGCCCATCGCCGCCAAGCTGCGCGCGAGCGTGGCGGGGGAGTAAGCACGCTGCCGCGTTTGCCGGCTCACCCAACTCTGCCCGCGGCGGTCTTGGGAGCCGAATGGATGCTCGTACCATCATTCGGTTTCCAAGGTCGCCGCAGGCCAAAGGACGATCCCTATTCCTCCGTCCCCAAGGAATCACGTGATCCGAAGGGGACGGAGGAAAAGGGATCACAAACAG
>CAKWZF010000101.1:0-4646 GCA_934865005.1 uncultured bacterium | reverse complement strand
AAAAAAAATCCCACCAATATAAAAAAAAATACAAATTATAAAATACAAAAAAAAAAAAAAAAAAATTTAAAAAAAAACCCCCCCTGTGTGGGGCCCCCCCCGCCACCGCTGTTTGTGTTTGTGCCGTATAATAACCGTTACCTATGACGCGATACAAAAGAAAGGTGTTTGCCCATGCAGGCACAGAAGGCGGAGGGAACCCGCGACCTTATCGGCGCCGAGATGCGCGCCTGGCAAAAGATGCAGCAGATTGCGGCCGGCGTGTTCGAGCCGTTTGGTTTTAAACCCATCGAGACGCCCGCGATCGAGCAGGTGGACGTGTTTGTCCACGGTATCGGCCAGTCGACCGACGTCGTGCGCAAGGAAATGTTCCGCGTGTTCAGCGGTGCCAACCTGGAGCGCGTCTTTACCGAGGGCACCGACACCAAACTCAAGCCCAAGCAGCGCCTGGCGCTTCGCCCCGAGGGCACGGCCGGCGTGGTGCGCGCTGTCGTCGAGAACAATCTGGTGCCCCAGGGCTCCACGCCGTTTAAGGCGTACTACGCCGAGGCCATGTTCCGCGGCGAGCGTCCCCAGAAGGGCCGCCTGCGCCAGTTCCACCAGGTGGGCATCGAGTGGCTCGGCGCTCCCGATCCGGCGGCAGACGCCGAGTGCATCATCATGCTCATGGAGTTTTACAAGCGCCTGGGCTTCGATCTTTCCAAGCTTCGTCTGCTCATTAACTCGATGGGCGACGCTCAGTGCCGTCCGGCTTACCGCGAGCAAGTCAAGCAGTTTATCCTCGATCACGCAGACGAGATGTGCGATGAGTGCCGCGAGCGCGCCGAGCTCAACCCGCTGCGTGCCTTTGACTGCAAGAACGACCACTGCCGCGAGATCATGGCCGAGGCTCCGCTGATGGGTGACAACCTGTGCGATGAGTGCCGCGAGCACTACGAGCAGGTCAAGCGCTATCTGGATGCCGCCGGTATCGAGTATGTCGAGGATCCCACCTTGGTGCGCGGCCTGGACTACTACACCCGTACTGTCTTTGAGGTCGAGGCCCCTGGCGCCGGCGTCGGCTCCATCGGCGGCGGCGGCCGCTACGATGGCCTGGTCGAGCTCGAGGGTGGCAAGCCCACGGCGGGCGTCGGCTTTGCTGTCGGTTTTGAGCGCGCCCTGCTGGCCCTGCAGGCCTTTGGCAGCGATTTGGGTGCCGATGAGGCCCCGTGCGTCTATGTCGCCAACGCCGGCAAGGAGCTGCGTCAGAACGTCTTTGCCATTACGCAGGAGCTTCGCGCCGCAGGTATCGTGACCGAGGCCGACTATCAGGGTCGTTCGCTCAAGGCCCAGTTTAAGCAAGCCGATAAGGTAGGCGCCAAGCTCATCTTGGTCCTGGGTGGCGACGAGCTTGCCACCGGCAAGGTCAAAGTGCGCGACATGCAGAGCCATGACGAGGTGCTCGCCGATCTGGACAACGTCGTCGAGGCGGTTCGCGAGCGCCTGTAGCGCATCTTTTTGAGCTTCGGGCCTGCTAACGTGCCCTGCTCATGGAGAGCGATTGTTACGGGGGTGTTTCGCTTTTATGCGGAATGCCCCCGTTTACGTATGCCGCCCACCGAGAAATACGACCATTTAGGGTAAAAACCTTTGCAATGCAGAAAATACTTTTGTGTGGTAAAGCGCAATCAGTGTCGAAAGTATTTCTCAAGCGCCTATAATGAATACCGCATGTTACGTGCATAGAAGGAGGAATGGGAGGAAACGTGGCTGAGAACCTAAGCAACCAGTCTGTACCCGAAGCCGCGGCGCGCGTCGCTGCCGTGGTCAACCGCCTCGTTAACCGAATCGGCTCGAATGCCGAGTCCAGGGAGCGTCTCGCCGAGATCGAGATCCCCGAGGAGCTGCGCGACAATCTGGCGCTGTTCTTGCGCCTGGAGCGCCGTGTGCTTAGCGAGTATGATCCCGAGATCGCGGACCTGTTCGACAAGATTTTGACAGCCGAGATTGTGGTCAATGCCGGCAACCCCGGTACCTGCGCTGCCGACGAAGCCGTCGACGAGCAGGGCGTGCCCACCGCCGACGAGCCCACTGCCGTGGCATTTCGTGAGGTCGTCGATTTGATCGACAGCCTGCCGCTCGATAAGCAGCAGGTCATCGTTCGCGCCTTTACGAGCTTTTTCCATCTGGCAAACCTGTCGGAGGAGAACTACCGTGTGGCGCAGCTGCGCGAGCGCGAGGCCGGTGCGTCGACCGATACCGAGGTCGATCCTGCCAACGAGCTTACCGTTGCCTATCACCAGCTGGTGAATGAGCTGGGTGTCGAGGGTGCCAACGAGCTGCTCGACAAGCTCGAGTTCCACCCTGTCTTTACCGCACATCCCACCGAGGCCCGTCGTAAGGCCGTCGAGGGCAAGATCCGCCGTATCTCCAACCTGCTGGAGGAGCGTCCGCGTCTGGGCGGTTCCGACCTGGTGGAGAACGAGCGCCATATGCTGCAGGAGATCGACGCCCTGGTGCGTACGAGTCCCATCGCGCTCAAGAAGCCCACGCCGGTCGAGGAAGCCGATACCATCATCGACATCTTCGATAACACGCTGTTCGACGTTATCCCCGTTATCTATCGTCGTTTTGACGATTGGGTGCTGGGCGACAAGGCCGGTACTGTGCCGCCGCTGTGCCCGGCGTTCTTCCATCCCGGCAGCTGGATCGGTTCCGACCGCGACGGTAACCCCAACGTCACCGCCAAGGTGAGCCGTGAGGTCGCCGCCAAGTACTTTACGCACATGGTGCTCAAGCTCGAGGACAAGTGCCGCCACATCGGCCGCAACCTCACGCTCGAGGCTACCTACAGCAAGCCGTCGGCCGAGCTCATTAACCTGTGGAACCATCAGGTCGAGATGAGCCCTCGTTACACGGCCCGCGCCGAGCTGATCTCCGAGCACGAGCCGCATCGCGCCGTCATGCTCGTCATGGCCGACCGCCTGAACGCCACCGTCCGTCGTATCACCGACACCATGTACCACAGCGCCGACGAGTTCCTGGATGACCTGCGCGTCGTCCAGCGTTCGCTGGCCGCCTGCGGTGCCGTCCGTGCTGCCTACGGCCCGGTCCAAACCATCATCTGGCAGGTCGAGTCCTTCGGCTTCCATATGGTCGAGATGGAGTTCCGTCAGCACTCCGTGGTGCATGCCCGCGCCCTTAAGGATATCCACGAGAACGGTATCCATGGCGACCTGCAGCCCATGACGCGCGAGGTCATCGATACCTTCCGCGCTATCGGCTCCATCCAAAAGCGCTACGGCAAGAAGATGGCGCACCGCTACATCATCTCGTTTACCAAGAGCGCTCAGCATGTGGCCGACGTCTTTGAGCTGGCGCACCTGTCCTTTGCACACGAGGAGGATGTCCCCGAGCTCGACGTGATCCCGTTGTTCGAGCAGCTCGAGGACCTCGAGGGCTGCGTCGACGTGCTCGATCAGATGCTTACGCTGCCCGTGGTGCAAAAGCGCCTTGCCCAGACCAACCGCCGCATGGAGGTCATGCTGGGCTATTCCGACTCTTCCAAGGATGCCGGTCCTACCACGGCCATGCTCGCGCTGCACTCCGCGCAGGAGCGCATCGCCAAGTGGGCAGAGAAGAACGATATCGACCTGGTGCTCATGCACGGTCGCGGCGGTGCCGTGGGCCGTGGCGGCGGCCCGGCCAACAAGGCCGTGCTGGCGCAGCCCAAGGGTTCGGTCAACTGCTTCTTTAAGCTTACCGAGCAGGGCGAAGTCATCTTTGCCCGTTACGGCAACCGCACGCTGGCTCAGCGCCATGTTGAGTCCGTTGCCGCCGCAACGCTTTTGCAGTCGGCCCCGAGTGTCGAGAAGACCAACACCGAGACCACGCAGAAGTTCTGGGATATGGCCGAGAAGCTCAACACTGCAAGCCACGAACGCTATCTGGACCTGCTGAACACCGAGGACTTTACACCGTGGTTCTCGACCGTGACGCCGCTGACCGAGGTCGGTCTGCTGCCGATCGGCTCGCGTCCCGCCAAGCGCGGTCTGGGCGCCAAGTCGCTCGATGACCTGCGTACCATCCCGTGGATCTTCAGCTGGAGCCAGGCGCGCATTAACCTGGCCGCTTGGTACGGTCTGGGCACCGCCTGCGAGCAGCTTGGCGATCTTGACCAGCTCAAGGCTGCCTACCAGGAGTGGCCGTTCTTCCGCACCTTTATCGACAACATCGAGATGTCGATTGCTAAGACCGATCAGCGCATCGCCAAGATGTATCTGCATCTGGGCGACCGCGATGATCTGTCCAAGAAGGTCTTTACCGAGATGCAGCTCACCCGTAAGTGGGTCCTTGCCATCGTCGGTGATGAATGGCCGCTGCAGCGTCGTCGCGTGCTCGGCTGCGCCGTTCGCGTGCGTAACCCCTACGTCGACGCCCTGTCCATCGCCCAGGTCCGCGCCCTTCGCGAGGTGCGTATGAACCAGGACGAGATGGCCGAGGAGAAGAAGGCCGAGTACATGAGCCTGATTCTTTCGACTGTGACCGGCGTCTCGGCAGGACTGCAGAACACGGGGTAATCGATAGCCCTGTAGTCGTCCGGGCCCGCCATTAGTTTACTTTTAGGCACGTCCTCGGACATGCAAGAAGCCCTCGCTGCGCACTTC
>CAKWZF010000100.1:2200-7058 GCA_934865005.1 uncultured bacterium | reverse complement strand
CCAGCACCTTGCGGCGGGCCAGGCGCACCGTGGCGATGGCAAGCACCGACGAGGTCAGCAGCACCAGGCCTTGCGGGATCATGCCCAGCAGGGCGCCCACCGTGGACAGCAGCGCCGACGAAGGCACATGACCAGCCAACAGCTCGGAGAAGCACCACGAAAGCGCGCTATCGCCCGGGGTTCCCGCGGCATCCCACAGCTCGCTCACGCTCGAGGCAAACAACGCCAAACCGAGCGGGATCATGATGATGCTCGCAAAGCGCACGATGGCGTTAAGCGCATTCATGATCTCGGAATTGACCTTTTTGACGTACTTGGCCTCGTTATTAATTTTGGCCACGTAGTTGTCGGCGCCGACATGGATCACGCGAGCGCGCAGCAGGCCCGAGTCGATAAAGCTGCCGCTCATGAGCTCGGAACCGGGCTGTTTCTTAATAAGGTCGCTCTCGCCCGTCAGCAAGCTCTCGTTCACGAGCGCCTCGCCCGAAACCACCACGGCATCAGCGGGAATCTGGTCGCCGCGCCCCAGGCGGATGATGTCGTCGAGCACGATCTGGTCCAGGTCGAGCTCCACCTCGGCGCCGTCGCGCACCGCGATGGCCTTCTTGGAGGTCAGCAGCGTGAGCTTATCGACCATCTTCTTGGACCGCATGGATTGAATGACGCCAATAGCGGTATTGAGAAAAACCACAAACAGGAACGTCAGGTTCTTAAACGAACCGGTCAAAATGACCAGGAACGCCAAGATCACGTTGATCAAATTGAACAGCGTGCAGAGGTTCTCGATGATGAGCTCTTTGACCGATTTGGTCTTGAGCTCCATGTTGCGGTTTATTTTACCGGCGGCGATGCGCTCCTCGACCTCGGCGGTTGAGAGTCCGTGCTCGATATCCGTTGCTGCCATACCACGTCCCATCACGTCGCGTCGGTATAAGAAAAACCGCCCGGACCATGCGAGGTTCGGACGGTCTTACGTTCGATGGTGCCCCATGTTGGATTCGAACCAACGGCCTTCTGCTCCGGAGGCAGACGCTCTAATCCCCTGAGCTAATAGGGCCAACGTTTGGCATTATACCCAAGTGCACCACGGGCTATCAAAATAAAAGAAAAAGCTTTGCAATTCCGAGGAAGACGCGGCGCAACGGCCCACTTTAGAAGGCAAAAGCGAGTCAGATAGTATAAACTCTCATGCACCATATATACACGGCTCGCGATGCGGGCCGTTTTTGCAAAAGTTATCCATCGAGGTGAGAGGCACACCATGATTGCAATTTTAAAGCAGAGCGCCAGCGACGAGGCCGTAAGCCATATCGTCAGCTGGATTGAGAAAAAGGGTCTGAAGACCGATGTCTCGCGCGGCGAGAACGAGACGATCATCGGCCTGGTGGGCGATACGACCAAGATCGACCCGTTCCTGCTCGAGTCCATGGATGTCGTCGAGCGCGTGCAGCGCGTCTCCGAGCCTTTTAAGCGTGCCAACCGCAAGTTCCACCCCGAGGACTCCGTCATCGACTGCGGCCACGGCGTCAAGATCGGCGGCGACCAGTTCCAAGTCATCGCCGGCCCCTGCTCCGTCGAGGGCGAGAACCTCATTCGCATCGCACGCCGCGTAAAGGCCGCCGGCGCCACGATGCTGCGCGGCGGTGCCTACAAGCCCCGCACCTCCCCCTACGCCTACCAGGGTATGGGCCCCGCCGGCCTCGACCTGCTGTGCGAGGCGTCTGCCGAGCTCGACATGCCGATCGTCACCGAGATCATGGACCCGCGCGACGTGCAGGTCTTCTTGGACAAGAAGATTGACGTCATGCAGATCGGCGCCCGCAACGCCCAGAACTTCCCCCTGCTCAAGGAGGTCGGCAAGACCAAGACCCCGATCCTGCTCAAGCGCGGCATGTCCGGCACGATCGACGAGCTGCTTATGGCCGCCGAGTACATCATGAGCGAGGGCAACGACAACGTCATCCTGTGCGAGCGCGGTATCCGCACCTTCGAGACCCGTACCCGCAATACCTTCGACCTCAACGCCGTGCCGGTGCTGCACCACCTGTCGCACCTGCCCGTCGTCGCCGACCCCAGCCACGCCACCGGCTACACCCGCTACGTTGAGCCCATGGCGCTCGCCGCGACCGCCTGCGGTGCCAACGGCCTGGAGATCGAGGTCCACGACGAGCCGAGCCGCGCCTGGTCCGACGGCGCCCAGGCCCTCACCCCCGATCAATTCGACGACACCATGCGCCGCATCCGAGCCATCCGCGAGGTTGTCTGCCAAGAGACCATGGAGTAACCCATGGGTACGGTGAGAAACGCGCGCGTTAACCAGGGCGGCCCCAAGTGCGCCGGTATCGTCGGCCTGGGCCTCATCGGCGGTAGCTTTGCCCGCGGCTATGCACAGGCGGGCGTCCGCGTGCTGGCCTGGGACCCCGATGACGATGTCATGACGACCGCCAGCATGGGCACTGTCGCCGGAGAGCTCAACGACAAGACACTCGGCGAATGCGACATCATCGTCCTGGCCTGCTACCCCGAGGCCTGCATCGAGTGGCTCGAGGCGCATGCACAGGCACTCGCCGACGCCACCGACACCGACGCCATCATGGGTCCTGTGGTGATCGACACCGTGGGCGTCAAGGGCATTGTGTGTGAGCGGGCCTTTGAGCTTGCCCGCGAGCACGGCTTTTACTTTGTGGGCGCGCACCCCATGGCGGGCACGCAGTACTCGGGCTATGCGCACTCCCGCGCCGACCTGTTCCAGGGCGCGCCGCTCGTGCTCGTGCCGCCCGCAGTGGACGATGCGCTCAAGCTGGAGCTTTTGGGCCAGGTGCGCGAGATGGTGCGCCCCTTGGGCTTTGGCAAGTTCAGCGTGACCAGCGCCGCCGAGCACGACCGCGTCATCGCCTTCACGAGCCAGCTTGCGCACGTGGTATCCAACGCCTACGTAAAGAGTCCGACCGCCCAGGTCCACCACGGCTTTTCGGCCGGTAGCTACCGCGATCTCACCCGCGTGGCGCACCTCAACCCGCAAATGTGGTCCGAGCTCATGATCGACGACGCCAACGCGCTCGCCTTCGAGATCGACCATCTGATCGAGTCGCTTGGCGCCTACAGCCGCGCCCTTAAGGACCGCGACCAGCGCTATCTGGAGAATCTCCTTGCCGAGGGCGACCGCATTAAGCGCGCGCTCGACGACGAGGCCTCCCACTAGACCACCTATCACGCCAGGTCGAAAGGACCGAAGCTTATGGCGATTACCATCGATATCGACACCGCACGCCCCTACCAGGTGCATGTAGGCACGTTTTTGCTGGAGCAGGCGGGACCGCTCGTGCGCGCCACTGCCGGCGGCACCAAGGCCGTCATCGTGACGGACACCAACGTGGGCCCGCTCTACCAGATGCCAGTTAAGCAGAGTCTGGAGGCATCAGGCTACGAGGTGAGCATCTGCACCTTCGAGGCCGGCGAGGCCCATAAGCGCGCCGAAACCTATGTTGCCATTTTGGAGTTTGTGGCCGAGCACGAGCTTTCGCGCTCCGACGTGATCGTGGCGCTCGGCGGCGGCGTCGTGGGCGACGTGGCCGGCTTTGTGGCCGCCACCTACATGCGTGGCTGCAAGTTTGTGCAGATCCCCACGAGCCTGCTCGCCATGGTGGACTCGTCGGTGGGCGGCAAGACGGCCATCGACCTGGCCGCCGGCAAAAATCTCGCCGGTGCCTTTTGGCAGCCGAGCGTGGTTATCGCCGACGTGGGATGCCTTGCCACCCTAACGCCTGAGCAGTTCGCCGACGGCTGCGGCGAGGTCGTCAAGCACGCCGTGATCGCCGACCCCGAGCTCTTCGCCGAGTTGGAGAAAACCCCGCTCACGCTGGAGCTGCTCAACCGCGATGTGGCCCGCGTAGCACTCATCATCGCCCGCAATATCGACATCAAACGCGCCGTGGTCGTCGCCGACGAGCGCGAAACCAACCAGCGAAAGCTCCTCAACTTTGGACACAGCGCCGGACATGCCGTCGAGGCCTGCGAGAACTTTGAGCTGGGGCACGGCAACTGCGTTTCGATCGGCATGGGCATCATCACGCGCGCCGCGGCCTTGCACGGCATTTGCGACGCCGAACTTCCCGCTCGCATCGAGGAGCTCTGCGCGCGCCACGGCCTCAAGACCCGCTGCAGGCTTTCGGCCGACGCCGTCTTTGCCGAGGCACTCCACGACAAAAAGCGCGCCGGTGACACTATCGACCTGGTAATTCCGCACGACATTGGCCGTTGCAGCATCGACCGCACGCCGCTTTCCACTTTCCACGAACTCATTGCCGAGGGCCTCGGCCAGAAGGGAGACGCATCCGCATGCTAGCCCGCATCACCCCGTCCCCGCTCAAGGGCACCGTTCCCGCCATCGCGTCCAAGTCGATGGCGCATCGCCTGATCATCTGCGCTGCGCTTGCCAACGGCGAGACGCACGTCACCTGCAACACCACCTGCGCCGATATCGAGGCCACGGTGCGCTGTCTCACGGCCCTGGGCGCTCGCATCGAGACCGTCGAGGACGGCTTCCAGGTCCACCCCACCATGAAGAGTGTTGAGTTTGGCCTGCTCAAGGCCCTTGCCGGCGGCACGCTTGACTGCGGCGAAAGCGGCTCCACGCTGCGCTTTATGCTGCCCGTCGCCTGCGCGCTGGGTGCGAATGCCACCTTCGTGGGCCAGGGCCGCCTGGGCGCCCGCCCGCTCTCCCCGCTCTCGGACGAGATCATCGCCGCCGGTTGCGACCTGCAGGGCCTGGGCGGTTTTCCGCTCAAGACGAGCGGCCGCATGCGCCCGGGCACCTTTGTGCTGCCGGGCAACGTGAGCTCGCAGTATATCTCCGGCC
>CAKWZF010000100.1:0-2190 GCA_934865005.1 uncultured bacterium | reverse complement strand
CTGGCAGCCCCGCTGCTGGCCCAGCCCTCCTGCGTGCAGGTAACCGGCCTCATCGAGAGCCGCCCCTACATCAACCTGACCATCCAGGCCATGAAGGCCTTTGGCGTCGAGGTCAACGTCGAGCGTATTCCGGCCAAGGACGGCCAGCCCGAGGTCACGAACTTCCGCGTGAGCAGTGGCTCGTATCGCACGCCCGGCAACGTGGCCGTCGAGGGCGACTGGTCCAACGCTGCCTTTTGGCTGTGCGCCGGCGCCATCGGCTCCGACCCCATCACCGTGGAGGGTGTGTCGCTGAGCTCCGCACAGGGCGACCGCAACGTGCTTGCTGCGCTTTCGCGCTTTGGCGCCCGCATCGTGCGCTCCACCAACGCCGCCACCGTGCAGTCCGACAAGCTCGCCGGCTTTGAGATGAGTGCCCACGACATTCCCGACCTGGTACCCGTTATCTCGGCCGTGGCCTCGCTGGCACAGGGCCGCACCTTTATCCGCGATTGCGCCCGTCTGCGTATCAAGGAATCCGACCGCCTGGTCACCACCACCCGCGAGCTCACCGCGCTTGGCGCGCAGGTGCGCATTGCCGGCGATGACCTCATCATCAAGGGTGTCGATGCCTTCACCGGCGGCGAGGTCGATTCGCACAACGACCACCGCATCGCCATGATGGCCGCCATCGCCGCGAGCCGCGCCACCGGCGAGGTCGTGATCCACGGCGCCGAGGCCGTCAACAAGTCCTATCCCGATTTCTTCGACCACTACCGCCTGCTGGGCGGTAAGGTCACGCTCGAGGAGGAATAGCATGTCCTCGACCTTTGGCAACGTCTTGCATCTGAGTATCTTTGGCCAGTCGCACTCCCCCGCTATCGGCTGCTCGCTCGACGGCATTCCTGCCGGTATTGCCGTTGACCAGGAGCAGCTGCAGGCCTTTTTGGACCGTCGTGCCCCCGGTCGCGACGAGACCGCAACCAAGCGCCACGAGGCCGACGCCGCGCATATCATTGCCGGCGTGGTCGATGGACATACCACCGGCGCGCCCATTGCCGCGATTATCGAGAACACCAACACGCGCTCCAATGATTACTCCGAGCTGCGCTGCAAGCCCCGTCCCGGACATGCGGACTTCCCCGCGCGCGTGAAGTATCACAACATGCACGATGTTGCTGGTGGCGGGCATTTTTCCGGCCGCCTAACGGCACCCTTATGCATCGCCGGCGGCATTGCGCTACAGGCACTCGAGGCCCGCGGCATTCAGGTCATGGCGCACGTCGCGCAGATCGGCGGCATCTCCGACCTGCCGATGGACGATATGGTCTATCGAGAGGCCGACCGCAAGGCGATCCTTACGAACGACCTGCCGTGCATTGACGCCGCCGCAGCCGGCCGCATGCGCGAGGAGATTCTGGCCGCGCGCGATGAACTCGACAGCATCGGCGGCATCGTGGAGTGCGGCATTTACGGGCTTCCCACGGGCATCGGCGACCCCATGTTCGACGGCATCGAGAACCGCATCGCGCAAATCGCGTTTGGCATTCCCGCCGTAAAGGGCGTGGAGTTTGGCATGGGCTTTGCCGTGGCCGCCATGCGCGGCAGCGAGAACAACGATCCGTATCGCATCGATGCCGAGACCGGCGAGATCGAAGTCGAGTCCAATAACGCCGGCGGCATCCTGGGCGGTATTTCGACCGGCGCGCCCGTCATGTGGCGCATGGCCGTAAAGCCGACGCCCTCAATTGGCCGCGAGCAGCAGACCGTAGACATGGACGCCATGGAAAATGCCGAGCTCTCGGTCCACGGCCGTCACGATCCCTGCATCGTCCCCCGAGCCGTCCCCGTAGCCGAGGCAGCCGCGGCGCTCGCCATCTGGGACGCCCTCCTCGAGGACGCCGCCCAGCGCTAACCAGCCCACCCCGGGCAATGATTCACGAAAGGGGTCCCTATGGACCTTGCTGACATCCGCCAGGCCATCGATGGCATCGACACCACGCTCCTCAACAGCTTTATCGAGCGCATGGACATTGCCACCGAAGTCGCCAAGTCAAAAATCGAGATGGGCAAGGCCGTCTTCGACCCCGCCCGCGAGCGCTCCAAGCTCAACAACCTCGCCAGCCGCGCGCCCGAGCGCTACGAGGCGCAGACCATCACCCTGTTCCGTCTCCTCATGAGCATGAGCAAGGCCGAGCAGCTGCGCTACAT
>CAKWZF010000099.1:0-7174 GCA_934865005.1 uncultured bacterium | reverse complement strand
CTGATAAAACCGACCAAAATAACCGGGTCTCTAGTTGGCAGGTTTCCCTTGGGGCGGGCACTGATGAAGTTTATCGCGAGTTCCGCACGAACAGGAGGCCACTTAATGTGGCCTCCGTCGTGAGCAGGACTGTAGAGCAGGAAAGTTCATATGCGGCCGCTGGCGCCCGGGCAGCGTCGGGGACCGCACCCGTACGACTACAGCGTCATGTTTGGATCGGCGTCGACGTCGAACGGCGAGATTTCGCCTCGGTCGAATTTACGGCGGGCGACCTCCGCGATCATGGCGGCGTTATCGGTACAGGCAGACAAGGGCGGCACCGTTACGCGAATCCCCTGACGCCCAAGCTTCTTGATCATCATCTCGCGCAGATGCGGGTTGGCCGAGACGCCGCCACCGATGCAGTATTCCTTGCATCCGGTAGCGTGCAATGCGTTTTTGGCCTTCTTGTACTGCACGTCAAAGACAGCTGCCTCAAACGAAGCCGCCAGATCGGGCAGGTGAATCGTGCGCCCGGCCTTGGTCTCTTGCTCGATGTAGAGCGTCACCGCCGTCTTGAGGCCCGAAAGCGAGAAACGATAGTCTCCCCTGCTGTTAAGCGCGCGGGGAAAATCGATCGCGCGGGGATTGCCTGTCTCGGCCAGCTTGGAGATGATGGGGCCACCGGGATAGCCCAAACCCAACGCCTTGGCTACCTTGTCGAAGGCCTCACCCACGGCATCGTCGAGCGTCTCTCCGAGCACCTCGTAGTCGCCCCATGCCTTTACGTGCACGAGCATGGTGTGCCCGCCCGAGACAAGCGTAAAGATAAACGGAGGCTTGAGGTCGGGCTGCGCCAACAGGTTGGCGAACAAGTGGCCCTCCAGATGATTGACGCACACGAGCGGCTTGCCGGCAGCATACGCAAAGCCCTTGGCAAAGGCGACACCCACCACCAGGGCACCCACCAGGCCCGGACCTTGCGTCACGCCCACGGCGGCAAGCTCACTTGGCGCAATCGCCCCACCCTCAAGGCCAAGCGATGCCGCGGCATCCTCGAGCGCCGCATCTACGACACTCACAATCACCTCAACGTGCTTGCGCGAGGCGATCTCGGGCACCACGCCGCCAAAGCGGGCGTGAAAATCAATCTGTGTCGACACCTGGTTGGCCAGCATATTGCCATCCGCATCGATAATCGCCACGGCCGTCTCGTCGCAGGAACTCTCGATAGCGAGCACTAGGCGACGACGCTCAATTTCAGCGCGCTCCTCAACGGTTCGCTCGGGCGCAGGCAGCGGCCATACACGCTGCTCAGCCGCCGTCGGCTCGGGCGAAGCGTTGTCGACCGGGAGCACCAAGGGCAGCGGCGCCGTCATGACGATGGCATCCTTGCCGGCACCATAGTAGCCGCGGCGCCGTCCTGCCTCGGTAAAGCCCAGAGCGTTATAAAGCGCGATCGCTCCCTCGTTGCCGTCCTCGACCTCGAGCGAAGCCGTGGTGCAGCCGAGCATCTGGGCATCATAGCTCACATGCGACAGCAGCTTGCGGGCAATGCCCTCACGGCGATGTGCCGGGTCGACGGCGACATCCAGAATCTGCACATCACCGTCCACGACCATACCGCCGGCAAGGCCCAGCAGCTTGCCGTCGTCGTGTGCCACCCACCAACTACGCGGCGCAGCGACGTCCTCGCCCAGTTCGGACAGGAACATGCCCGGCGTCCACGCCTCGTGTCCGGCACCTTCAAAGCAGGCAGCCTCTAGCGCGCTCGCGCCCTCGGCATCCGCCGCGCCCATGGGACGGAACTGCAGATGACGACCGGCGAGCTCATCGGCAACGCCCGTAATTTCGCTCTGCGCACTCTCGGCAAGACCAAGACGCTTGCGCTCGTTTTCCTCGGCATCCGAAAGGCGCGTGTAAATCGGCAGGACGCGAGCCGGATCGCCGTCACCCGCAGCGTGCGCGAGCAGCAAGCCCTCGCCCGAAGGCCACCACAGGTCGCACTCCACGCAGCGGGCGGTCTCGTCCTCACCCAGCAGCTTGCCATAGCGCACGAGACCGTCACCGGTCAGCTGAACCTGGTCCCAGTCCGCTGCTCGGCGCCACTCATCGAGCGCCACGGCGGCCTTGACCACGTGTTCGCGCTCAAATTGACGCTCGGGACCCTCATCGCCCAGCATATATAGTGCCGGATATACCTCACCGCGCATGGCATCGGCCAAGATACCAAGCTTGCCGCGCACGCCAGCCTTCCACGCCGTCCAAGCGCAAGCGTCGAGCGTCGACACGCCCAGCAGCGGAACATTGGCACCGCGCGCGAGGCCCTTGGCAGTGGAGATGCCGATGCGCACACCCGTAAACGACCCCGGGCCGCGGCCGACCACGTAGCAACCAACATCGCTGCGATCCAGACCGACTTGAGCCAGCACGCCATCAACGGTATTCACGAGCTCAACGTTGGCGTGACGGCGACACATGTGGTCGCCACTCACGAGCTTCGTCTCGCCCGTCTGCCCATCAATCCAGCTTGCCGCGCAGGCAAGCATGTCGGTCGAGGTATCGAGCGCCACCACCAGCGCGTTGTCGTTATGCAAGCTCATCTTGTACAGCCTTATCAATCAAATGGGAAAGCTCCATTGCGCGGTCACCGTGCGCCTCGAGCGTTATCGTTCGCACATCACTGTCGCCCTCATCACGCTTGAGCGTCACCGAAAGATACTCATCCGTCAGCTCGTCTTGGAATTGTTCGCCCCATTCCAGCAGGCAAGCACCCTCATAGCCCAGCACATCGAAAATGCCCGTATCCTCGAGCTCGTAGGCATGCTCCAGACGGTATAGATCAAAGTGAAACAGCGGAATACGGCCTTGATCATGAACGGCCATGAGCGCAAACGTAGGGCTCGTAACCATATGCTCATCGCCCAGCCCGCGCGAGACGCCCTTGGTAAAGTGAGTTTTGCCCACCCCCAGGCCACCGGTCAGGATGAGCACATCGCCGTCCTCAAGGCACGGTGCAATTAGCTCGCCAAAGTACTCCGTATCGGCAGCGCAAGTCGTTTTGTAAGTACCTACCCCCAGGCGCTCCAGGGACATATATGCTCCTTATTATTCCGAGGCGTCCTCTGGTGCGGGATGTCGCTCCAGATAGTCGCCCAGCATCTTAAAGTCTTCCTCCAGCAGTTCCTGCCACGCCGGATTGCGTAGCGCTGCTGCCGGATGGAACGTGGGCATTACTACAAAATGCCCCATCTGGTGGAACCTGCCGCGCAGCTTAGTAATGCCAATCTCGGTCTTAAGCACAAAGTGCGTCGCGGGGTTGCCGAGCGTCACGATAATAGCGGGCCAGATGCTTCGAATCTGCTCACGCAAAAACGGCGAGCAAGCCAGCACTTCCTCGGGACGTGGATTGCGGTTTCCCGACGGGCGGCACTTAAGCACGCTGGCAATGTAGACGTCTTCGCGTTTGAGCCCCGCCAGCGACAAAATGCCGTTGAGGTCCTCGCCTGCCGCCCCCACAAAGGGCTCGCCCTGCAAATCCTCATTGCGGCCCGGCGCCTCGCCAATAAACATCACACGAGCGCGGGGGTTTCCCACGCCAAACACGATATTGTGACGCGACTGGTAGAGCTGGCAGAGGTGACAATCGCCCAGAACGGCCTCAATTTCCTCGAGTGCGACCTCACGTGGTGCCTGATGGGTATGGCCGGGGATGTGCATGACGCCCATAGCGGCTCCTACACGTAGACCTTGTCGAGACGCATGCCAAAGCCGCAGGCGACCTCGTAGTTAATCGTTCCGCGCAGTCGGGCCATCTCGTCCATAGTGATCTCGGCATCGCCATCGCGGCCGACAATAATCATCTCGTCACCATACTCGGCCTCGGGAATCTCGTGTGCCGGGTTGGACTGAATGGCGACCATAAACTGGTCCATGCAGATATTGCCAACCTGATGCACGCGCTCGCCGCGATACAGCACATCCATATGATTGGAAAGCGTACGCGATAGGCCATCGGCATAACCGATCGGCAGCGTGCAGATCTGAACGCGCGTACGCGGTACGCGGTAGGTAAAACCGTAGCCCACGCCCTCACCCATCGCAGGGTGTGCCACGCGCGTCACACGCGCATGGACGCTCATAACGGGATCAAGCTGCATCACGCGGCCACTCAGCTCGCACGGCTGCATGCCATACAAGCCAACGCCGGCGCGGATCATATCAAAATGCATCGAGGGGTCGAGCATCGAGGACGGCGTGTTGGCGCAGTGCACGATACCGCACTCAAAACCCGCATCCTTAATGGCCTGAACGGCCTCGGTAAAGCGCTGACACTGCAGCTTGTAGTCCCAGCCCGAAGGTTCATCGGCCGTGGCGAAGTGCGTAAATACGCCGTCACACTGAATACCGCGATGGAAATTAATACCGCGGACAAAGTCGAGCACCTGCGTGTAATGTACGCCAATGCGGTTCATGCCCGTCTCGATGGCGAGATGATACTTGCCCACCTTGCCCGCCGCGACGGCACATTCGCCATACGCAAGAGCAAAGTCAGACGTATAGACCGAAGGCATGATATCAAACTCGAGCAACGTCGGAATGGCCTCGATAGGCGGCTCGCTTAGGATGAGGATGGGCTTCGTAATCCCGCCCTGTCGGAGCTCAACGCCCTCGTTAACCGTCGCCACGGCAAACATGTCGGCACCGGCCGAATACATGATCTTGGCGCACTCAACAGCTCCATGACCATAAGCATCGGCCTTGACCACGCAGCACAGGCGCTGACGTGGATTCAGCAAGTTCTTATAGGCCCTCGTGTTGCGACGGAGCGCCCCACGGTCGATCTCGACCCAGGACCAGCGCGTCAAATCGGCTTTATTCATGATTAGTCATCCGACCCTTCGTCCATGATTCCCAGATCTTCGAGCGCATCCTTTGCCGCCAGCTCCATGGCAGGACCGATCAAGTCGATAAGATCGGTCGCGATAACGCTCTTCTCACCATACTCCGTCGCCGCGGCAAAACCGGCGTAGCTGTGAAGTGCGACGGCGTACGAATACAGCAACTCCCAACGATCCATCTCGTCGCGCATGGTGGCAAGCGTGCCGGCCAAAATACCCGCGAGAACATCACCCGAACCGGCAGTTGCCAGAGAAGCCGGACCCGAGAGCGGCAGCAGTACACGCTCAACGCCACAGATAGCCGTCGTCGGCCCCTTGGCAATGACCACCAGGTTGTCGGAGCCTGCAGCCCAGACAACCTTCTGCGCGGCTGCAATCGCGGTACCAAGGTCGTTCACCTCGTCTCCGGCAACCAGACGCGAAAGCTCACGATAGTGCGGCGTCATAACCAACGGCTGCTCGCGACGATACATCTCGGGGTTACTATCAATACCGTCAATGGCAATCTTAGCAAGGCAGTTGAGTGCATCGGCGTCCAAAATAAGCGGCACATCAAGCTCGAGCAAGCCCGAAACCACCTGCATAGCGCCGGCAGATGTCGTCATACCAGGACCGCACAGTACGCAGCTGTACTTCTTTGCAATCTCGCACACCGTCATGCGCGCAGCGGCGCCAAAGGAGCCGCGGGAATCAGACGGAATAGCAAAGACGGGAATCGAAGGAAGTGCCATGCGAATAAGATTGGCGCAGGCGTCAGGAGCCGCAACTGCCACGTAACCAGCACCCGCGCGAGCTGCAGACTTGGCCGCCATAATGGCAGCACCAGGATATTGCGCAGATCCGGCGACAATAAGCACAGAGCCACGGGAATACTTATCGATATTCGTAGGTAGTGGAGCAAAGTAATCAACTAAGTCACCGGGCTCGACAATCTCGGCGGCGTGGTCGACATCATCGATGACCTCGTCAAGACGGTCGTAAAGATTGCCGCAGATCAAATCGCCAGCATACTCAGGGCCATCGGCGCTATACAAACCAATCTTGGGCGCAATCATCGTCACCGTATGCTCGGCACGAATGCAGTCGTCATCAACAACGCCCGTCTCGGCATTCAGGCCCGAGGGGACATCAATGGATACGACACAGTCGGCGCATTCATTGACCGTAGGAATCCAGATGGAGAACGGCGCACGCAGATTCCCGTGAAAACCGGTACCAAAAATGGCATCGACAACAACATCGGCCTTATCGATCAAAACCTCGAGTTCATCACGCGAGGGGCCGACGCAAACGTGCACATCGCGGCCGGCAGTACGACGAGCAACATGACGTGCCAGAGCAGCAGGAATCTCATCCGGCTCAACCGGAGAAACGATATCGACGTCCACACCCTTATGGCTCAGAATATCGGCGGCAACCCAACCGTCGCCGCCATTATTACCAAAACCGACCAGAACGAGAACCCGATCGGGATTGAGCTTCAAGATCTCGTTGGCGGCAAACTCACCCGCGAGCTCCATAAGCTCGGCCTTCGAAGTCCCTTCGCGTTCGATGATATCCTCGAGACGAACGACTTCTTCGGTACTCAAAACCGGTTTCATCTATGCTCCTAGCGTATCTTGCGAAGCATCGCCCAGGTGCTCCGTCAATGCTGAATTCTGCAGCTGCTCAAGCTCATCTAAAACAGAGCGAGCCTCTTTAAATGTCTGCGCTACGCGTTTCTTGGTACTCACCTTTTCCTCTTTTGGCTTAGGCCGAGCATCTTCGGTAATCGCGATGGCATTCGCAACGGCTAAGTCTCCTGTAAGCGTAATGGAAAGAGCGACCTCAACAACACCCAGCTCTTGAGCGATCTCGAGAGCACGGCCCGAAAGCAGCGCTTTCGGTTTGCCGAGTTTATCACGCGTAACCGAAACATCCTTGCGACCAACGCCTTGACTAAAACCCGTGCCGAGAGCTTTAAGTACCGCCTCGCGCGAAGCAAAGCGGCTGGCATAGTGAGCAGCGGGACGCGATGATGCATCACAATACGCACGCTCTTCTTCGGTAAACACACGCCGAGCAAACGACGGCGTCTTTTCAAGAATTGATTTCATACGGGAAATCTCGACGATATCAACGCCGATACCAGCTTCAGCCATGTTCACCTCCATATCGCTCAGACTAAGTTATTGTAGCCCGTTCACAGAAGATGCGACAAACGAGGGTTATAAAACACAGCTACTATGTGAGACAAAAGCCCGTAAACGCAAAAAAGGGGGAGGCCGCGAGGCCTCCCCCTTCTCAGTTCAAGC
>CAKWZF010000098.1:0-7228 GCA_934865005.1 uncultured bacterium | reverse complement strand
CCATCGTCGCCCCCGAGCTCACCTACACCATGCCCGCCAAGCTGTGCGCTCACACCGGCATGGATGCTCTGACCCACTGCATGGAGGCCTACGTTTCCACCTGCGCCTCTATGTTCACCGACGCCAACGCTCTGCACGGCATCCGCGAGATCGTCGAGTGGCTGCCCAAGTCCTATGCTGGCGACCATGAGGCCCGTCAGCACATGCACGAGGCTCAGTGCATCGCCGGTATCGCCTTCTCCTCGGGCCTGCTCGGCATCGTTCACTCCATGGCTCACAAGACCGGTGCTGCCTTCGAGAACGGCCACATCATCCACGGTGCCGCTAACGCCATGTACCTGGGCAAGGTCATCCAGTGGAACTCCAAGGATCCCCGTGCTGCCGAGCGTTACGCTTACGTGGCCAAGGAGATCCTGCACCTTCCCGGCGAGACCAACGAGGAGCTCATCGCTGCGCTCGTCCAGAAGATCCGCGACCTCAACGACCAGCTCAACATTCCGCAGTCCATCAAGGATTACGCGAATGGTGGCGTGAAGGTCGACGCCGAGAACCCGCAGATGGTTTCCGAGGAGGAGTTCCTCGCCAAGCTGCCCGAGATTGCCGCGAACGCCGAGCAGGACGCCTGCACGCCCGAGAACCCGCGTGAGACCAAGGCTGCCGACTTCGAGAAGATCCTCAAGGCCTGCTACTACGACACCGACATCGATTTCTAATCGACTCTTGTTATCGTAACGAGGGGCTCCGCACGTATCTGTACGGAGCCCCTTTCTTTTTTCTTTTAGAGAATGGGATAGTTATGGCTGCAATTTTCAATAGCCCCAGCAAGTACATCCAGGGTCCGGACGAGCTGGCCAAGCTCGGCTCCTATGTCGAGCCGCTCGGCGCTAAGGCCCTCGTCATCGTGACGCCTTCGGGCAAGAAGCGCGTCGGTGCCAAGATCGAGGGCGGCTTTGCCGAGGCTAAGGCCGAGCTGCTGTTTGAGGATTTTAACGGCGAGTGCTCCAAGGGCGAGGTCGATCGCCTGGTTGCGCTCGCTCGCGACAACGGTTGCGACATCATCGTCGGCGTCGGTGGCGGCAAGATCCTCGACACCGCGAAGGCCGTCGCCTATTACCTGGAGTCCCCGGTTATCATTTGCCCCACCATTGCTTCGACCGATGCCCCGTGTTCGGCGCTTTCGGTGCTCTATACCGATGACGGCCAGTTCGACAAGTACCTCTTCCTTAAGGCAAACCCCAATATTGTCCTTATGGATACGACGGTTATCGCGGCGAGCCCGGTGCGCCTGACGGTTTCCGGTATGGGCGATGCGCTCGCAACCTATTTCGAGGCTCAGGCGACGCACGATGCCGACGGCGGCACCTGCGCTGGCGGTAAGGGCGGAATGGCCGGTCTGGCGCTCGCCAAGCTCTGCTACGAGACGCTTATGGCCGACGGCGTCAAGGCCAAGGTCGCGCTGGAGAAGGGCGCGCTCACGCCTGCCGTCGAGCATATCATCGAGGCCAATACGCTGCTTTCGGGCATTGGCTTTGAGAGTTCGGGCCTTGCTGCTGCTCATGCCATCCACAATGGTCTGACGATGCTGCCCGAGTGCCACGGCATGTATCACGGCGAGAAGGTCGCCTTCGGCACCATCGTCCAGCTGGTACTCGAGGATGCCCCGACCGAGAAGCTCGAGGAAGTCTTGGGCTTCTGCATTGAGCTGGGCCTGCCGGTCACGATGAAGGAACTTGGCGTTGCCGAGCTTACGCGCGAGCAGGCCATGATTGTTGCCGAGGCCGCCTGCGCACCCGAGGACACCATGTGCAACATGCCGTTTGAGGTGACGCCCGAGATGGTTGCAAACGCCATTCTGGGTGCCGACGCACTGGGTCACTACTATCTCATGGATGAGTAAATCAAGCTAAGGAAGGGGCAAAGCCAACAGATGGCTTTGCCCCTTTTTGCTATGGTGCAAAGTAACCTGTCCCCAATGCACAAGTTGGTGCAGGGGGGGGCAGGTTACTTTGCACCAATCGTTGTTTGATGAAGGGCGGATTCTCGCATGGCGCTTCCCATGGTTTATGGCGGTCCCGGCCGGTATGTTCAGGGGCCGGGCGAACTCTCGCGTCAGGGCAGGTATTTGTCATGGTTGGGCTGCGCTGCCTATGTCTTGTTTGACCAGGGCACCGAGGATCGGCTGTGCAGGCAGATCGTCGATGGATTTCTGGACGAAGATCTAAGCGAGCCGTTCTTTAAGATTTATGACGGTCTGTGTACGGAAGAGGCCGTTGTCGAAATGGCTAAGGAAGCCCAGGCCGAGTATTGCGACATGGTGGTGGGTATTGGCGGCGGCAAAATGCTCGATATCGCCAAGGCCGTTGCGTTTTATGCCGAGTTGCCGTTGTGCGTATGCCCCACGGCGGCTTCGATGGACGGTCCGTGCAGTGCGATTTCGGTGCTGTATCACGAGGATGGGTCGTTCGACCACTACCTGATGCTCGAGAAGAATCCAGATCTGGTCGTGGTCGATACCAACGTGGTCGCGGCGGCCCCGCTGCGTATGACGGTTGCTGGCATGGGCGACGCACTGGCAACGTACTTCGAGGCGCGTTCGTGCGCCGCGGCGCACGGCACCAACGAACACGGTGGCGCGCCGGGGCACTTGGCTCTGGTTGCGGCTCGCTCCTGCTATGACACGCTTATGGAGTGCGGCGTCGCTGCCAAGCGCGATCTCAAAAAGGGCCGTATATCGCCGGCGGTTGAGCGCCTGATCGAGTGCAATATTCTGCTCTCGGGTGTTGGCTTTGAGAGCGGTGGCCTAGCGCTTGCCCATGCCATCGCCAACGGCCTGACGATTCTGCCAGAGTGCAAGGCCATGCATGGTGAGGCTGTGGCATTTGGCCTGGTGGTGCAGCTGCGCCTGGAGCGTGCGGCCGAGCTTGATCAGGTGCTCGAGTTTTGCCAGCGCGTTGGTCTGCCGACGACGCTCGAGGAGCTGGGTCTTGGCGAGATTTCCGATGCCGATTTGCTGAGCGTTGCGAATGCGGTCTTTAGAAACGAGCGCAATATGGCTAACGAACAGGCCAAGGTGACCAAACAAAAACTCGTGCAGCTCATGTGCGAGGCATAGCTTGGCACTTGATTGACCTTGTGCAATCGAGGCGGCGATAGGCCATGGGCTATTTGCCGCAAAGATGCTCCGCGTGTAATTTGCCCGAGGCGTGGGCCGATAGCGTATCATTATCTCTTGCTTGTTTGCACTGCTCAGGGAGGGGCCGCGCATGGCGCAGGAACACGATCTGTTTGATGACATTATCGAGATCAGCAAGGGTTTCGACTTTCTTAAAAATCCGCTTGGCGGCGTGACCGATGCACTCGATCCGTCGGCGCCGCAGTGGAATCCTGCCGACTACAAGGAGCGCCCGCGCGGCAACACCATTCCGTGCTTGACCTGCAAAAACGAAAAGAGCGGCTGCACCGCGTGCATGGACGTGTGCCCGGTCAACGCTATCGAGGTCGAGGAAGACTCCATCGAGATCCTCGACTCCTGTCGCAAGTGCGGCCTGTGCGCCGCTGCCTGTCCGACCGAGGCGATCATCTCGCCGCGCCTGGCGCCCAAAAACCTGTATGACGATATCGTCTCTGCTGCTACGAGCCACGAGACCGCCTACGTCACCTGCACGCGCGCCCTCAAGCGCATGCCGCGTGAGAACGAAGTCGTCGTTGCCTGCGTGGGCGATATTACTGCCGAGACCTGGTTCTCGGTACTGGCCGACTATCCCAACGTGAGTGTGTACCTGCCGTTGGGTGTGTGCGATAAATGCCGCAACACCGGCGGTGAGGACATTCTGGGCGAGGCGATTGCGAAGGCCGAAGAGTGGACTGGCACGGGCATGGGCCTGGAGGTCGACCCCAAGAGCCTCAAGTGCCATAAGCGCCGCGAGTACGAGCGCAAGGAGTACATGGAAAAGATTGCCCGCACCACGGGCCTGACGGTGACCAAGCTCAACCCGGCGACGGCGGCGCTGGCCTCGGTGACGCAAAAGCTCAAGGCCCATCGCCATCAGATTACCCAGCTGGAGCGCACGCTCAACACCATGTGCGGCACTACGACGACCAAGCGTCGCCGTTCGCTCACGCACGGGCGCCAACTGGTACTCTCGACGCTGCAAAACCATCCCGAGCTTGCCCAGAACATACAGGTGAGCACGCCGGAGTGCGATTTTGACAAGTGCACGTCGTGCGGCGAGTGCGTCAACGTGTGCCCCACGTTCGCCTGCGATTTGGTGGGAAGCGGCCGCTTTGCGTTGGAGTCTACGTATTGTTTAGGCTGCGGCGCCTGTGTCAAGGTTTGTCCCGAGCATGCGCTCAAGCTTGTTGAACACGACGCGTCCAATCTGGTCGTCGTCGATCCCGAAGCCGAGGAAAAGGCCGCCCAGAAGGCGAAGGCTCACGAAGAAGCTGAGAAAGTCAAGGCCGAGGCAAAGGCCAAACTGGACAAGATGCTCGACCAGGTGGAAAAGCTCGCGGACTAGTTAAAAGAGCGTAAATGATGGCCGGTGGGACAGGTACTGCCCCGCCGGCCAAAAAAGTTGCGGTGGAATAGTTCCTGTTTTGCCCTTAAGCTGGCCATTCTAGGAACTATCCCGCCGCAACTAATAGATGGTTAGTTCATGCTGCTTTGGTGGCCGGTTCGACCGGTACCGTTGCGCGTCACGGTTTCATGGAGCAAAAAGAACCCGGGGACCTGTTTTGTCTCGGTGTATTCCATAAGGATGCCGTCGGCGTTGTAGGTCTGCCCGCGTATAACGGCGAGTGCGTTAAAGTCGTCGAGATCGAGCACGCGCGTATCCTCGGGCGTGGGATGCTCGATCGTCACATCGCGTTTGCCTGTGGCAATCTTAATGCCAAGATCTTCTTCGAGGTAACGATAGATCGAGTCGTTGACAATCTCGGGTGTCAGCCCCGGTACCTGTGAGCTTAGGTAATAGGAGTCGTCGGAGCACACGGCTTGTCCGTCTGCATAACGGATGCGTTTGGCGCGTGTGAGCTCACAGCCTTCGGGAAACCCGGTAATCTTGGAGAGCGCCTTGCTGCAGATGAGGAGCTCAAAGACGGTGGTGACAGTCTTGAGCTCAAAGCCTCGGCTGGCCGCGATTTCCTTAAAGGTCTCGAGTCCGCCGCCACCACGACTCTTCTCGTCACTGATGTTGCGAATGACGCGCATGCCTTTGCCTTGCTGGGGGAGCACGTAACCATCTGCCGCAAGCATCGAGATGGCGCGACGGACCGTCATGCGCGAACAGTCAAACAGCTGCGTGAGCTCAGTCTCCGAAGGCAGATAACTCTGATAGGCGTATGTGCCGTCGTCAATCGACTGCTTCACGTTGTCATAAATAGTTTGGAAGATGGCTCGCGCCACGACGGTCTCCTAGAGCTGAGTGCGCGAGCGGTGGATGAGGACCGCTCGCGCAGGTGTCGATCGATTTACTTGCTGGGGTCGATTATATATTTACCCATGGCACGCAGAGCTGGGTCTGACAGGATGGCGCCGAGTTCGTCGAGGGAAGCCACCTTGGCGACCATCGAGGATACGTCGAGCCTGCCAGAGTCGATGAGCTCGAGCGCGCGACGCTGCGTATAAGGGTTGATGTAGGACGAGGTAAGCACAAGCTCCTTCTGGAAGACCTCGAAGGGCTTGACGGTGATCGTCTCATCGGGCTTGGTGAGGCCGAACATCATGACCGTAGCCTTGTGGCCGGCGATCTGGATGGCCTGCTCGATGGTGACGGGCTTGCCAACACACTCGATAACGACATCGACGTTGCCGACGCCCTCCTGCTTCAGGCGGGCCGGGACGTCCTCGTGGATGGAATCAATTGCCAGGTCGGCGCCGAGTTTGAGCGCAACCTCGCGCTTGCCTTCGACGGGCTCGAGCAAGACAACCTTGGTGGCGCCGGCGTTTTTAGCAAGCTGCATCATGAGCAGACCGATCATGCCACCGCCGATAACGACAACTGTGCTGCCGGGCTTGATGTTGCACATATCGATGCCGTGCAGGCAGCAGGCGACGGGCTCGGTCATAGCACCCTGCTCGAAGCTGGTGTGATCGCCCAACTTGTAGACTTGCTGCATATCGACGGAGCAGTACTCGGCAAAGCCGCCGTTAACGGTGGTGCCGTAACCGGTCATATGCTCGCAGTAGTGGTTGATTCCGTCGCGGCAGGGTTCGCAGCAGCCGCAGGGATGGTTTGGGTCGATGCACACGCGATCGCCCGGTTTAAAGCCAGCGACGTCGCTGCCCACGGCCTCGACAACGCCCGCAAACTCATGACCAAGGATCGTGGGCGGGGTAACGTCGGCTGCACCCTTGTCGCCTTCATAGATATGAACGTCGGTACCGCAGACGCCGCAAGCTTTGACGTTGATCAGAACGTCGCGCCTGCCCACGGCCGGCTTTGCCGATTCCTCGACTCTGAGGTCGTGCTTTCCATAGAAGACCGCGCTTTTCATGGTGACTCCTTAACGTGGCGGTGAATGTTGTAATGAAGTATAGGCATGTCTATAGATATAGACAAGCACATCTAGACAAGTAGAAAAGAAAATTGAAATGCAGCCATCAACTATGTCAGATTTAACAGGCGAAATACTGGACATATACCGTTTACGGCCAATAATCAACCGTTTACCGACCGTTGTATTTATGCTAACTTGTCTAGATAAGTGATATGATAAAAATAGAAGCGCAAGAAGTCAGGGAAGCGGGCCCACCCGTCCTATTGCACGAGGTACACGCAAACGGCGCGTCTGCGGTCTCGAGTGAAGCCAAAACCGCAGTCGCTCCGAATGAAGAGAGGGGGATTCCCCGTCATGATGCAAAAGATACAACGTTTCGGCGGTGCAATGTACACGCCTGCAATTCTTTTCGCATTTTCCGGAATCGTCGTCGGCCTGGGTACGTTGTTTACCACCGAGGCGATCTTTGGCGAGATGGCCACTGCGGGCCATCTTTGGTTTGATTGCTGGAATGTGCTGCTCCAGGGTGGTTGGACGCTCTTTAACCAGATGCCGTTGCTGTTTTGCGTAGCGTTGCCAATCTCGCTCGCGAACAAGCAGAACGCTCGCTGCTGCATGGAGGCTTTGGCCATCTACCTTACCTTCAACTACTTTGTTAGCACAATCTTGGGGCAGTGGGGCCCTGTCTTTGGGGTCGACTACTCTGTCGAGGCGGGCAGCGGTACTGGTC
>CAKWZF010000097.1:0-7272 GCA_934865005.1 uncultured bacterium | reverse complement strand
CCCGGTCTGCGGTCGCCCGGCCAAACGCGAGACCGATACCATGGACACCTTCACCTGCTCCAGCTGGTATTACCTTCGCTATACCGATCCGCACAACACCGAGCTGCCCTTCTCCCGCGAGGCCGCCGACCGTTGGATGCCCGTCGATAACTACATCGGCGGCATCGAGCACGCCATTCTGCACCTGCTCTACAGCCGCTTCTTTACCAAGGCACTGCGCGACCTGGGTCTGCTGAGTGTGGACGAGCCCTTCACCAACCTGCTGTGCCAGGGCATGGTCAAGGACGAGAACGGCGACACCATGTCCAAGTCCAAGGGCAACGTCGTGCCCCCGAGCTCGGTCATCGAGCCCTACGGTGCCGACACCATGCGTCTGGCGATCCTGTTTATCGCTCCGCCCGAGAAGGACTTCGACTGGGATCCCAAGGCCGTCGAGGGCGCCAACCGCTTCATCAAGCGCGCCTGGCGTATCGTTTGGCAGCTCGTCCAGTCCGGTGACGCCAACGTGGCCTTCGACAAGTCCGCGCTCGACGAGGTTGCGATGAAACTCTATCGCGAGCGTCACCGCACCATCGCCAAGTGCACCGAGGACTTCGACCGCGGCCAGTTCAACACCGCCATCTCGGCCGTCATGGAGCTCGTCAACGCGGCGAGCGCCTACCTCAACGCCACCGAGGGTACCGCCCGCGACAAGGCTTTGTGCTACGGCGTGGCCAAGGATATCGTGAGCGTCCTTGCCCCCATCTGCCCGTTCTGGGCCGACGAGCTGTGGCACGAGGCCCTCGGCTGCGAGGGCAACGCCTACACCGCTGCCTGGCCCGAGTTCGACCTGGCCGAGTCCATCGAGGACACGGTGCAGATCGTCGTACAGGTTCTCGGCAAGGTCCGCGGCCGCGTCGACGTGGCCCGCGATGCCTCCAATGAGGATATGCAGGCTGCCGCCGAGGCCGCCGTCGCCAAGTGGCTCGAGGGCAAGACGGTCGTCAAGGCCATCTGCGTGCCTGGCAAGCTGGTCAACCTGGTGGTCAAGTAAGCGCTGCGCGCATAGCTGACATGCAATAAACGACGGGCGATCCGGTTGGGTCGTCCCTCGTCTTGTGTTTTATGCCCTGCTTAGTCAGTGCGTCGCACCGTCTTCTATGGGATGTGTACCAGGTCCCTAAAGTAAACGTTGCCCGTTGCCTCTTCGAACATCCAAATGTTGAGGTAGATGTCGTTGAGGTCGTTGTTAACATCAAAGTCCGGATCGTCGAAGGTGCCCACAAAGGTGAGCATGGCGCGCGTTTCCTCGCCCGCTGCGACCTGCTGGCGCATGCGCACGTCGCGGACCTTACCATTGACGTAGGCATAGGAGTCCACATCGCCAAACATCATGTCGACACCGGTGTTGTTGGACACCGTAAAGACGAGCGCAGCGTCCCCGTAGCCGTCGGTGTCCTTGCCCGCACAGGTAACATGGACGTTCTCGTCCGCCTCCAGGTCGATGGGGAACTGTTCTTGGGGGTCGGAGCCCAGGCCCTGGGGATCGACGATGTCTTCGTTTATTTTGTCGAAGCTCTCCGATGGCGTCGTTTTCTCGATGGCTTTGGTGCTGCCAGGGTTCGGTTCGCATGTTCCGGTTTTGCCATTCGTGTTGCCGCAGCCCAAGAGGGCCAACGAGCACGTTGCAATGGCGAGTGCAGTTATGCAGGGGGTGCCTAGACGTTTCATGTGTGCCTCCTTGCCGTAGAGGATTTGGAAAGGTTCGTCGTTGCGCGACTTGCTGGCTGGCTTGTTGCAGAATGCCCCTTAGCGTAAGTCTGATCGATAGGGGCTCGGGGAGGAATGCCCTTGGGGTCCGAACGGGCCTGTGGAATGGGACGCATGGCCCGTTTTGGGGCTGTTGAGGGTGCGCCGCATGGGGTTCCTCGACCAATTGTCCTATTCTTGTGGAGAAGCTGTGCGCACGCTGACCTGCAGATTCGTACTGTGCTTGCACGTTTCCACAGCTATTGGTATAGTTTGCTTGCAAATGAAGTTGTAATTGAAAGAAGTGGGGTTTCGGCCCCGCTTCTTTTTTGTATGCATGGAGGTGCCGCAATGGTCAAGACCAAGACCGAGCAGGCGATCATCGACGCGCTCGAGGCCGTCGCTCCCCAGCACGATGTCGATATCGTCGACGTCGAGCTCGTGGGTGCCACCAAGGCCCCCTGCGTGCGCGTGCGTATCGAGGGTGCCGAGGGTCAGAGCCTGTCGCTCAACGACGTCACGGCCAACACCAAGTGGGTCGGCGATGTGATTGAGGAGCTCGACCCCATCTCTTCGAGCTATACGCTCGAGGTGTCGAGCCCGGGTATGGCGCGCCCGCTGCGCCGCCCGTGCGACTTTGCCCGCTTTGTGGGCGAGAACTGCGAGCTCACCTCCACCGCCACCGAGGGCCGTCGCAAGTACGCCGGCAAGATTGCCGCCGCCACCGAGACGAACGTGACCCTCGAGCTCGAGGACGGCGAGTCCGTTACCCTCGATTTCTCTGATGTTAAAAAGTGCAAGTTGAAGCCCACCTACGACTTCAAGCCCGCGAAGGAAGGAAAGTAAGATGGCAGCATCCGACATGATGTCCGCCCTGATGGAGCTTTGCCAGGAGAAGCACATCGACCAGCTCTACCTGATCGACCGCCTGGAGCAGTCGCTCGCCAAGAGCTATGCCGAGATCCTGCATCTTGAGTGGGGCGCCAAGGTGACCATCGACCGCACCACCGGCAAGATCTATGTCTACCGCCTTGAGCCGATCGACGATTCCATGGACGAGGAGGGCAACTTCACCGAGTTCGAGGAGATCGACGTCACCCCCAAGAACACGAGCCGCATCGCTGCCCAGCACGCCAAGGCCGAGATCAACGCCATCGTGCGTAACTCCGCCCGCGAGCAGATCTACGAGGAGTTCTCCGGCCGCATCGGTGACCTCATCAGCGGTACCGTGCTGCAGTCCACGCCCGACTTCACGATCGTCAAGATCCGCGAGGGCGTCGAGGCCGAGCTTCCGCACTTCGACCAGCGTCGTTATGAGAACGAGCGCAACGAGCGTCCGATGGGCGAGCGCTACCTGCACAACCAGCACATCAAGGCCGTGATCATCGACGTTCGCGACCCCAACTCCAACCTGCAGCCGGTTCGTGGCGAGCACAGCCGTCCGCCGATTGTCATCTCCCGTACCCACCCCGAGCTCATGCGTCGTCTGTTTGAGCAGGAGGTGCCCGAGATCTATGAGGGCACCGTCCAGATCAAGTCGATCGCTCGCGAGCCCGGCCAGCGCTCCAAGGTCGCCGTCCACTCGCTCGACGACCGTCTGGATCCCGTGGGCGCCTGCGTCGGCCCCAAGGGCAGCCGTGTTCGCGCTGTCGTGGGCGAGCTCCGCGGCGAGCGCGTCGATGTCATCCTGTGGGATGCCGATCCTGCCGTCTACGTCGCTAACGCCCTGTCGCCCGCTAAGGTCACCCGCGTCCTCATCGACGAGGAGAAGGCTTACGCCGGCGTCATCGTGCCCGACGACCAGCTGTCCCTCGCCATCGGCAAGGAGGGCCAGAACGCCCGCCTCGCCGCGCGCCTGACCGGCTGGCACATCGACATCAAGTCCGAGACGCTTGCCGCCGACATCCTCAAGAATGTTCCCGTTCACGAGGAGCCCGCCGCCGACCTGATCGGTGACGAGGAGGACGAGGACGTCCGCCGCTGCGAGTACGTGTCCGAGGACGGCATCCAGTGCCGCAACCAGGCTCGTCCCGGCTCCCGTTTCTGCGGTGTCCACGACACCGACGCCTTCGATGATGCGGAGGACCTGATCTAGCGCGCGGTCGCGCCGGGCGGGTCCCGGCGCGTCTCCCACGCTCGTTCAGTCTCTAGGCACCCAAGGTGCCAGAAAGGGTAGGTGAAGTCATATGGCAAAAGTCCGTGTGTCCACCCTGGCCAAAGAGTTCGGCATGACCTCCAAGGAACTGATGGGTCATCTCGCCGAAATGAAGATTCCCGCTAAGTCCGCTTCCTCCACCCTGGAGGACGCTTATGTCGCTATGGTCCGCAAGCAGCTCGCCTCGGTGATCGAGGCCCGCGCCCAGGAAGTCGAGGCCGCCAAGCAGGCCGAGGAGCAGGCAGCTGCCGCCGAGGAGGCCGCACGCGCTGCCGAGGCCGAGCGCGAGCGCATCGCCGCCGAGAAGGCACGCGAGGAGGAGCGCCGCCAGTTTGCCGCAGCCCAGGCTGCCGAGGAGGCTGCCCGCGCCGAGGCCGAGGCCAAGAAGAAGGCCGAGCAGGAGCGCCTTGCCCGCGAGAAGGAGGAGGCTGCCCGCGAGGCCCAGCGCCGCGCCGTTCCCGCTTCCGACTCCGGTTCGCGCTTCCGTTCGCTGCTCGACCAGATCGCCGCACAGGAGACCGTGCTCAAGGAGAAGAAGGACGCCGAGGACAAGGCCAAGGCCGAGCGCGCCGCCGAGCGCGGTAACCGTCGTGGCGGCAACAACGACCGCCGCGGTGGCCGTCGTAACGATCGCAACGCCTCCGACAACAACTCCGAGCGCAACGCTTCCGAGAGCCGTCCGCACAGCCATCGCACCAACGCCAGCAACAACGTCGCTGCCGGCATGGACTTCCCCAACCCCGATAAGCAGGGCAAGGGCAAGAAGCGCAAGGGCGGTCATAACAACGAAGAGGACCACTACAGCCGCATGGCTCGCGAGGCCGAGGAGTACAGCCGCGAGAAGGTGCTCGAGGAGGCCCGCGCCGCCGTCGAGGAGGCCTCTCGCGAGTCCACCGGTCGCCGCAAGAAGCGCAAGGAGAAGCGCGAGCGCGAGGCTGCCAAGGCTCAGGAGGAGCGCAAGATAGAGGAGGCGCTGGCCCAGGGCGTGAATCCCGAGGACCTCGACGCCATCAAGGTCTCCCAGGGCGTTACCGTCCAGGAGCTTGCCGAGGCGCTCGACGTTCCGGCCAACGACATCATCAAGCGCCTGTTCCTGCTTGGTACGCCGCTCACCATGACGCAGTCCATGTCCGACGACCTTGTCGAGCTCGTTGCCGACGACCTGGGCCGTCAGATCAAGATCATCACTCCCGAGGAGGAGAACACCTTCTCGTTCTACGACGATCCCGCCGACCTCAAGCCGCGCGCCCCGGTCGTCACCGTCATGGGCCATGTCGACCACGGTAAGACGTCGCTGCTCGACGCCATCCGTCACACCGGCGTTGCTGCCGGCGAGGCGGGCGGCATTACGCAGGCCATCGGCGCTTCGCAGGTCATGATCAACGACCGCAAGATCACCTTTATCGATACCCCGGGTCACGCCACCTTTACGGCTATGCGTGCCCGTGGCGCCAAGGTGACCGACATCGTCATCCTGATCGTCGCCGCCGACGACGGCGTCATGCCCCAGACGGTCGAGTCTATTAACCACGCCAAGGCTGCCGGCGTACCCATCGTCGTCAACAAGATAGATAAGCCGGGCGCCAACCCCGACCGTGTGCGTCAGGAGCTCACCGAGTACGGCGTCATCCCCGAGGAGTGGGGCGGACAGAACATGTTCGTCAACATCTCGGCCAAGCAGAAGATCGGTATCGACGAACTTCTGGAGACCGTGCTGCTCCAGGCCGACGTGCTCGAGCTCAAGGCCAACCCGGACACCTTTGCCTCCGGCAACGTCCTCGAGGCCAAGCTCGACAAGGGCCGTGGCTCGGTCGCTACCGTGCTCGTGACCCGCGGTACCTTGCACGTGGGCGATACGCTGGTCGCCGGCCTTACCTACGGCCGCGTCCGCGCCATGCTCGACCCCAAGGGCCGCGCCGTCACCGAGGCCGGTCCCTCCGACGCCGTCGAGATTTTGGGCCTGCAGTCCGTGCCCAACGCCGGCGATGAGTTCCGCGTGTTCGAGGACGAGCGCGAGGCACGTGCGCTGGCCGACGAGCGTTCGCTCAAGGCCCGTATCGAGGAGCAGAGCCGCGTCAAGCACGTCACGCTCGAGAACCTCTTCGAGACCATCGCCGACGCCGAGGTCAAGGAGCTCAACCTGATCATCAAGGCCGACGTCCAGGGTTCCATCGAGGCTCTTCAGGACTCGCTCGACAAGATGGATCAGTCCGAGGTCCGCATCAACACGATCCACTCCGCTGTCGGCGCCATCAACGAGACCGACGTCGTCCTGGCCGACGCCTCCAACGCCATCATCATCGGCTTTGGCGTCCGTCCCGACGGTAAGGCCCGCTCCGCTGCCGAGCGCGAGGGCGTCGAGATCCGTTGCTACGACGTTATCTACAAGTGCCTCGAGGAGCTCGACGCCGCCCGTATCGGCATGCTCAAGCCCACCGAGGTCGAGGTCGCCACGGGTACCGCGACCGTCCTGGACACCTTCAAGGTGCCCAAAGTCGGTATCGCCGCCGGTGTCCGCGTCGAGGAGGGCGAGATCGCCGCGACCGATTCCGTGCGTCTGGTGCGCGACGGTATCGTGGTCTTCAACGGCAAGATCGCCTCGATGCGCCACTACAAGGACGAGGCCAAGAGCCTCAAGAGCGGTTCCGAGGGCGGCATTGGCCTGGAGAACTTCCAGGACATCAAGCCCGGCGACCAGATCGAGGGTTACCGCATCGACCAGGTTGCCCGTACCGAGTAGGGGGTAGCGCTATGAAGCAAACGCAGGCAACCCGCCGTCTGGGCGAGCAGCTTCGCGAGAAGCTTGGTTATATCCTGCTCTTTGAGGTTTCCGATCCGCGTCTCGACCTGGTTACTTTGACCGCGGTCGAGGTCGCGGTGGACCGTTCGTTCGCGCGTGTGTACGTGTCGTGCGATGCGAGCCGCTACGACGAGGTCATGGAGGCGCTCGCAAGCGCCAAGGGCCGCATTCGTAGCCTGTTGGCTCGCTCGCTCGATTGGCGTGTCACGCCCGAGCTCGATTTTCGCATCGATCGCTCGACCGATGAGGCCGAGCGCATCACGCGTGCGCTGGAAAACGTTCCCGCCACGCTTGCGATCGAAAAGGACGAGGACGGCTATCCGATAGCGGATGCCGCCCAGGAGGCAGCTTTAGATGACTAATTCCGCCGACCTCGCCTCGTGCGAGTCTGCAGATATTCAGCGACGCATCCTCGAGCTCATCGAGGGTGCGTCCTCCATTGCGATTTCGGGACATACTTCTCCCGATGGCGATGCCTTGGGCTCCGTATTGGGTCTGGGCCTTTCGCTCATGAAGTTTTTCCCCAACAAGGACATTGCCCTGCTGCTGGCAGACGATGACCCGGTTCCGCGCATCTACCGCTTTATGG
>CAKWZF010000096.1:0-7353 GCA_934865005.1 uncultured bacterium | reverse complement strand
GTACTGGATCTTCTTATCCTCGGCAGCATACTCACCGTTGTACTCGGGGTTGGGAACCAGGGTGATCTCGGTATCGGAGATAGAGTCGTACATCCAGGGGCCGGAGCCGATCGGCTGCTTGGCGCGATCCTCCTCGGTCTGGGTGGCCGGGGTAACGCGGACGATGGCCAGACGATCCTTGAGCAGGGAGAAGTTGGGGACCTTGGTCTTGACCGTCACGGTGCTGGCGTCCTTGGCCTCGATGGACTCGAAGGGCTGGAAGAACGGAGCATAGGTAGCGGAAGCGGCGCAAGCGGTGTAGGAGGCAACGACATCGTCAGCGGTGACCTCGGTGCCATCGGAGAACTTGGCGCCCTTGCGGATGGTGACCTCGAAAGTGGTGTCGTCCACAGACTTGGGATCGTCGGTGGCGAGCTCGTTGAAGGTGCTGTAGTCGTGGTAATCGATGCCGTAGAGGCCCTCGACGACGTGCCAGTTAGCACCCAGGCCCACAGCGGAGCCGGTGCTGGCGGGATCGAAGCTGGACGGAGCGTAAGCGGAACCAGCGGTGATCACGCCGCCGCCACGGTTGGCGGAATCGGTGGAGCCGGAAGCGGAACCCTCGTCGCTAGAGCTGCCACCGCAGCCAGTGAGACCAAGGCCGGCGACAGCAGCGACGCTGCCGGTGAGGCCGAGGAACGAACGCCTGGACATACCCTTGTTGATGATGGCCATGTCTTCTCCTATCAATAGAGAATCTTACTCGGGAGCACCTAGACTTGCCCCCGCGCAACTTGCGGACGATATATACCTTACCTACCGACGAACCCAACTGAGGTGCCGCGCTCGGCGACCGATACATACATACGCTTGAACGGTATTTACTACCGTTCACCGAATTCATTGACAAATGATTCGCCAGACAGTATGTATCGACGAGGTGAGATATCAGTCTTCGTCAACCCGCAGGATAGCAGGGTTTTCGCTTGGGTTAGTCAAACGTTTTAGCGTTAATAAAACCCGAAACCAGCAGGCAATCATGGCGAAATAAATGGTTGAAAATCGCGCAATCATGTATATCAGTTGTTTAGGCTCGTGTTTAGCTATCGGAATGGCCAGCCGCCGCCTCGGCGCGCTCGGCATTCCATGCAACGAGCGCCTCGTGGACCGCCTTGGCAACATCGGCCGGTATGCCGCGAACTTCCGCGATCTCTTGCTCGCTCGCCGCGCGCAAACGCTTCATCGAGCCAAAATGGCGCATAAGGGCACGTTTTCTGGTGGGTCCCACGCCTGGAACGTCATCGAGTACCGAAACCGTCATGGCCTTGTCGCGCAATTCGCGATGGAACGTGATGGCAAATCGGTGGGACTCATCGCGTACCTGTTTAATTAGATAGAGCGAAGCAGACCCGGTCGGCAGCACGACAGGAGTCTCGTCCCAAGGCACAAAAACTTCCTCGTCGGCCTTCGCCAAGCCACAAACTGGTATATCGAGCCCAAGAGCCTCAAGTTGCTTGATCGCAGCGGTCAATTGCGGCTTACCGCCATCGACAACGAGCAAATCGGGGCGCGAGCCAAAGCGCTCGTCGGCCATGCGCTCGGGAGCATAGCGTCGTCCCAAAACCTCGGACATCGACACGAAGTCGTTTGCCTCGTCCAATTCGGCCTGAATTTTAAAACGACGGTACTGGCTCTTGTCGGCGCGCCCGTTGGTAAACACCACCATTGAGGCGACCGTAAAGGTGCCATGCAGTGTAGAGATATCGAAGCACTCGATACGCAACGGCGGCGATGGCAGCGCCAACGCACTTTCGAGCTCCAGCAGCGCTTGATTGGTGCGGTCGTCAGCGTACCCCGTTCGCATCATGTAGCGCATGAGGGCATGGCGCGCATTTTTGGATGCCATATCGAGCAGACGGTGCTTTTCGCCACGCTGCGGCCTATGGAGATGGCAGGAACGCTCACGCTTGCCCGCAAGCCACTCCCCCAGCGCCTCCGCATCCTCAAGCTCGACGGAAAGGTTGACCTCAGCTGGAATATCAGCCGTCTCGTCGTAATAGCGCTTAAGAAAGCCCGACTGGAGCTCTTCCTCGTCAACATCAAGACCCTTGTCGAGAATGAACTCGCAGGTGCGAACTGTTCGGCCCTCGCGAACGACGAAGACGCAAGCGGCGGAGATGGTCTCCTCGCGATAGAACCCGATGACATCGATATCGACACTGGAGGGAAAAACGACTTGCTGACGATCGTCCAGACCCCTGATGACCTCCAAACGACGTTTGACGCGTGCCGCGCGCTCAAAGTCGAGCGCCTCGGCGGCATCCGTCATCTCGGAGGTCAGCTCATCGACGACATCCTTGCGATGGCCCGACAAAAAACGCTCGACACGCTTGACGTTCTTGGCATAGTCTGCCGGGGAAATCGCGCCGACACACGCACCCGGGCCGCGCCCGACATGGTAGTCAAAGCAGGGACGCCCGTTTTGTGCGCAAATCATATTGACGATGTCTTCCTCGCCCTTGTGGGACTCGATGGTACGGCGACAACGACGCCACTCCGCACAGGATGCAGAGCAGATGGGGATAACCTTGCGCAGCGTATCTATCGTCTCACGTGCCGCACGGCTATCGGTATAGGGTCCAAAATAGCGCGTTCCCGGCTTATGACGCTCACGCGTGTATTTGATCGCGGGATACAGGTCGCCCTTTGTAATGGCGATAAAGGGGTAGCTCTTGTCATCCTTGAGGTCGACGTTAAAGTACGGATGGTACTGGCCGATCAGGTTGCGCTCGAGTACAAGCGCCTCATGCTCGGTTTCGACAACGATGTAGTCAAAGCTCGCCACCAGCTGCATCATCAGCGGGATCTTTTGACGCTCATCCTGCAGTGTCACGTATTGACGCATGCGGGCGCGCAGGTTTTTCGCCTTGCCCACGTAGATGACATCGCCCTTGGCATCCTTCCAAAGGTAGCATCCGGGCTGTGTGGGAACGCGCGAAACCTGCTCGGCAAGCGTTGGTATGTTGTCGTGACCGGCCACGCGCACCTACTTGCGACGAAGCAGCGCCGAGACCTCGGGCATCTTAAGGACGACGGCAAGGCCAAAGGTAACAACAAGCGAGGCGACACCCGCAACGCAAACGTAGCCAAGAGTAATCAGAATCGAGCCGCCAAGTGCCCCGACAAAGTGTTCAAGCGCCCACATGACGCCGGCGCCTGCGGCAGCACCTAGACCACCGAGCAAAAGGCCAAAGAAACCGCCATGTAGGATAGATTTGACCTGAAGGCCACGCAGGCGACGACGCAGCCACCACAGCGAACAGCCGACCAAGATCACGTAGTCGACGACATACGAAAGCGCGATTGCCGGCATACCGAAGCCCAGCACAACGCCAAACAGCAGAACCGAGCCGGCCTGGCCGATGGCGGAATACAGGCAATAGCGGCTATAGGGCTTCATGTCGAGCAAGGCAGAGAAGCTCTTCTGCATCAACACGACCACGCCGTAGAGCGGCAGCGAGAGCGCCAGGTAGACAAGGTACTCGGACACCAGCGCCACGCCGGATTCATCGAACTTGCCAGCACAGTAGATCATATTGAGCGGACGTGCGAAGACAATCAGGTACAGTGCGAACGGAATCAGGAAGAACAGCATCTGGGCGACGCCACGCGAAATGCCCGTGCGAACGCTGTCGTAATCCTTCTCCTGTGCGTCATGAGAGAGCTCGGTATAGAGCGCCGTCGAAAGCGAGGCGGCAATCAGCGCGTAGGGCAGCGTGTACCACAGGCGCGCATAGGCGATGACGGAAGGACCCGTCTCGGGCTGGACCACCAGCGCGGCAGCGTTGGTGATAGAAGTCGAGACAAACATGCACACCGTGGCGAGCAGCGTCGGGATACCGAGCGCAATCGTCTGGCGCAGCGCGGGGTCCTTAAAGTCGATATGGATATGGGGATGCACGCCGTGCTTGCCAAGCGCGGGAATCTGACATGCCATCTGAACAAAGACACCGAGGGTCGTACCGGCCGCAATCAAGATGATGCCGGCACGTTCGCCAAACTGTGCGGACACGGGCGCAAAACCCATAAAGCTCGCAATGACGATCACATTGTTGAGGACCGGGGCAAACGTCGACCAAAAGTAGTCGCGGTGTGCGTTGAGAACGCCCGAGAACACCGAGCCCAAACCATAAAACAGAATCTGGATGGCAAAGAAACGGAACATGAACGCAGCGGTATCCATGCTGCCACCGTCACCCGAAAGGAACGATTGCGTCCAGATAAAGCCCGGGGCGAACACGGTCCCCAGCAACGAAATGCCACCCAGCACTAAAAGCAGAATGCCGAGCAGGTTGCCCACGTACTCGTTCGAGGCCTCGCGACCCTGCTCACGCCTCACGCCCATGTACACGGGCAAAAACGCCGTCACGAGCATGCCACCCATCACGAGTTCGTAGAGCATATTGGGCAGGTTGTTGGCGACCTGATAGGAGGACGAGAGTAGCGACATGCCGATAGCGGCCGCCATTGCCCACGTGCGGATAAAACCGGTGACGCGAGACACGATAGTCAGGATGGTCATAAGCCCGGCGGAACGACCAACCGTGGAGTAGTCCGACGAGCCCATGTCGTCAGTGTCATCTCGCGACGAAGAAGCTTCGGATGAGGGTGTCTGAGGCGCAGATTCTTTTGCAAAATGAGCTCCGCGCTTCAATTCTTCCTGCGGCATCGCTCAGTCCTCTCTCGTAATCGCGGCAACCGTCGCCCCGCAAAATGCAATTAAATCATCGGGTGCAAGCTCGAGCTGATAACCACGCTTGCCTCCCGAAATAAAAATGGTATCCCAAAGGACACACGTCTCATCAATGAGCGTCCGGTAGCGTTTTTTCATACCGACCGGGCTGCAGCCGCCGCGAACGTAGCCAGTCGCCGCAAGCAAATCCTTCACATGCATCATAACCAAGGACTTCTCCCCCGCGGCACGCGCGGCGGACTTTAGATCGAGCTCATCGGCAACAGGGATGCAGCACACGACATGGTCGTTGGACGGCGTCACGCAGACCAAGGTCTTAAATCCTTGACCGGGCTCCTCGCCAAGCTGCTCCGAAATCGCGACCCCCAGGCCCACCGACTCATCACCATCGTCTTCGTACGTATGTAGAACATAGGAAATGCCGGCGCTTTCCAGCTCGCGCATCGCATTGGTTTTTGGCGTCTTTACAGCCTTTGCCATGACATATCCTTTCCCTCGCATTCGGACGCAAAGATTAAGTATATGTCCAATTCGGCTGCATACGCCACTTCGGCACAGCAAGCGCCATCGAATCACAAGGAGTCGATGGCGCCCATAAACTGAATCGCCTATTTATTGAGCATCAAGTTGAGCCTGACGCTCCCGGTCACGCCTGAGCAAAGGCGCCAAAAACTTGCCCGTATAACTCTGCGGACAGTCCGCAACCTGCTCCGGTGTGCCCGAAACCACGACGGTTCCGCCGCCGTTACCGCCCTCGGGACCCATATCGATCAGGCGGTCGGCAACCTTGATGACATCAAGGTTGTGCTCAATCACCAGCACCGTGTTGCCCGCATCGACCAAGCGCTGCAGCACATCGAGCAGCTGGCGGACGTCCTCAAAATGAAGACCGGTCGTCGGCTCGTCCAAAATATAGAACGTCTTGCCCGTCTGGCGTCGATGAAGCTCCTTGGCGAGCTTCACACGCTGCGCCTCGCCGCCCGAGAGCGTCGTGGCGGGCTGGCCCAGGCTCACGTAGCCCAAGCCTACATCGTACAGCGTCTGGAGCTTTCGCTTGATCTGCGGGATATTCCCAAAGAAGGCCAGCGCCTCGGTGACGCTCATGTCGAGCACGTCCGAGATGGTCTTGCCACGGTAGGTGACCTCGAGTGTCTCGCGGTTGTAGCGTTTACCGCCGCAAACTTCGCAGGGAACGTAGATATCGGGAAGGAAGTGCATCTCGATCTTAATCTGCCCATCGCCCTTGCACGCCTCACAGCGCCCGCCACTCACATTAAAGGAGAAACGACCCGGCGAGTAGCCGCGCGCCTTCGACTCCGGCGTACTCGCAAACAGCGCGCGAAGATCATCCCACAGGCCGATATAGGTAGCAGGGTTGGAGCGCGGCGTGCGGCCAATCGGCGACTGGTCGATATCGATAACCTTATCGATGCACTCGATGCCCTCGATTTTTTTATACGGACCCACAGGGCGCGTCGAGCGGTGAATGGCATTCGTAAGGGCAGGCGCAATGGTGTCGGTAACCAGGGAGCTCTTGCCCGATCCCGACACGCCGGTAACAACCGTAAGCGTACCAAACTCGATTTTGGCAGTAACGTTTTTGAGGTTGTTGGCTCGAGCGCCCGTAATTTTAAGGCAGCCGCGACCGGGCTTGCGCCGTTCATCAGGCACCCGGATCATTCGTTTACCGGTCAGATAAGCGCCCGTCATCGACTCGGGACACGCCATGATATCGGCAGGCGTTCCCGCCGCGACTACGTGTCCGCCGTTGACGCCGGCGCCGGGCCCCATGTCGATCACGTAATCGGCGGCACGGATTGTATCCTCGTCGTGTTCGACGACGATAACGGTATTGCCGATATCGCGCAGGCGCTCGAGCGTCTTGATCAAGCGCTCGTTGTCACGCTGATGAAGACCGATCGAGGGCTCGTCCAGAATATAGAGCACGCCCATGAGACCCGCGCCGATCTGCGTTGCCAGGCGAATACGCTGCGCCTCGCCACCGGAAAGCGTCGCCGAGGCACGATCGAGCGTCAGATAGTCGAGTCCAACATCGACCAGAAAACGCAAGCGCTCCAGGATTTCCTTGACGATACGGCCGCCGATAAACTGTTGGCGCTCGGTGAGTTCCAGGCCCTCAAAAAACTCGAGCGATTCACGGCACGACAGGCAACAAACCTCGTAAATGGACTTGCCGCCCACGGTGACGGCGAGCATCTCAGGGCGCAAACGAGCGCCGTGGCAGCTCGAGCACGGCTCCTCGCGAATGTACTTCTCCAGGCGCGCCTTGGTGTTCTCGTTCGTCGTCTCGGTATAGCGTTCGTACAGGATGTTGCGAACGCCCGAAAACTTGGTATCCCACTGGCTGCGACGTCCGTCGAGCTTTTGGTAGTCGACCGAGATCTTCGTATCGCCCAGGCCATCCAAGAATGCACGACGCACGCGAGGGGGCAAGTCCTCCCACGGCGTATCGGTGCTCACCTTAAAGTGTTTGCAGACCGCAGCAAAAATCTGCGGATAGTAGTTCGAGTTGCCAAACAGGCTACCAAAGACTCCGTCGGCAATGGACTTCTAGGGGTCCTCGATCAACGCCACGGCATCAACTGTATTCTTAAAGCCCA
>CAKWZF010000095.1:4221-7429 GCA_934865005.1 uncultured bacterium | reverse complement strand
GTATCGGCCGAACCGATCACGACGTTCTTGCCGCGAGCGGCCATGGCGCTCGCGATCTTACCGACCGTCGTGGTCTTGCCGGCACCGTTAATGCCCACAAACAGCACGCAGCTCGGCGTATCGGAAAACGGATCGCGCTCGATGGGCACAAAGTGCTGCTCGAGCTGCTCAGCCAGGGCACGGCGAAGCTGCGGAGCGGTCTTGAGGTTCTTCTTGGCCGCGGCATCGCGTAGGTCATCGGAGACCTGAATGGCGACCTCGGCACCCATGTCACCCATAACGAGGGTGTCCTCCAAGTCCTCCCAAAAATCCTCGTCGACCTCGCCGCCAAAGTAAAAGACCTCGTTGAGGGCCTCGCGACTGCGCTCAAGTCCGCGCGAGAGAGCGTCAAAGAATCCCATTATGCATTCACGACCTTTCCGGTTTCGCGATCGAGTTTTTGCGAGACGACGCGACTGACGCCGTCGGCTTGCATCGAGACGCCATAGAGGACGTCAGCGTCCTCCATAGTACGGCGCTGATGCGAAATGACCAAGAGCTGCGTATCGGAACGCAACACATCGAGCGCGCCGATGAGCTTGGACAGGTTGGCGTCATCGAGTGCCGCCTCGACCTCGTCCAGCACATAGAACGGCACCGTGCGCGTGCGATACACGGCAAAGAGCAGGGCGAGCGCCGTCAGGCTCTTCTCGCCGCCCGACATGAGCATCATCTTGGTGATGCGCTTGCCGCGCGGCTGCGCCACGACCTCGATTCCCGTCTCGGCCGGATGCTCGGGATCGGTCATCTCCAGATGCGCCTGTCCACCCGGGAACAGCATGGCGAAGATCTCGCGGAAGTTCGCGTCGACCTTCTCAAACGTCACCAGGAAGGCCTTCCGCATCTTGCGATCAATGGCCACCGTGATCTTGGTGAGCGCCTTGCGCGCGCTCTCCAGATCGGCCAGCTGCTCCTCGATGTAGTCGGCGCGGCGCTTGAGCTGCTCGTACTCCTCCATGGCAACTTGGTTAACGGGACCAAGGTTGTTGATCTGGCGCACAAGCTGGTTGAGTTCGCGCTCGGCGGCATCGCGGTCCGTGGGCGCCGGAAGCATGAGCGCTTCCTCGAGCACCGTCGTGCCATCGGCGGTAATGGCCTTGATGGCAGCCTCGACCTGCACCTCGAGCTTGCCACGCGCGACCTTGAACTCGTTTTGCGTGGCAGAGGCGGTATCGACTCGCTCCTTAGCGCGGGCAACCTCTGCCTTGGCATCCTCGATGGTCTTCTTGAGCGAAGCGGAGTCCGCCTCCTCCAGAGAGGCCTGGTCACGCAGGCGCGCTGCCCAATCCGACGCGCGTTCCAACAGGGCAGAATAGCGTTCGTGCATGGGATCGACGCGCAGGCGCAGCAGCTCGAGGGAGCGCGAGGCCTGGCGTGTTCCGCGGATACGACGGTCGATGCCCTCAAGACGATGCTCCAGGTCGGGCACGCGGCCCTTCAGCGAACGTAGGCGCTCGCTCGTCTGGGCCAGGCGCACCTTGGCATCGGCGAGCTTACCGGCGGCCTCGGAATCGTCACGGCGAACGCGATCGAGCTCATCGTTGGCCTCGGCAATCTGGAGACCCAGGTCGCTTGCCTGTGCACGCGCCTCGTCACGCGAACGGGTGAGCTCGTCAACGCGCGGGCGCGCGACACGAACGGCCTCGGCAGCCTGCTCGCGGCGCTTGGAGATGCGCACGCGCTCGACCTCGGCATTGTTGGCGCTTTGCTCCAGACGGCCGATCTCGGACAACAGGGAGCGGCGCTCGCCCTCAAGACGGGCGATCTCGCCGGCGGCATCGCCCTCGACGGCACGGGCCTCCTCGACGGCAGCGTTGGCCTCAACGACTTGGTCCGAAGCATGCTCAAAGATGGCAGCCAGATCGGGTTCCAGGCCCTCGAGCTCACGGATGCGGCGCTTGCGCTCCAAGGCACCCGAAGCCTCGCCGGCATCAAGCCCCACGCGCACCAGGCCGCCGCAGGCGACGCGGGCGCCATCGGGGGTCACGTAAGTCACGCCTTCAACGACCGGCGCCGACAGCGCGGCAGCAAGATCGTCAACGACGTAATAGCCGCCGAGCAGCGCCTCGACGACGGGACCGTAGCCTGCGCGCACGGACAGACGATCAACCAGACGGGTACCGGAGGCGCCCTCAGCGGCGGTAGAGCCGCTCACGTCGCGCGCCACCAGCAGTGCCTCGCCCGAGGCCTTCTTCTGGTCCAGAGCGGCACGACTGGCACGCTCAAGCGCAGACGTATCGTCGAACAGAAGCGCATCGATATCGCCGGCGAGCAATTGCTCAACCAGGCCCTCAAGCTCGCGCGGGGCTTCGAGCACATCGCCCAGGCGACCCGTTACGTCATCGCCCAGCGCACCCACCAGACGGCTCACGAGCGGCGAGCTGTCGGCCATGCGCGCATCAAGCTTCTTTTGGCTGGCAAGCTCCGAGCGCACCTCGGATAACTTGTTGCGCGCCTCGCTCTCACGATTACGCAAGTCCTTCAGGGCCGCACGGGCGACCTCGGTGGCCTCACGCGCATCGACCTGGGCCTGGCGCGCCTCCTCAAGAGCGCCCTCAAGCTCCTCGGCGCGGTCGCGACGGCTCTCGAGCGAGGCCGTGACCTCCTCGAGCTGTTCATCGATCTGCTCCAGGCGCGAGGCATACATGTTGTCCTCGACCTCGGCATTGCTCAGCGAGTCCTTCACCTTGGCAAGCTCAAGCGCGGCGTTATCAGCCACACGCTGTACATCGCGCTGCTCACGCGTAAGCTGCGAAATCTGATTGTCGAGCGCCACGCGCCGCTCGTGGAGCTCAGCGGCGGCAGGACCAGCGGCGTCAACGTCCTCTTGGGCCAGCAGGTGCGCGCCGGTCACTTCCTCAAGCTGCGCACGCGCATCCTCGAGCTCCTCGACCACGCGACGACGCTGATGCTCGGAGCTCGAAATCTGCCCGCGCATGTCAGACAGGCGCGACACCATGTTGTGGCCTTTTTCCTCGAGCAGGCGCATGTCGGAGTTAATGCGACCGACCACATCTTGCATATGACGGCGCTGCTCGCCCAGGTCGCCCACAAACAGGCCCTTTTCCTCGAGCATGACCTGAAGCTTCTCGAGCTCGCGCTCCTTTTCGTCCAAGCGGTACTGCGCAAGCTCCAGCTCGGCAGCATCTTCCTTGGAGCGGCTCTCCAG
>CAKWZF010000095.1:0-4211 GCA_934865005.1 uncultured bacterium | reverse complement strand
CGAACGAAGCTCATCGACAGCCAGCATCTGCGTAAGCTCGTTCGCGCGCGAGGACAGCTCTTTGTACTTGCGCGCGCGATCGACCTGACGCTCCAGCGGTCGCAGCTGACGGGCGATTTCCTTATTGATGTCGCGGGCACGCGTCAGGTGCTCGTCCATCGACTTAATCTTTTTGAGCGCACGCTCCTTGCGGCGCTTGTGCTTGGAAATGCCGGCGGCCTCCTCGATAAGGGCGCGGCGCTCCTCGGGGCGGCTCTGCAAAATGGCGTCAAGCTTGCCCTGGCTGATAATGGAATGCGTATCCTTGCCCAGGCCCGAATCGTGCAGGATGTCCTGAATGTCCATCAGACGGCACGGACTCGAGTTGATGAGGTACTCGCTTTCGCCCGAGCGATACATGCGACGGGTGATGGCGACCTCGTCAAAATCGACGGGCAGCATATGGTCCGAGTTATCGAGCACCAGCGTGACCTCGGCGACACCCACAGGCTTGCGCGCTGACGAGCCCGAGAAGATGACATCCTCCATGGCCTGGCCGCGCAGCTGCTTGGCGCTCTGCTCGCCCAGGACCCACAGAATCGAGTCAGAGATGTTCGATTTTCCCGAGCCGTTTGGACCGACGATGACGGTCAGGCCCGGCTCAAACGTCATATGGGCGCGGTCGGCAAACGACTTGAACCCTTTGAGCGTGAGGGACTTGAGATACACGGTTCCTCGCTTACACGTGCTTCTTGTTCAGAATCACGCCGTTGGTGGTGTAACCCATGCGGTCGAGCGCTTCGAGCGCGGCAGCTCCCTCGGCTTCCTTCTTTGAGGAGCCGGAGCCGCGACCCTGGCGAATACCATCGATCAAAACCACAGCGGTAAAGGTGGGCGCATGCGCCGGGCCCTCGGAGCCAACGAGCTTGTACGCCGGAGGTTCGTGACCGTCGGCTTGCACGCACTCCTGCAAAAACGACTTGGGGTTCGCAGGATGCTCGGCACGCTCGGAAGCCAAATGCGGCTTAAGCGTACGGTGAATGAACTCCGCCGCAACGTCCCAGCCGGCATCCAGGTACAGCGCGCCCACGAGCGACTCATAGACGTTCTCGAGGGCCGAATGCAGGCCGCGCGCACCGGTACCGGTCTCGGAGGCACCAAAGATGATGATGTCGTCGATGCCCAGCTCGTGAGAAACCTCGGACAGCGTAGCGCCCGAGACAAGCGACACCTTCAAGCGCGTGAGCTTGCCCTCGTCAAACTCCGGATAGGACTCAAACAGGGAGCGTGCGACCACAGCGCCCAAAATGGAATCGCCCAAGAACTCAAGGCGCTCATAGCTGGCAGAAACCGGCTGGCCCTCGACTGCCGAGGGATGCGTAAGCGCCGCGCGCAGCAGCACCTTATTGTTGAACTCGTGGCCCAGGATTTCCTGGGCGCGCGTAAGTCGGTCGGATAAAGCCAAGACTTAAGCCTCCTTGGCAGCTTCGATAGCGTCGACGGCGTCGGCGACAGAGTTGAGCGAGAGCAGGGTCTCGTCATCGATCTCGAGGTTGAACTCGTCCTCGATAGCCGTAACCAGCTGCAGGCGCTCGAGCGAGTTGGCATCGAGGTCGTCAAAGGTGGTCTCCTCGCTAATTTCGGCAACATCGACGCCCAGAACGTCAGCAGCGACCTCGGCGATCTTGTCGAAGATTTCGGAGCGGTCCATAGCGCTTCCTCTCATAGTGCATGAATACCAAAAGAATGGTACCGCCCGGGCGGTACCAAGACACGGTTCTGATTCTACCCCACGACGTGCACCGCGAAGCACATAACAGCGCTCTAACTCGCTCTTATAAAACGATACCGTCCATAGAGTTGGCGACATTCTCGACCAGCCCGGCGCGCACGGCTTCGGCCGCCGCGAGCGTACCGTTTTTGACAGCCTCGACCGAGGTGGCACCATGGCCGATCAGGACCACGCCGCGCAGGCCCAAAAGAATCGCGCCGCCCTTGGCGTCGCCCGAAAGTTTGGCTTTAATCTCGCGCATCTGCTTTTTGATGAGCAGCGCGGCAATCTTGGTGCCGAGCGAAGACATAAAGACACCCTTGAGCTCCTGCAGCAAAAACTTGGCAGCGCCCTCGGTGGCCTTGAGCGCAATATTGCCCGACATACCATCGGCAACGACGACATCGAAGTTGCCTGAGGTGAGGTCGGTGCCCTCGCAGTTACCAACAAAGCCGGGAACGGCGGCCTTCATAGCAGGGAAACAGGCCTTGGTAAAGTTAGAACCCTTCTCGTCCTCGGTGCCGTTGGCAAGCAGGCCCACGCGAGGATGCTCGATGCCCAGGACGACGCGGGCATAGGCGCTGCCCATCTGGGCAAAACGCACCATATCGTCAACCTCGACATCGGGGTTGGCACCCATGTCGCACAGCACCGTCAGACCGCCGGCGCGATTGGGCAGCGCATTGGTCAGACAGGGGCGCACCGGCTGCTTCTTGCCTTCGGCCTGATACCTAAACGGCGTCACGTAGGCGGTGGCAGCGGCGGTCATGGCACCGGTCGAGCCGGCGGAGAAGAACGCATCCGCGTTGCCCTTCTTAATGGCGCGGCAAGAAAGCACGATCGACGACTTACGCTTGGTCATCACGGCGCGAATGGGATCGTCATCCATGGCGATAACGTCAGGTGCCTCAAGGGCCTCAACACGTGCATGGGAAGCTGCAAAGGGATTGACGATTTCGGCCGGGCCAGCCGCCAAGACCTCGATATCGGGATCGGCGGCAAGCGCAGCCTCGATACCATCGAGAACAACCTGAGGTTTCTCGTCTCCGCCCACAACGTCTACACAAACGCGAACGTTACTCATATACATGCTCCTTATACAAAAATGGCCGACTCATTGAGCCGGCCATTGTGGTTCCATTTGGAACGGCATCGCATCCAGAGTATACCGTTACTCGGTAACGATAACCTCGCGGTCCTTGTAGAAACCGCAGCTGGGGCACACGTGGTGCGGAAGCTTGACAGCGCCGCAACGGGGGCACGTGGACTGAGCCGCAGCCGAGATCTTCATGTTGGCGGAACGACGGGTGTGAGTGCGGATACGACCCTGCTTTTGTTTAGGTACGGGCATAGTGACCTTCCTTATGAACTATCCAGTGTGGCGATTACGCGCAAGTAGCGATACTACCACAGTTTTACTCATCAAGCTTGAGATTCTTCAATGCTGCAAATGGATTTTCCGTGGCAGCGGCCCATTCCGCCTCTGCCTGGGCGGCGCAATCGCATTGCTCGACGTTGAGATTGCAACCGCATGTGGCGCACAGACCACGGCAATCGGGCTTGCAGAGCACCACAAACGGCGTGTCCATAACGACCGCGTCATTGATGGGCTCGCCCAGATCGACGATGCGGTCCTCACCCAGGAGCTCGTAGCCGTCCTCGTAGGCCTCGGGATCCTCGGGCTCCTCAAAGAGGTAGAACTCCTCGATCTCGCCGGCGATATCAAACGAGGCGGGCTCCAGGCAACGGTCGCACTCGCCGGTGGCGTGCGCGCGGACCATGCCCGTGAGCAAGACACCGGTACCGGCATTGGTAAAGACAACGTCGTAGTCGATGCCGTCCTGAAGCTGGTACTCCTTCTCGCCCACCGTGTAGGTGGCGACATCGACCTTACCGGTCAGCGGATACGAATCTCCAGGAAACTCGAGCTGCTCGGAAAGATCGACGGTAACGCTCGGAAACTCAGCCATTACCACTGACCATTCTGTTGGGCGGCACCCTCGTTGAGCTGCTGACGGCAACGGGTAACGGTGCCAGTCAGGCTCTTGAGGTTCTCCTCCAGGTGCGTAAAGACCTGCTCCGCGTAGTCCTCGGCAGCATAACGCGTCTCGCGCTCGTACTGTTGGGCACGATCGCGGATGTCGTCGGCCTGCTGCTGCGCAAGGCGGACGATCTCCTGCTCACCGGCAATGGTGAGGGCCTGCTGCTGAGCGTCGGCGATGATGGAATCAGCCTGAGCGGCGGCGGAAGCCATAAGCTCCTCGCGCTCCTTAAGGATACGGCGGGATTTCTGCCACTCCTCGGGATAGCTCATGCGGATCTCGTCGAGGATATTGAAGAACACGTCGGCGTCGATGACCTTGAACTGAGCGTTCTTGCCGAAAGGCGGCTTGGCTTCCTCGATCAGCCCTTCGAGCTCATCGACCAAGCTGACGATCCTATCGCCAGGAAAATTCTCGCC
>CAKWZF010000094.1:0-7577 GCA_934865005.1 uncultured bacterium | reverse complement strand
CGAGATAAACGGCACGCGCCGCACCGCCACGCGCTACAGGTTAATCAGGTGGTCGCACCACCGCACCGCCTTGTTATCGACCGGATGGAAGTCAAAGTACTTGAGGTTATCGGGCTTCGCCATGATCTCGGCACTGCGCGCCGTGCTGTAGACCCATGCGTCGCGAGCGCTCGGATAAAAATAACCGTAGTAGTTATTGATGAGCGCCGAGATATAGCACTCGGGATCCTTTTTGAACATCTGGGCCCACACCTCAAAATAGGCCTTGATGTCCTCCTGCGAGGCGTACTCGTTAAAGCAGTTCTTGACGGCATCGGACTTGTCGGGGTTGTAGCGGCGGCCCAGGTTCTCGTACTTGAGTACGCGGTCGATCACGGCACGCTCTTCGTCGGTCACCGAACCGTCGCAAGGAGCCTCCACGATGGTGCCGTCCTCCTTAACCGTGGGGTTGACGCCCGAGTTGAGGCCGTCGTGCTTTTGGACGAAACGAGCCGTCTGCTGGAACGGAATCGAGAGGATTTCGCGCTTGGAACCAGGCGTGATGTCGTGCGCCGGCATAAAGACCTTGGTGAAGTACATATTAGAGGCAAGGCAGAGCGCGAGCACCGCGAGAACGCCAACCCAACGGAAACGCGGGATGGCGCCCGAAGGCGCAGCACCAATCTGCTTGGCTGCACGACGAGCCATATGCACGTCCCATACGCAAAACGCCGCCGCGATTACGCATGCCGCCAGGGGAAACACCAGGCCGCCGTTGCGCAGAAACGTGGAACCCATGGCGCCCAGAGCAAGCAGCAGCCAGTCGTGGCGCGCAAAGAGCACGGGGGCTTTCTCGCCCGCTCGCTCGACATTGGCATCACGACGGGGCAAGCCACATGCCACGAGCTTGACGGTCTGTACCAGCAGCACCAAGAACGCGTCGGCAAAGAGCACGTCTTTGGTGAGCAACGCCGCGTAGTTAGAGAACATCGGCATAAACGCGAAGAACAGCAGGATCGCACCGCGAACCGGCAGGCTCACGCCCAGTTTGCGCAGCGACGAAATGGAATAGGCCATGCAGGCGGCCGTGATGACGAACTGAGCACAGGTGTAGATGGCAAGACCTGCGTTAGCGCTGTTGAACAGTGAAAGCCCCAGCTGGACGCACGAACCGATGATAGCCGTGTGCACCACGGGGTGATGCCCGTTGAGCAACACATTGGGATTGAGTAGGCGCAGGTAGTCGCTCGTGCCGTTGGGATAGTTAAACCACTGGCGAATCTGCGCGCCCGTATCTCCCATAAAAAGGCCAGGCAGCGAAGCGATGAGCGTGGGCGCCCAGGCGATCATGAGCACCAGGAAGGGCCCGGCAAAGGGATGGACCGAGAGCACGGCGTGAGTCACACGCCATACGCGGCCAAAGTGCGCCTCGGAAAACGGAATGCGCCGAGAGCTCAGCCAATCTAGACACTCAAAGGCAAGGTAGAAGGCAACGACCGCCAAGAGCATCCAGCCCGCGCCGCCAATCCAGGCGCAGATGATGCGGGCTTTGTCGCCAAGGACGATCTCGGCCGAGTCGGTGAGATCGTAGCTGCGGCCGAACACCATGCAGATGGCAAAGAACAGCGACGGCAGAATGATCGATGGACGCCAGGTGTCGCCACGGCCAAAGAACACGTAGCGAAACGGCAAGGTGAGCAGGCAGGCAAGTGCAAGCAGCATGACCGCGTCGGTATGGCCGGCAAACGAGAGGAGCACCTCGTAGCACACGTACAGCATGCCCGAGGCTTTGGGGTCAATCGCCAAGACTGCGTTGCTCGACACCGGGGAGGGATCGATGGAAAACGCCGTGGTCGCCAACAGCGCGAGCAAAAATGCGATGAGCGTCTGCTTGGCGGGGTAGCGCTTAAACCAGACGATGCGGGCAGCGTCGCGCGCAGCCGTTGTGGAGAGATCGGAATCCTTCACAGTCCAAAGAGCCTTTCTAGAAACCTGCCAAAAAGGGGACAGGTTTATTTTGGCAGGTTTTATCTGGGGAAACGTTACGGTTCTGTCATCGTTGCCCAGCGAACCACCACAAAGGTGCCTGTCCCCTTTGTGGTGGTTAGGCGTCGAGGTAGATGCGCTGGGGACGGTTGTGGCGGAGGGCAAAGATGATGAGCGCCAGGCCCGCGATTACGAGCGGCAGGCTCAGCAGCTGACCCATGGTGATGACGCCGCCCAGCAGATAGCCCAGCTGCGCATCGGGCACACGCACAAACTCAATCAAAAAGCGAACGATGCCGTAACCCATCACAAACACGCCCATAAACGTGCCTTGGGGCAGTAGCGGCTTTTTGCGGCTGAGCACCTGCAGAATGCAAAAGAGCACAATACCCTCGAGGAATGCCTCATAAAGCTGGGAGGGGTGACGCGGCATATCGCCCGCGGTGCCACCGAAGACCACGCCCCAGGGCAGATCGGTCGGCTTGCCCCACAGCTCGCCGTTGACAAAGTTGGCGCAGCGTCCCAGACATAAGGCCAGCGGAGCACCGATAACGGCAAGGTCGGCGATGGTCCAGGCGTCGAGCTTGTACATGCGGCACACGAGCACGCCGCCGATGATGCCGCCCACCAGGCCGCCATGGAAGCTCATGCCACCCTCGTTGGTGGCAAAGATCTCGAGCGGATGCGCCCAGTAGTAGCCGTCGCCGTAAAAGATGACGTAGAACAGGCGCGCACCGATAATGAGGCCAAAGACCACGCCGACCACGACACTCGTCAGGTCATCAATCGTGATGTTAAAACCCCAGCGACGCTGCGTGCGGTACATGACGACCGCCGTGAGCAGGGCGCCGACCACGTAGGCCAGGCCGTACCAGTAGATGGTGATGGGCCCCGCCGAGATGGCGACGGGATCAAGCATATGGTAGAAGTCGTTGAGCATATCGATCCCCCTGCTCCCCACATACAAATGCGGCCGCGGGCCTTGCGCTCGCAGCCGCATATTTGGGCGTAACGTCTATGCGGAGCGTACCGTCCGCAGCTTTCGCATCTTAGAACGGCGCGTACTCGTCGTACAGGTCCTCGGCCTCGCCGGAGGCATTGACCTGATCAACGCGGGTAACGCCGGGCACATGCTCCTTCAGGATGCGCTCAATACCCATGGACAGGGTCAGCGAGCTCATGGGGCAGCCGGCGCAAGCGCCCTGCAGCTCCAGTTTGACGACGCCCTCGTCGTCAACGCCCACATACTCCATATCGCCGCCGTCGGCCTGCAGGTTGGGGCGAATCTCTTCAAGAACCTTCTTAAGCAGCTCTTCGTTAACAGCCACAGGGGCTCCTTTCTCACAATTACGCGGGCGCGCCCGCGGACAGAAGCTATGTTACTACAGCCATGTACCCGCTCACGAGCCGTCCATGCGCGCAGACGCGACTTTCACGAGTAGTCAATTTGGGACGGGGCTCTTTTAGCTGCTTTTGCCGCCAGCTGGCGTTGCCACGCGCTACTGCTGAGCCTGCCCCTCGGTGCCGATGTGCACATCGACGATAACCTGGCGGTAGCTGATGCCACAGGAGTCGAGGATGCGGCGGCTGATGCGCCCATCATCGGTGTCGGCGTACTTGTTGTCCAGGTAGACAACCTCGCCCACGCCCACCTGCGCCAAAATCTTGGCGCAATCGTGGCACGGGAACAGCGTGACGTAGACCGTGGAGCCCTCGAGGTCCTTGAGCGAGCCACGGTAGTTGAGCACGGCGTTGGCCTCGGCATGGACCACGTAGTTGTGCTTGTCCTGCAGCGGGTCGTCGCTCGTACCCCACGGGAAAAAGTCGTCGTTGAGCGCCGAGGGTGTACCGTTGTAGCCCACCGAAAGGATGCGGTGGTTGGTGTTGGCGATGCACGCACCCACCTGCGTGTTGGGGTCCTTGCTGCGGCGCTGCGCGGCGATGGCCACGCTCATAAAGAACTCGTCCCAGCTAATGACGTCAAGGCGCTTGCCTGACGAAGTTTGATGAAGATCGTCCGACATGGCAGACACCTCCGTAATCGCAATAGTTTGACCCATTGTAGCAGGTGAAAGGTGGGGGCGTTTGTCCCACCGGCGCCCTCACCTTTACACACGGCGGGGCTTTTGGTTGATACGGTAGAGCTCGGCGAGACCCCGCAACGTCAGCGCGTCGTCGACCGTCAGACTGTGACCGACCAGCGACGCGAGTGCCTCGGCATCGTCGCCGGTAATGACGATGGGCACGTCGCCCTCCCCCGCGGCCTTGGTCGAGCGCATCTCGGCACGCACCATGTCGAGCATGCCGTCGATGCGGGCCACCTCGCCCAGAACCACGCCCGAGCGCATGGCCTCGCGCGTGTTGCGGCCGATTACATGCGTCGGTGCCGAGGGCTCGACCTGCGGCAGACGCGCCGCAGCGGCCGAAAGCGAGCGGGCGCCGAGCGCCAGACCCGGCGCGATGACGCCGCCCACAAAGGTACCGTGCGCGTCGATGACCTCGATATTGGTCGTCGTACCCAGGTCGATCACGATACAGGGAGAGCCGTAGACGGCGCGTGCCGCCACGGCATCGGCGATGCGGTCGGGGCCGATCTCGGCCGGGTCGTCGTAGTGCACGGGCATGCCGGTCTTAAGTCCCGGTCCCACGGTGAGCACGCGTCCCGTGCAGGTGCGGGAAAGCGCCGCCTTCCACGGGCGCTCGAGCGCCGGCACCACGCAGCTCAGTACTGCGCCCGCGGGAACGAGCGCGCCGGGCATGCCCGCATCGGCCGCCAGCGCGGCCATGACTTGAGCGAGACGCATACGCGCTTCGTCGGCCGTAATGCTCGACGGCGTCGTGATCTCGCACGTCGCAAGCGGGCATTCCTGCGCCGCGGCCGAATCCTCGGCAAACAGACCAAAGCGAATGAACGTGTTGCCCACGTCGACCGTCAATATATATGCGCACCCATTAAGCATCGTCGGCGCTCCTTTCGTCTGCCCAGCAGTATATCGCCTACCTAAACCAGTCATCCCAAAATGACTAGCTTGCGGCTATACTGGTGCGCGGTCGCGCGCGAGCTCACGCGGCGGCCCTTGGTAACCCGACTTCCCGCGCCGTATCCGTAGCGGCGCTCCCGGGGGAAGCGGATATACGCAAAGGAGTTCTATATGAGCAATCCCTCGAACCGCGCCTCGATGCGCGGGCAACTCACGCTGCGCGGCGTCGTCATCGGCGTCCTTGGCTGCGTGATCATCACGGCAAGCTCGGCCTACACCGCCCTCAAGATGGGCGCACTCCCCTGGCCGATCGTCTTCGCTGCCGTCATCTCGCTGTTCTTCCTTAAACTCATGGGCAACGCCAGTCTCAACGAGGCAAACGTCACCCACACCATCATGTCCGCGGGCGCCATGGTCGCCGGCGGCCTGGCGTTTACCATCCCGGGCGCCTGGATGCTGGGCTATGCCGACCAGATCAGCTGGCTCGACATGTTTATCGTGGCACTCGCCGGCACCATCCTGGGCCTGCTGGCCACCGCGCTCATCCACCGTCACTTTATCGTGGACGCCGCGCTTGAGTTCCCCACCGGCAACGCCGCAGCTCAGACCTTGCGCGCGACCGAGGCTGGCGGCAAAACCGGCAAGCAGCTCTTTGGTTCCATGGCCATCGCCGGCATCTACAGCGTGCTGCGCGACGCCCTGGGCGTGGTGCCCAGCATGCTGTGCACGCTCAACATCCCCGGCGTGACCTTTGGCATCTACAACTCGCCCATGCTGCTCTCCGTCGGCTTCCTCGTGGGCTTCGCCCCCGTCGCCTTCTGGTTTGCCGGCGCGCTGCTGGGCAACTTTGGCATCATCGTGGGTGGCACCGCTGCCGGTCTGTTCGACGTTGTGACTGCACAGGGCATCGTCAAGTCCCTGGGCATGGGCCTCATGATGGGCTTTGGCGTCGCCGTCGTCCTCAAGGACATCCTGCCGCAGGTCGCCGGTATCGTCCGCGGTCTTGCCGCCGACAGCTCCACCGACACCGACGAGCAGTCGCTCATCTCGGGCTCCCTTAAGCTCGACGCTGGTATCATCGGCCTGGGCGCTGCCGCCATCGCCGTGATCATCGCCATCGTGCTTGACCTTGGCCCCGTTCCGGCCGTCATCGTGACGCTGTTCACCTTTGTCACCACCATCATGAGCGCACAGAGCTGCGGCCAGACGGGTATCGACCCCATGGAGATCTTTGGCCTTATCGTCATGCTCATCGTGGCAGCCTTCGCACAGCTCGCGCAGGTCAAGCTGTTCTTTATCGCCGGCATCGTAGCCGTGGCGTGCGGCCTTGCAGGCGACGTCATGAACGACTTTAAGGCCGGCGCCGTGCTGGGCACCAACCCGCGTGCGCAGTGGATCGGCCAAGCCATCGGCGGCATCGTGGGCGCCCTGGTCGCCGCCGCCGTCATGGTCGCGCTCGTCACCGCCTATGGTCCGGACGCCTTTGGCCCCGACAAGAGCTTTGTGGCCGCGCAGGCAAGCGTGGTTGCCACCATGGTCTCGGGCATCCCGAGCGTGCCGTGGATTGCGGGCGGTTTTATCGCCGGCATCGTCATGTACTGGCTCGGCATTCCGGCCATGATGATCGGTCTGGGCGTGTACCTGCCGTTCTACATGTCGCTCACGGCCTTCTTGGGCTCCTGCGTCAAGCTCGCCTACGACAAGTGGGCCGCACACCGCGACGCCGAGGCAGGCCTTTCGGACGAGGAGAAGGCTGCCAAGGATGCCGCCTTCCAGGAGCAGGGCCTGGTCGTTGCCAGCGGCCTGCTGGGCGGCGAGTCTATCGTCGGCGTTATCCTGGCGTTTGTCTCCGTGGGCTTAAGCCTGCTGGGCTAAGTCGAGCAGCTGCTCGACAGCAACCATATTGCCTACGGCTTGCCCGGTCGGTAGCTTCTGCGGCTGCTGACCGGGCTTTTTGATATCGAAACAAAGAAAGGCCGGCGCGCTGCGTTTAACAGCGCGCCGGCCTTATCGGTTAAGCTATCGAAGCATTCCTGCTATGAACCGAAGTTCGTTGCAGAATCTACGCTCGAAACGCTACATCTGCTTGCGACGACGATCGCCCAGCGTCACGCCCGCTGCCACGAGCGTCACACCGCCGATGACGAACACCTCGCCCGCAAGCGCGGAATTGTCGCCAGTCTGGGCGAGCGCGGCAGGCGCAGCCTGTTTCTTGGCAACGGGGGCCTTTGCAGCAGCCTGCGCAACCTGAGGCTTGGCCTGCGGCTCAGCCTTGGGATGATACTTGTCGTACTCGGCCTGAGCGGCAGCCAGGGCATCCTTGGCATCTCCGAGCTCGGCAAGCGCGGCGGCATAGGCGTCGTTGGCATCGGACAGCTTGGCATCGGCATCGCTCAGAGCAGCCTTGAGGCCAGCGGCGGCATCGACGGCAGCCTTATAGCGAGCGTAGGCAGCGTTCAGCTTGACCAGCTTCTCGTTGCCCGTCGTGCCCGCGGCAAGGGATGCCTTGTGGTCGACAGCCTCAAGATCGGCCTTGAGTGCCTCATCGTTGGCAAGCTCGGCCTTGGCCTTGAAGATATCGAGGTTCGCATCGACGACGGCTTCGTTGGCGGCCTCGAGCTGCTTCTGGGC